>JBBQVP010000228.1:0-6313 GCA_038211455.1 Burkholderiales bacterium
GGAGACTGAAATCCTGTTTAAGAACAATCCGTAGGCTGGGCCGGAACGGGAACGAATTCTGCCAGCGTGTCGCGGGCAAGTAAACTCCCATCCAGACTTCCCCGAATGATCGGGTTGGGCGGGCTTACCCGCACCGCTAACCATTTGACACTGCAACGGCCGCGGAGTTGCATGCTGGGGAAGACTCAGCCGACAATCCCGGGCTGCACCGGACAATAGGAACAGGCATGGACTACGGCGTCACCCCTCTCGACGAAGCCAAACGGGTCAGCGGGCTCGAACTTATCCAGGGCCTGATCGCGGGAAAATACCCGGCGCCGCCGATCATGCGCGCGCTCGACTTCACCCTGGAGCAGGCCGAATTCGGCGTGGCGGTGTTTGCGGGCGACGGAAAATTCGACCACTACAACCCGCTTGGCACCGTGCACGGCGGCTGGATCGCCACCATGCTGGATTCGTGCATGGGCTGCGCGATGCACACCACGCTCAAGCCTGGCCAGGGTTATACGAGCCTCGAGATCAAGGTGAACTTCATCCGCCCGGTGCTGGACACCACGGGCCGGCTGCGCGCCGAAGGTCGGGTAATCCATACCGGCAGCCGCACCGGCACCGCCGAAGGAAAGCTGATCGACGCGAACGGCAAGCTGTATGCACACGCGACGACCACCTGCCTCATTTTTCCGATCTGACCGCCTTTCAACAAACGACAATTAGAGGAGACATCATGGGACAACTCGACGAACGCGTCGCCATCGTAACTGGTTCGGGCCGTGGCATCGGCCAGCAGATTGCGCTGCGCCTCGCGCGCGACGGCGCGAAGATCGTGGTCAACGACCTCGATGAAGCGCCGGCAAAGGAAACCGTGGCCGAGATTGAAAAACTCGGCGGCAAGGCCGTCGCCTGTAACGGTGACGTGACCGCGAACGACTTCGGCGATCGCATCGTCGCCACGGCGGTGGAGGCCTTCGGCGGCTGCCACATCGTGGTCAACAACGCCGGCTACACGTGGGACAACGTGATCCAGAAGATGTCGGACGAGCAGTGGTACGCGATCCTCGATGTGCACCTGACCGCGCCGTTCCGCGTGCTGCGCGCCTTCCAGCAGCATTTCCGCGGTGTGGTCGAGGAAGAGCGCAAGGCCGGGAAGCGCATCGTGCGCAAGGTCGTCAATATTTCCTCGACCTCGGGTGTGAACGGCAACGCAGGCCAGGCGAACTACTCCTCCGGCAAGGCGGGCGTGATTGGCCTCACCAAGGCGACCGCAAAAGAGTTCGGCCGCTACGACGTGACCGTCAACGCGGTGGCCTTCGGCTACATCCAGACCCGGCTCACCACGCCGCTCTCGGCCGGTGAATCCGGCGAGATCGACGTGCAGGGGCGCAAAGTGAAGGTGGGTATTCAGGGCGGGCGGCTTGCGGTGATGAACCAGATGATCCCGCTGGGCCGTGGTGGCTACCCGGAGGAAGCGGCAGGGTCGGTGTACCTGTTCTGCAGCCCGGACAGCGATTACGTGTCTGGGCAGTGCCTGGTCGTCAACGGCGGGATGTAGCCAGCCGCCCGGCGGGGCCCAGGGGCCCGGTGGGCTTGGCGCCCAGCGTACTTCGCCAATAGTTCTCGACCGTTCCGAGGTGGTCGACCAGGATGCGCGCGGCGGCCTTTTCGTCGCGCCGCCCGATCGCAGCAAGCAGCTTGCGGTGGTCGGCGAGCGACCTGCGCGCCCGGGCCGCGCTTGCGAAGTACAGCGTGCGCCGGGGTGCCGATAGCAGGTAGAAGGGCCGCACCACGCGCACCAGCACTGAATTCTGCGTGCCGGCCACTACGGCGAGGTGGAACCTGCTGTCCTCGTCGGCCACATTGCCGCCGTCGCGGATCAGCGCCGCGCTGCGCGCCACGATCCGCCTCAGCTGTGCGAGATCCTGCTCGCTGCGCCGCTGGCAGCACAGGCGCACGGCCTGCAGTTCGAGCAGGTAGCGGGTCTCCATCGACTGCAGAACCTCGTCTTCATCGAGCTCGACGCCCGCGCCAGACGCCAGCACCATCGCCTCAAGGCTCGGGTCGGTCACTTCCTCGCGAAGATAGACTCCGGAGCTCGGACGGCGCTCCACCAAACGAAAACATTCGAGCGTGCTGAGCACTTCCCGCACGGTGTTGCGGCTCACGTCGAAGCGTTCGGCGAGCTCGCGTTCCGACGGCAGGCGCTCACCCGGCCCGAACCCGCGCTGCCGGATGAACTGCAGCAGCTCGCCCATGGTGGTCTGGTGCGCGTCGCGCACCGGCCGCGCTTCGATCGTCATGGCCTCCCTCCCGCTTCGCATCGTTCGATCCATCCGGCGAGCAGTTCCGCGCATTGCTCGGGCCGTTCGAGCGGCAGCATGTGTCCGCTGCCGGCGACCTCGACGAATTCCGCGCCGCGCACGGCGCGCTGGACCTCGCCCTGCATGCGGGTGGCCCAGGTCGCGCCAGGATGCGCGCGATCGCCGCCGACCACGAGGAGCGGCGATGCCACGCGCGCCAGCATGCCGTACGCGTCGCCGCGCCCCAGCTGGGTGAACAGGAAGGCCTCGAGCGCCGGGTCGCAGCGCAGCCGCGCGCCGCCACTGCCGTCCGGCTCGAGCGTGGCCTCGCACACTTCGCGCAGCGCCTCCTTCGACAGCGGCGCGAACGCAGCGGCCTTGCCGAGCGCTTCGGCCAGCGCCTCTGCCGTCTCCCAGTGCCGCCTTCGGCGCGCAACCCGCCCTGCCCTGTCGTCCGAAAGGGCCTCGGCATCCGCGCGTAACGTGTGCCCTGGCGGTGGAAAAACCGCGGCCTCGAACACGGCGGCACCGCACACGCCGCGCCCGCCGTGCGCGAGGAAGCCCAGCAGCGGAAGGGCGCCGATCGAATGGCCGGCTGCGTAGAGCCGCGTTGCGCCCGGGCGCAACGCCTCCACGACGCGCGCGAAATCGCCTTTCATGACTTCGAGCGTGAGCGTGCGCTCGAACGGCGGCGCGGGCGCGTCCGACGCGCCGTGGCCGCGCGAATCGAAGGCCAGCACACGCAACCGCCGGCTCAGCGCGCGCAACAGCGGCCCGTAGGCGAGCGCGGCCAGGCCGTTCGCGTGCGACCAGAGCAGCGTCGGCGCCTGCGGCGGGCCACCCAGGTCGTGGACCGCAATTCCTATTTCGCCCGACAGGATCTTCATGCGCGGCGATAGCGCACGACGGTCTCAGCGCCCAGTGAACCGGGGCGCGCGCTTCTCGCGAAAAGAAGCCGTGCCTTCCTGCCGGTCCTGGCTTGTCGCGATTTCGGCAAACGGCTGGTTGAGCCGCGCGGCCAATTCCGGCCCCCCCTTGGCAAGCATGGCCTGTGCCGAGGACTTCAGGGTGCGCACCACCATCGGCGCGCTGTTGGCGATGATCCGCGCGAAACGCAACGCGGCCTCGAACTCCTGGCCGGCCGGCACGACCTGGTTGATCATCCCGCACTCGAGCGCGCGTTGGGCGGTGAAACGCTCGCCGCACAGCATGAACTCCATCGCCGCCTTGTACGGGATCCGGGCGACGATGCCGAGGATGTAGCCCGCTGCGTAGCCGATCTGCGCTTCGGGGTACGAGAAAAGCGCGCGCTCGGAGGCGACCGCCAGATCGCTCATCGTCATCAGGACGAAGCCCGAACCGATGCAGTGGCCGTCCACTGCCGCGACGATCGGCTTGGCCACCTCGACGCCGATGCCCGGCATGCCGCGCCACATCGCGGTCGGCGGGTTCTTCATGTTGACGCCCGCAGAGAATGCCCGCCCGGCGCCGCGCACCACAGCGCAGCGATCGTCGCTTTGGTTGAACCGGATCCAGGCCGCGCGCATGCCCTCGATCATCTCGTCGTCCATGGCATTGAGCACCGCGGGCCGGTTGAGCGTCACGATGGCGATGCCCTCGCGCGATTCGTACTGCACGTGTTCGTCGGTCATGTTGCATCCTCCTGTTTGGCGATGAGCAGCCAGTCTACGGCGATCACCGTGTCGCTCCTGGCGATGATCGGGTTCAGGTCCAGTTCTTCCAGCCAGGCATCGCTCGCGACACCGAAGTCGCTGACCGCGCAGAGCAGTTTGACGAGCGCTTCAATATCAATGGCCGCCCGTCCGCGGAATACGCCGAGCAGTCGCTGTCCGCGCAGGTCGGCCACCATCGCGCGGGCTTCCTGCGGGCGCACCGGCAAGCGGCGGAACGTGACGTCGCGATAGGCCTCGACGAAGACGCCCCCGATGCCGAGCATCGCCACCATCCCGAAGCTCGGATCCTTGCGCAGCCCGACAACCAGCTCGAGCCCCGCGTCCTGCATCTGCTGCACCACGACGCCCTCGATGTTTGCTGCGGGCGCTGCCGCAAGCACACTGGCAAGAATGTCGTCGTACGCCTGGCTGACCCCTGCGGCTTCGCGCAGCCCGAGCCGCACGCCGCCGACTTCGGTCTTGTGCGGCAGGTCGGTCGACTCGACCTTGAGCGCCACGGGTTGCGGCGCGAGCGTCTTCGCCTGCTCGACGGCCTGCGCCGCGGAGTGCGCGAGCAGCGTGCGCGTCAGCGGGATCCCGTGCGCGGCGAGCAGGCCGGCCGCCCGCATGGTCGGAACGACACCGGAATGCGGCGGCCGCACCCCCGCTGGCGGGGGCGCCGCGGGCCGCGGCCCGGACTCCAGCCTCAGGCGCCGCGCGCGCGCAAACGAGATCAGCCCGTGGGCGACATCCACGGCGCGGTCGGCGCTTTCCATCACGCATACCCCGTGCTTGCGCAGACGCTCGAGCGCCTGCAGCGGCGCCGCGGCCCATGCGACGATGAACGGCTTGCCGATGCGCTTGAGGTCCGCGAACATGTCCACCAGCGCATCGGCCTTCGCGTCCATATGCTGCAGCCAGACGATGCCCACAGCCACGTTGGGATCGCCAAGCATCTGCGCGAGCCCCTTGCCGAGCAGGCTCGGATCGGCGACCGCCTGCATCGAGGCATCCACCGGATTACCGAACGAGGCATACGGCGGCAGCACCCCGCGCAGCGCCTGCTGGGTATGCGCCGAAAGCGTCGGGACCGCAACACCGAGCTCCTCGGCGCGGTCGGCCATCAGGACCGCAGTGCCACCAGACTGCGTGATCAGCCCCACGCCGCCTTCGGCCGGGAGTTCGCAATAGGCGAATCCCTCTGCCAGGTCGAGCATGTGGCTTTCGTTGCGCGCCCGCACAATGCCGTGCTGTCGCGCCACGTCGTCGAAGACGCGATCCTCCGCCGCGAGCGAACCGGTGTGCGAGGCGACCGCGCGCGCGCCGGTTTCGCTGCGCCCGACCTTGACCGCGACGATCGGACGTCCCTGTTCGAGCAGCGCATCGGCGATGCGGCACAGGCCCCCGCCGTCGCGTATGCCTTCGAGGTAGGCGCACATGACGCGCACGCGCTCGTCGGCCGTGATCGCGGCGATCGCGTCCACCACCGTGATGTCCGCCTCGTTCCCGGTGTGAACGAGGTAGCCCAAGCCGATGCCGCGGCGGTTGGCCAAGGTATTGACCACCGTGCCGATGGCGCCCGACTGCGTCACCAGCGCGAGCGGACCGGGGTTAACGGGATTGTTGCCGACCTGGCTGAAGGTGGCCACCACGCGATCGAATGCGTTGACGACACCCACCGAATTGGGCCCGCAAAGGCGCACCCCGGCTTCGCGCGCGACGCGCGCGAGCGTCTCCTGCGCCTTGCGCCCCTCAGTGCCGAGTTCGGCAAATCCCGAGGCGAACACCAGCACCGCGCCGACGCCCTTCGCACCCGCTTCGCGCACGGCGTCGAGCGCCTGCGCGGCGGACAGGCCGATCACGGCGAGGTCGACCGGTCCGGGCACCGCCGCGAGGCTCGGGTAGCAGCGGTAGCCGAGAATTTCCGCGACCTTCGGGTTGATCGGATAGATGGCGCCCGGGTAGCCCTTCTCGGTAAGGAAGCGGACGATCCTTCCGTTCAGCTTGTCCGGGTCCGCGCTCGCACCGACGACGGCGATCGACCGGGGCCGCACCAGCGCGTCGAGGCGGTCAGCCGGCCCGGACACCACACGCCTCCCGGTCTGCTGGCAGGGTCGCGGATCGCGCGCCCCCGGATGAGATGAATGGCATGGCTTCTCCTCTGCGAACGAGCCCGCGCACGGCCCGGATTCAGCGCCTGGACGCCGCGACGTGGCGCATGGACGTCATAAAGCGGTTGGGCCAGTTTGGTACGGCCAATTTTCGGCGAGCCCGGGCAGGCCTGTCAACCCACGGGTACCGCCGGCGTTTCTGGCCGGACTACATCCGCCGCCCGAAGTCGCGCAG
>JBBQVP010000229.1:0-6258 GCA_038211455.1 Burkholderiales bacterium
TGCTTTCTGCCGCCACGCTGGCCGACATGGGGGTGCCCAATGTGCTGCACCTCGAAGGCGGTTTCGGCCCGTGGAAGAAGGCGGGCAGGCCCGCAGCGGACAAGCCGGCGCATAAAGAGAAGACCTGATGCCGGCCTTCAAGTCCCAGCTCGATGCGCGTGGCGCGGATTTCCGCGCCAACGCCGAGCGCATGCGCGGCCTGGTCGCGGACCTGCGCGAGAAGGTCGCGAAGATCAGCGTCGGTGGCGACGAGGCCGCCCGGCAGAAGCACGTTTCACGCGGCAAGCTGCTGCCGCGCGAGCGCGTGCGCAGCCTGCTCGACCCGGGCTCGGCCTTCCTGGAGATCGGGCAGCTGGCGGCATATGGAATGTATGGGGGCGAAGTGCCCTCCGCCTCGATCGTGACCGGCATCGGCCGGATCGCGGGTCAGGAATGCATGATCGTCGCCAACGACGCGACGGTGAAAGGCGGGACCTATTTCCCCATGACAGTGAAGAAGCACCTGCGCGCGCAGGAGATTGCGATCCAGAACCGCCTGCCGTGCGTCTACCTGGTGGATTCGGGCGGCGCCAACCTGCCCAACCAGGACGACGTGTTTCCCGATCGCGAGCATTTCGGCCGGATTTTCTACAACCAGGCCAACATGTCCTCGCAGGGCATCCCGCAGATTGCGGTGGTGATGGGCTCGTGCACCGCGGGTGGCGCGTATGTGCCGGCGATGTCGGACGAGTCCATCATCGTCAAGGGCCAGGGCACCATCTTCCTCGGCGGCCCGCCGATCGTGAAGGCCGCCACCGGGGAAATCGTTTCGGCAGAAGAGCTGGGCGGCGCGGACGTGCATACGAAAGTGTCCGGCGTCTCCGATCACCTCGCCATGAACGATGCGCATGCCTTGTCTATTGCGCGCAGCATCGTCGGTAACCTGAACCGCAGGAAGCAGGTGACGCTCGACGTCCGCCCCGTGGTCGAGCCACTGTATCCGGCCGACGAAATCTACGGCGTGATCCCGAACGACACGCGCAAGCCGTACGACGTGCGTGAGGTGATCGCGCGCATCGTCGACGGTTCGGAGCTCGATGAATTCAAGCGCAACTACGGGACCACGATCGTCACCGGATTCGCGCGCATCCACGGCTACCCGGTCGCGATCCTCGCCAACAATGGCGTGCTGTTTTCGGAAAGTTCGCTCAAGGCGACCCACTTCATCGAGCTTGCCTGCCAGCGCAACATCCCGCTGGTGTTCCTGCAGAACATCACCGGCTACATGGTGGGCAAGAAATACGAGGCGGGCGGCATCGCGCGCGACGGTGCCAAGATGGTGACCGCCGTGGCCACCGCGAAAGTCCCGAAGTTCACTGTGATCATCGGCGGCTCGTTCGGGGCCGGAAACTACGGCATGTGCGGCCGTGCCTACAGCCCGCGTTTCCTCTGGATGTGGCCGAACGCGCGCATCTCGGTGCTCGGGGGGCCGCAGGCCGCTTCGGTGCTTGCCACCGTGAAACGCGACGGCATTGAGGGCCGGGGAGGAAAGTGGTCGGCCGAGGAGGAGGCCGCCTTCAAGCAGCCGATCCTCGACCAGTATGAACTGCAAGGCCACCCCTACTACGCCAGCGCGAGGTTGTGGGACGACGGCGTGATCGACCCGGCCGATACGCGGCGCGTGCTTGGCCTGGCGATCTCAGCGTCGTTAAATGCGCCAGTCGAAGACACCAAGTTCGGTGTGTTCAGAATGTAGGTCAGGATGCAGGGGAGAGTTCACGTCACCCTCCCCTGCAACCCCTCCCACACTTATGGATGAAAACCGTGGCAAATAGCATTGAAGTTGAAATCAGCAACCACTGCGCCTGGGTAACACTCAACCGCCCGGAGATCCGCAACGCCTTCGACGATGCGCTGATCGCGAACCTCACGCAGGCGATGGAGAAACTTGACGCCGACCCGGCGGTCCGGGCGGTGGTCCTGCAGGGAGCGGGAACGGCGTTCTGCGCCGGGGCGGACCTCAACTGGATGAAGCGCATGGCCGGCTACACGCTGGAAGAGAACTACGCGGACGCCAAGGCGCTGGCGAAGATGCTGAAGACCATCGACCGGATGGCGAAACCCACGATCGCGCGTGTGCACGGCCCGGCCTACGCGGGCGGCTGCGGCCTGGTGGCGGCCTGCGACATCGCCGTTGGCACGCCGCAAGCCGAATTCGCGCTGACCGAAGCCAAGCTCGGCATGTCGCCCGCGACGATCAGCCCCTACGTGATCCGCGCCATCGGCGAGCGCGCGGCGCACCGGTATTTCCTGACCGCCGAAAAATTCGGCGCCGTCGAGGCGCACCGCCTTGGGCTGCTTTCGGAACTGTGCCCAAGCGAGGCGCTCGATGCGACCATCGATACCCTGCTCGGCCACCTCGTGGCGGGCGGCAGCGCAGCGCTGGCTGAGATCAAGGACCTGATCCGCGCGGTCTCGCGCGGCGAGATCGACGACGCGATGATCGACGACACAGCGAAGCGCATCGCCGCGATCCGGGTCTCGGAAGAAGGCCGCGAGGGTATCGCCGCGTTCCTCGCCAAGCGCCGCCCGGCGTGGGCTGTCTCTTACACTGCGAAGAAAAGCTAGGTGTTCTCCAAGATCCTGATCGCCAACCGCGGCGAAATCGCCTGCCGCGTCGCGCGCACCGCGAAGAAGATGGGCATCCGCGTTGTGGCCGTGTATTCCGAGGCCGACGCCAACGCGCGCCATGTAAGTTTTGCCGACGAGGCGTACTGCATCGGCCCGGCGCCCGCAAAGGACAGCTACCTGCGCGCCGACGCGATCCTCGAAGTCGCGAAGAAATCCGGCGCCCAGGCCGTCCACCCTGGCTACGGTTTCCTGTCCGAGAACGCGGACTTCGCCGAGACCTGCGCACAGGCGGGCATCGCGTTCATCGGGCCGCCGGCCGCCGCAATCCGGGCCATGGGCTCCAAGAGCGCCGCCAAGGCGCTGATGGAAAAAGCGGCGGTGCCACTGGTGCCCGGCTACCACGGCGAGCGCCAGGAGCCGGCGTTCCTGCAGGCCGAGTCCGACAAGATCGGCTACCCGGTCCTCATCAAGGCCTCCGCCGGCGGCGGTGGCAAGGGTATGCGCGTGGTCGAGAAAAGCGCTGACTTCGCGGCTGCGCTCGCCTCCTGCCAGCGCGAAGCCAAGGCCGCTTTTGGCGACGACCGGGTGCTGGTCGAGAAATACCTCTCGCGCCCGCGCCATATCGAAATCCAGGTCTTCGCCGATGCGCACGGCGAATGCGTCTACTTGTTCGAGCGCGACTGCTCGGTGCAGCGCCGCCACCAGAAAGTGCTGGAGGAGGCCCCGGCACCCGGGATGACAGAAACGCGGCGCAAGGCCATGGGCGAGGCCGCGGTCGCGGCGGCCAAGGCCGTGAACTACGTCGGCGCAGGCACCGTCGAGTTCATCGCGAATCAGGATGGTTCCTTCTACTTCATGGAAATGAACACCCGGCTGCAGGTGGAGCACCCAGTCACCGAGATGATCACCGGCCTCGACCTCGTGCAGTGGCAATTGCAGGTCGTGGCCGGTGAGCCGCTGCCGCTCGTGCAGGAACAACTGGTCATCCGCGGCCATGCGATCGAGGCGCGCGTATATGCCGAGAATCCTGCCAAAAACTTTCTCCCCTCGACCGGCACGCTGAAACACCTGCGCGTGCCGCAGGCCGCCGAATTCGAAATCGCCGCCAACCCGGTCCGCGTCGACTCCGGCGTGCGCCAGGGCGACACCATCAGCCCGTATTACGACCCGATGATCGCCAAGCTGATCGTCTGGGGCGAGACCCGCGGCATTGCGCTCGGGCGCATGGCGGCCGCGCTGGCGGAATTCGAGGTTGTCGGCGTGACGACCAACATCGCCTTCCTCGGGCGCATCGTCACCGGCGACGCGTTCTCCTCGGCCGACCTCGACACCGGCCTGATCGAACGCAACCGCGACACGCTGCTCCCCGAGCCCGGCGAGACCAGCGACGAGATCCTCGCCGTAGCCGCCTACGCGCAGCTCGCCGCCGACAAGGACGCGGCTGGCGCGCGTGCCGCCGCGTCGTCCGACCCGCATTCGCCCTGGCACACGAACGACGGCTGGCGCATGAACCAAGCTGCGCATCATTCGTTCGTGTTCACCGAAGGCGAGCGCCATACCGCGGTGACGATCCAACACGCTGGCAGTGGCCTGCGCCTGCGCACGCCAGCCGGCGAATTCGCCCTATCGGGAACCCGGAATCCCGACGGCTCGCTCCAGGTGCGCATCGACGACCGCAGCATCAAGGCGCGCGCCGTCCGCATCGAAGGCCAATGGAACATCTTCGCCAGCGGCGAGCAGCACAAGCTTTCGCTACGCGACGAACTCCACGAACTCGAATCCGACACCCACGGCGGCAGCCTCGCCGCGCCCATGCCCGGTAAAGTGATCGCAGTACTCGTCAAAAAAGGGGCCAGGGTCGACAAAGGCGCGCCGCTGGTGATCCTGGAGGCGATGAAGATGGAGCACACCATCACTGCGCCGCGCGCGGGAACTGTGGCTGAGATCCGGTTCGCTGCGGGCGAGCAGGTGGATGAAGGGGTGGACCTGTTGATCCTCGAAGACTGAAGGCGAGCGCGAGGGGATATGGGGGAGCCCGCAGGGTTCCCCTGTACCGATCTCAATACGCCGCGTGCCCCGGCGTCCTTGGAAACGGAATCACATCCCGCACGTTCGACAGTCCAGTGACATAAGCCACCGTCCGCTCGAACCCCAGTCCAAACCCCGCGTGCGGCACCGTGCCGTAGCGTCTCAAGTCGCGGTACCAGCCGTAGTGCCCGCTGTCGAGCCCCGCCTCGGCCATCCGCGCATCCAGCACGCCCAGCCGCTCCTCGCGCTGGCTGCCGCCGATGATCTCCCCGATCCCGGGCGCAAGCACGTCCATGGCCGCGACTGTCCGGTCATCGTCATTGACGCGCATGTAGAACGCCTTGATGCCCTTCGGATAGTTCATCACGATCACGGGCTTTTTCGCGTGCTGCTCGGTGAGGAAGCGCTCGTGCTCCGATTGCAGATCGATGCCCCATTTCACCGGGAATTCAAATTTCTGCTTCGCGCGCTCGAGGATCGCGATGGCCTCGGTGTAGTCCATGCGCACGAACTCGGAATCGACGATGCCCTGCAGCTTGGCGACCAGGCCTTTTTCGATCCGCTCGTCGAAGAACGCCATGTCCTCCGGCCGTTCGACCAGCAGCGTCCTGAAGATGTGCTTGAGAAGCGCCTCGGCGAGGTCCGCGTCGTCGGCGAGGTCGGCAAACGCGATCTCGGGTTCGACCATCCAGAACTCGGCCAGATGGCGGCTGGTGTTGGAATTCTCGGCGCGGAAGGTCGGGCCGAACGTATACACCTTTGAAAATGCGAGGCAGTAGGCTTCGACGTTGAGCTGCCCGGACACCGTGAGGAACGCCTCGCGCCCGAAGAAATCCTGCGTGAAGTCGACCTGGCCCTGCGGCGTGCGCGGCAGGTTCGCCAGATCGAGCGTCGACACGCGAAACAGCGATCCCGCGCCTTCGGCGTCCGAGGCGGTGATGATCGGCGTGTTCACCCAGAGGAACTCCTGCGTGTCGAAAAACCCGTGAATGGCCTTCGCGATCGTATGACGCACCCGCGTGGCTGCGCCGATCACGTTGGTGCGCGGCCGCAGATGCGCGACCTCGCGCAGGAATTCAAGCGTATGCGCCTTGGGCTGAATCGGGTACGAGTCCGGATCCTCGACCCAGCCGATGACCCTGATATCCGTCGCCTGCATTTCGAACGGCTGCCCCTTGGCAGGCGATGGCACGATCGTGCCGGTGGCCTCGATCGCGCAGCCCGCGGTCAGGTGCAGTACTTCAGCAGCGTAGTTCGGCAACGTGTTCGGCGCGACCACCTGCACCGGGTGGAAAGCCGAACCGTCCGAGAGATGGACGAAAGAGATGCCCGCCTTGGAATCGCGACGGGTGCGCACCCAGCCCTTGAGCGTGACGGAAGCGTCGGCGGGAGCGCCGCCGGCGAGGATGGTGGAGCAGGACAGTGTTGGCATCGGTCGATTCTAGCGTTGCTTCAAGTAAGCAGCGGGCGGCAAGATCATGATGTTGGCAACTTTTCTTCCATAGAGGGCGCCGAAATGCGTTCGGTCCCCAGTCAGGAGATGCGTCGCGCGTGCCTCGATCGCTGCAAGCAGGATAGGCGCGTCCTTGGCAACGAGCTTTATGCCGGCGGGCAGGCGTG
>JBBQVP010000230.1:0-6239 GCA_038211455.1 Burkholderiales bacterium
GCCTGACGTGACGCCCGCAGGCGATGGCGCGAAGAACTACAACGCGCTCGTATTCCTTGCCCCAGCCGGCCAGGGCCAGGTTCACAAGGACATGCTCAAGTATGTCTACGACAAGGGCCAGGGCGCCGGCAAGAAGGAGGAAGTCGGCGAGGTGCTGTACAACCGCGGCCTGAGCGCGGCGATGCTGACCGTCGAGGCCGTGCGACGCGCGCACCTCAAGTACGGCAAGAAGCCGCTCAAGGGCGAGGAAGTCCGCTGGGGCCTGGAGAACCTGGCCGTCGATGCGGCGGCCATCAAGAAGCTTGGCTTCGAGGGCTTCATGACCCCGGTGTCCACCTCCTGCGCCGACCACGAGGGCGCGCACAGCGCCAAGATCCAGATGTGGGATGGAAAGAAGTGGAACGTGACGACCGGCGAGTATGCCTCCGACATGCAGATCATCAAGCCGCTAATCCGCGCTTCGGCGGAGAAGTACGCGGCGGAAAAGAAGCTCACGCGCCGCGACTGCGCGAAGGAGCAATAGAGCAACAGGCATCGAACGCCGCCACCGGGCCCGGCTCGGTGGCGGTTTTTGCAACCGCCGGACCCTGTCTGCGCGCGGCCGTTGCAAAAACCCGGAAGTACACCGATCGGCCCTGAGCGAACCCAGAGGAGACGCCCCCCAGATGAGCCAGCCACTGCTCACCGTCAACGGCATCGAAGTGATCTACAACCATGTGATCCTGGTGCTGAAGGGTGTTTCGCTTACGGTGCAGGAAGGGCGCATCGTTGCGCTTCTCGGTGGCAACGGCGCTGGCAAGACGACGACGCTGCGCGCGATTTCCAACCTGCTGAAGGGGGAGCGTGGCGAGGTCACCAAGGGCTACATCGAGTACCGGGGCGAGCGCATCGAGAAGCTCACGCCCTCCGACCTGGTGAAGCGCGGCGTAATCCAGGTGATGGAGGGGCGGCATTGCTTCCCGCACCTGACGGTGGAGGAAAACCTCCTGACGGGTGCCTACACGCAGAGCGGGGGGCGCGCTTCGATCGTCGCGGACCTGGAAAAGGTCTACACCTATTTTCCGCGCCTGAAAGATCGCAGGAACTCGATGTCGGGCTACACCTCGGGCGGCGAGCAGCAAATGACCGCGATCGGCCGCGCGCTGATGGCGCGCCCGAAGACGATCCTGCTCGACGAGCCCTCGATGGGCCTGGCCCCGCAGTTGGTCGAGGAGATTTTCGAGATCGTCAAGGCGCTGAACGAAAAGGAACGCGTGAGTTTCCTGCTTGCCGAACAGAACACCAACATCGCGCTCAGATATGCGGATTACGGCTACATCCTCGAGAACGGCCGTGTGGTGATGGATGGCGAAGGCAAGGCGCTGGCCGAGAACGAGGACGTCAAGGAGTTCTACCTGGGATTCTCTTCCGGGGGACGCAAGAGTTTTCGCGACGTAAAGTCGTATCGCCGCCGCAAGCGGTGGCTGTAAGAGGGCGAGCAGCGTGAGCGTGCCGGATTCTCCACATTACGATGCGCTCGAGACGCGCACGGCTGCAGGGCGCGAAGCCGCGCTGCTGCGCGCGCTGCCCGGGCAGATCGCGCACGCGCAATCGAAGGCGCCCGGGTTCGGCCGGATCCTGGCGGGTGTCGATGCGAAGTCGGTGAATTCGCGCGAAGCCCTGGCCCGGCTTCCGGTGACGCGCAAGTCTGATCTGGGCGAGTTGCAAAAACAGCATCCGCCGCTGGGCGGGCTGAATGCCACACCCGTGGCCGAGCTTGCCAAGGTGTTCATCTCACCGGGACCGATCTACGAACCCGAGGGCGCGTCGCGCGACTGGTGGCGTTCGGCCCGGGGCCTGTATGCCGCCGGGTTCCGTTCCGGCGACCTGGTGATCAATACCTTTGCCTACCATTTCACGCCGGCCGGGTCGATGATCGAGAGCGGCGCGATTGCGCTGGGCTGCACCGTGGTGCCGACCGGCATCGGCCAGACCGAGATGCAGGTTGCGGCGATCGCTGACTTGTCCATCGCAGGCTATATCGGCACGCCTTCGTTCCTGAAACTGATCGTCGACAAGGCCGACGAACTCAACGTCGACATCTCCTGCCTGAAGCGAGCCATGGTAGGTGCTGAGTACCTGCCGCCCGCACTGCGCGCGGCGATGGGAGCGCGCGGCATCCAGGTGCTGCAGTGCTATGCCACGGCCGACCTCGGTTTGATCGCGTACGAATCGATCGCGCCCGACGGTGCCGTCAATGAGGGCATGCTCATCGAGGAAGGCCTGTTGATCGAGATTGTCCGCCCCGGCACGGGCGACCCCGTCTCGCCGGGCGAGGTCGGCGAGGTCGTGGTCACCACGTTCAACCAGGACTACCCGCTGGTGCGTTTCGGCACGGGCGATCTATCCGCCATTCTTTCAGGCACCAGCCCGTGCGGGCGCACCAATGTTCGCATCAAGGGCTGGATGGGACGCGCGGACCAAAGCACCAAGGTGCGCGCGATGTTCGTCACGGCAAAACAGATCGCCGAGATCGCGCGCCGCCACGCCGAGGTCGTCAAGGCGAGGCTGGTGATCGAAGGCGAAGTCGGCAGCGACCGGATGACGCTGAAGTGCGAGGTCCCGGGTCCTGCAGGCGGCTTGGAGCAGGCGATCGTGGCGTCGATCCGGGATGTCACGAAGCTGCGCGGCGAAGTGGAATTCGTCGCCGTCGGCAGCCTGCCGAACGACGGTAAAGTCATCGACGACCTGCGCAAATACCAGTAGCAGAAGAGGGGCTGCGCCCCTCCTCAGACCTCCCCCGGCTCAGGTCTTGCGAGCCGCGCCGACCGGGAGGGTTTCGATGCGGCGCATCTCGGCGCTGGCGAGTATCGAAGGATCCGCCAGCCAGGCCTTGAGGAAATCGATTGAATCGTTTCCCCAGAAGACCTCCCCGCCGATCACGAAGCTCGGCACGCCGAACACGCCCTGCGACGCGGCCTCCTCGGTATTGCGGCGCAGGGCGTCCTTGACCTCGGGCGAACCCAGGGCTGCCAGATCTTCCATTCCCAACGTCCTGGCGAGTTCGCTGAAGGCCTTCTGATCGCCCGGATCGCGGCCGGAGGTCCAGACCGCATCGAAGACCTTGCGCACAGCCTGCGGTGTCGCGCCGCAGGCGAGGATCAATCTTTGGTGATGCAGCGGGTTGAACGGATGCGCGGCCGGGAAGCGGAACGGCACCCCGTGCGTATCCGCCCAGAACTGGCAGGCACGGTAGGTCCAGCGGCGCTTCGGTGCAATTTCCGCAGGGCCCTTGTTGTCCCAGTGCTGCAGCAGGCCGGCGAACAGGATCGGCTTGTACTCGATCGAAACGTCCGCCGGCAGTTCCCCGAAGCGCGACAGGTTCAGGAAGGCGAATGGAGAAATGACATCGAAAAACCAGACCGCGTTGCGCTGCCCGGGGTTGCTATCCATGTGTGACGCCCTCCATGTAGTCCACTGTAACATCGGAGGCTCGTGACGAAATGCGCAGCGAGGAGACCGCAATGAGCGTACGCATCGAAAAGAAGGGCAGTGTCTGGACCGTGATCCACAGCCGCCCGGAGGCACGCAATGCCATGGATCCCGAGAGCGCGGAGGCGCTCTACGAAGCCTTCGCCGCGTTCGACGCCGACCCGGAAGCGTCCGTTGCGGTGCTGTGGGGTGAGGGGGGCGCTTTTTGCGCCGGGTTCGACCTGAAGTACGCCGCAGGCCGGGATGGCAATCCGCCGCGCGTGAGCGCCGGCGACTATCCGCTCGACAACAGCCCCGCGCCGCGCGGGCCGATGGGTCCCACTCGGATGGAACTCGACAAGCCGGTGATTGCCGCGGTGGCCGGCCCCGCCGTCGCTGGCGGCTTCGAGGTCGCGTTGTGGTGCGATATCCGGGTCATGGAAGCCTCGGCCTATTTCGGCGTGTACTGCCGCCGCTGGGGCGTGCCGCTGATCGACGGCGGCACGGTGCGGTTGCCGCGCCTGGTCGGCAACGGCCGCGCGATGGAGATCATCCTGACCGGGCGCAAGGTGCCGGCGGAGGAGGCGCTGCGGATCGGTTGCTGCGAACAGGTGGTGCCGGACGGCACCTCGCGCGAGGCGGCTGAAGCCATGGCGCACGAGATCGCGCGCTATCCGCAAGCCTGCATGCGCGCGGACCGGCGCTCGGTCCGGATGCAGCAGGGCCGCTCGGTGCGCGAGGCGATGCAGTTCGAGTGGTACAACGGGGTTCCCGCATTTGCCGTGGAGGGTGCGGCCGGGGCCGCGCGGTTTGCCTCGGGGAAGGGGCGGCACGGCAACTTCTCCGACCTTTAATTTGATCGCTTTTAGTTTGTCGAATTCAATCCCGCAGCGGGTTTCCTGTCAGTTTCTGTACTGTTACCGGTACATTTGAGGGGTCCGCGGCACGGCGCTCGGCCGCCGCAGCGACGACTTCCAGTTGTTCCGCATCAGTCATGTCGCGCCAGCGCGCGATCTCCTCCAGGGTGCGATAGCAGCCGTCGCAGGTTTCCTTTGCAAGGCTGATGCGGCACACCGAGACACAGGGGGACTGCACCATGGCTAGGAGAAGAGGGGCTGAGCCCCTCCTCAGACCTCCTGCGCCACTTTTTGCCGCTTGGCTGCAATCGCACGCCCCGCTTTCGAGCCGGGCTCGCGCTTGAGGATCGCGCAGATCCATTCGCCGGTGGCCACGATCTGGTCGAGGTCGACGCCGGTCTCGATGCCCAGGCCCTGCAGCATATAGAGCACGTCTTCGGTGGCGACGTTGCCCGATGCACCGGCCGCATAGGGGCAGCCGCCCAGTCCCGCCACCGACGTGTCGAAGGTCGCCACGCCGAGTTCGAGCGAGGCGTAGATGTTTGCCAGCGCCTGCCCGTAGGTGTCGTGGTAGTGGCCCGCGAGTTTTTCGACCGGGACCACCTTCGCCACCACTTCAATCATCGACTTGGTCCTGCCCGGGGTGCCGACGCCGATGGTGTCGCCGAGCGAGACCTCGTAGCACCCCATCTCGTAGAGCGCTTTGGAGACTTCGGCCACTTTTTCCGGCGCGACATCGCCTTCGTAAGGACAGCCGATCACGCAGGAGACGTAGCCGCGCACTTTGACGTTGGCCTGCGCCGCAGCTTCAGCCACCGGACGAAAGCGCTCCATCGATTGGGCGATCGAGCAGTTGATGTTCTTCTTCGAGAACGCTTCCGAGGCCGCACCGAAGATCGCGACTTCGGTGGCGCCAGCCGCGAGCGCCGCCTGGAAACCCTTGAGGTTTGGCGTCAGCACCGGGTAGGACACGCCGGGCCGGCGGCGGATGCTTTCCAGCACCTCGGTATGGTCGGCCATCTGCGGGATCCACTTCGGCGAAACGAAGGCTGTGGATTCGATCGCGGAAAGGCCGGCCGCGCCGAGGCGGTCGATCAGTTCGAGTTTGATCGCGGTCGGCACTTCGCCGGGCTCGTTCTGCAGCCCGTCGCGCGGGCCCATTTCGACGATCCGCACGTGTTTGGGGAGGGTGTTCATGGCTGCATTGTACGGAAGTCCGTTACGGGCTTCGCGCCAACTCGTCGAGCCGGTGAGCGTGCTATTATCCGAATTTCAGAATATAAGAGATTCTGTCAAATGGAAGCGAGCAAGCTTGGACGCAATGGCACCCTGGTCATCCCTGCCAAGCTGCGGCGTCGCTATGGACTCGAAGAGGGCGGCATGGTCGTCTTCGAGGAGTCCGAGGACGGCATCCACATCCGGCCGGCGGTCGCCATGGCCGTGGAAGTCTATTCTCCGCGGCGTCGCGCCGAGTTTTTGCTCAATAGCGCGGTGAACGCGGCGGATTTCAAGCGCGTCGTGGGGGAGGTCAAGAAGCTCGGATTCGATCCTGAGGATATCCCGCACGAGAAGCCATGATCGATCGCGTCTTTCTCGACGCCAATGTTTTGTTCTCCGCGGCATGGCTGGAAGATTCCGGCCTTGCGCGCCTGTGGAAGCTGAAAGGTGCAAGCCTGATCACCTCGCGCTACGCAGCGGCCGAGGCGGATAGGAACCTCGATACCGATATGCAGCGCGTTCGGCTGCATTCCCTGGTACAGCAGATCCAGCTGGTTGATGCCCTCGCGGAAGCACGCCTGCCCGCCGGCATAAAGCTCGTTGCCAAGGACGCGCCTATCCTGCTTGCAGCGATCGAGGCACGCGCGACGCATCTCCTGACTGGGGACCGAACGCATTTCGGCGCCCTCTATGGAAGAAAAGTTGCCAACATCA
>JBBQVP010000231.1:0-6159 GCA_038211455.1 Burkholderiales bacterium
GTAGCGTTCCATCGAACGTCGCGGGGCTGCGGCGCTCTGCGCGTTTGCGCAGATATATTTGCAGAAACATACTTTGCCGGCCGAACGGCTGCGTGTCCCGCGTTGTCGCACGGGCAACGAGGAGGCCGTCAATGGCAGAAGATGCGCGCGGAAAATGCCGCGCAAAACAGATCGCTGTCCGCGTGCCGGGCGTGAAAGCCGTCGAAAACAACCTGGCTATAGTCGCGGGTTTCTAGGCGACAGCGCGGTCGGTCGCGGGTTCCTAGGCGATACCGCCGCCAGGCGCGTGTGCCTGGCCGGCAGCCTGAAAGATGACGCGACGTGCGGCCAGGTCCGCGATTTCCTCTTTCGCGTAGCCCGCTTCGGCGAGGATTTCCGCCGAGTTTCCGCCGAGTTGCGGCGCCTGCATCCGCACGCCGGCGGGCGTGGCGGAAAACTTCGTCGCCGGCGCGACGAATCGCATGGCCCCTTCGCTCGGATGCACGGCGGTGCGAAACAGGCCGCTGGCCTGCAGCTGGGGATTGTGCGGCAGCTCGTCGAGCGCAAGGATCGGCGTGACCGGGATGTCCAGTTGCGTGCAGAGCTCGACCCATTCGGCGGTCGTTCGCTGCTGCGTGATTTCCGCCATGTCGCGGTACATGTCGGCGATGTGCCGGTTGCGCGCCTGCTTGTCGGCGATCCCGTACCGTTCGGCCAGGTCGTTGCGTCCGGCGGACCTGAAAAACGCCGACCAGTGGTCTGCGGTGTACGGCAAGATCCCGATGTACCCGTCCCGCGTCGGGGCGGGCTTGCGCCCGCCGCCCAGCAGACGCGCATAGCCCGCGCCGAGCGGCGCCGGATCGAAGGTCAGGCCGCCGAGGTGCTCGGCCAGCATGAAGGCCACCATGGTTTCGTACATCGGGACCTCCACGTACTGGCCCTCGCCGCTGCGCTCGCGGTGGAACAATGCGGCAAGCACGGCATTGACCAGCGCCATTCCGGTGGTCTTGTCCGCGACCAGCGTGGGCGCGTAGTCGGGCTTGCCGGACTGCAGTCCGTTGAGGCCGGCAAGTCCACACGCCGCCTGGATGATGTCATCGAACGCCGGTTTGTTTCGGTCTGGCCCGCTCTGGTCGAACCCGGTTGCAACGCAGTAGACGACGTCCGGCCGCAGCGCGGCCACGGCCGCGTAGCCGAAACCGAGCTTCTCGATCGCCGCCACGCGCATGTTGTGGACGAACACGTCGGCGCCGGCGGTGAGGCGCCGCAGAACCGCCGCGCCATCGGACGTTTTCAGGTCGAGCGCGATCGAGCGCTTGTTGCGGTTGATCGCGAGGAACACCGAACTCATGCCCGGGTGCAACGAGACGCCGTTCGCCCGCATCAGGTCGCCCTCGAGGGTTTCGATCTTGATCACGTCAGCGCCGTAGTCACCGAGTATCTGCGTGGCGAGCGGGCCGAGCACGACCGATGTGAGGTCGAGCACGCGCACGCCGGCGAGGGGGCCGTTCGTGGCTGCGGGACCAGGGAGCTGCGGTTCGGTACGGTTCATTGCATTTGTCCGCTTGACGCACACCCGGTTAAGGTTACACTGCGCAGGCCCCGGCCGGAGAAGCAGAACCAGCCAGAGCCACGCGCGCCGCAGAGCGCCGCCAGAGACAATCAGAAGCACCTATAAAAGGAGGTAAGTCCAAATGAACCTGAACACTCGATCTGCCGCGGTCGCAGCTGCGTTGCTGCTCGGCGTCTTCGCTTCAGGCGCGGTCTTTGCGCAAAAGCAGGGCGGGATACTGAAGATGTATCACCGCGACAGTCCGGCCAGCGCCTCGATCCACGAGGAAGCAACGTTCTCCACGAACGTCCCGTTCATGGGGGTGTTCAACAACCTGGTGATGTACGACCAGAACGTGGCGCAGAACAGCATCGCCACGATCGTCCCCGATCTCGCGACCAGCTGGGCGTGGAACCCGGAACACACCAAGCTGACCTTCAAGCTGCGTAGCGGCGTCAAGTGGCACGACGGCAAGCCGTTCACGGCCAAGGATGTGAAGTGCACTTTCGACATGGTCATGGGGAAATCGGAGCAGAAGTTCCGCAAGAACCCGCGCAAGGCCTGGTATTCGAATCTGGTCGAAGTGACAACCAACGGGGACGCCGAGGCGACCTTCGTGCTCAAGCACCCGCAGCCTGCGATGCTCGCGCTGCTGGCCTCGGGCTACACGCCCGTCTATCCCTGTCACGTTTCGCCCGGCGACATGCGCACGCGCCCGATCGGGACCGGACCGTTCAAGTTCGTCGAGTTCAAGACCAACGAGTCGATCAAGCTGACACGCAATACCGACTACTGGAAGAAAGGCCGCCCTTATCTGGATGGCATCGAGTTCACCATCATCCCGAATGTGTCCACTGCGGCCCTGGCGTTTGTCGCTGGAAAATTTGACATGACTTTTCCGACCCACTTGTCGATTGCGCTGGTGAAAGATGTACTCAAGCAGGCGCCGAAATCGATCTGCAAGATCGAGCCGACCAATGTAAGCACCAACCTGATCGTCAACCGCGATTCGCCGCCGTTCGACAATCCGGACGTTCGCATGGCGATGGCTATGACCCTGGACCGCAAGGCATTCAGCGACATCCTGTACGAAGGCCAGGCCGATATCGGCGGAACCATGCTGCCGCAGCCGCAGGGCGTGTGGGGACTGCCCCCGGAAATGCTGAAGTCGATCCCGGGTTACGGGCCGGACATCAAGGCCAACCGGGACGCGGCAAGAAAGCTCATGGACAAGGCCGGGTACGGCCCGAACAAACGGCTCAAGGTGAAGGTGTCGACCCGCAATATCGCGGTGTACCGCGATCCGGCGGTGATCCTGATCGACCAGCTCAAGGAAATCTACATGGATGGCGAGCTCGACGTGGTCGAAACCGCCAATTGGTTCTCCAAGGTGGCGCGCAAAGACTACGCGGTCGGCCTCAACCTGACCGGCAACGCTGTGGACGATCCCGACCAGTCATTCTACGAAAACTATGCGTGCGGCTCGGAGCGCAACTACACCAAGTACTGCAACAAGGACCTCGAAAAGCTGTTCGATGCGCAGTCCGCTGAACCGAACTTCGAAAAACGCAAGAAACTGGTCTGGGAGATCGACAAGAAGATCCAGGAAGACGTGGCGCGGCCGATCATCTACCACGCTCGCCATGGCACCTGCTGGGCGCCGTATGTCAAGGGTGTGACGATCATGGTCAACAGCTCCTACAACGGCTATCGCTATGAGGACATGTGGCTGGACAAGTAGCCTTGTCCACATGTCTGGTGATTTGCGCGCCGCTTTGCGGCTGAGTTTCTGCGACTGAGAGGGCGCCTTGGGAACCTATCTTGTGCGGCGATCGCTCTTGATGGTGCTGACTCTGTTCGGCATTTCGGTCATCATCTTCACTCTGCTGCGCATTGTGCCGGGCAACGTTGTAGATATCCTGTTCGATGCTGCGGGCTTCGTCGACCCGGCCGACAAGGCGAAGCTCGAGGCTGAGTTGGGCCTCGACAAGTCCATTCCGCTGCAGTACGCGGCCTGGATCGGCAACCTCGCGCGCGGGGACCTCGGGTACTCGTATGTTTCAGAGAAGCCGGCGCTCTCGGAGATCCTGCCGCGCATCCCCATCACGGCACGCCTGGCCGGACTCGCGCTGGTGTTCTCGATCCTGTTCGGCGTGCCTCTGGGCGTGATCAGCGCGGTCAGGCAGAACACGGGCCTTGACTATGCACTGCGCCTGATCAGCCTCAGCGGCCTCTCAATGCCCGCGTTCTGGCTCGGCCTTTTGATCCTGATGGGTTTTGTGGCCGCTACGGGAACGATGCCCATCTACAGCGATGCGCCGAAATCGATCTGGCAATCCCTGCTCATGTACAGCGTTCCTGCTGCGGCCGTGGGTTTCAGGAGTTCCGCCCTGATCATGCGGCTGACACGTTCCTCGATGCTCGAGGTGCTGCGTCAGGACTATATCCGCACCGCGCGCTCCAAAGGGGCCACCGAGCAATCGGTCAACTACCGGCACGCGCTGCGCAACGCTCTGCTGCCGGTCGTGACGGTAATCGGCATCGAAGCGGCTTTCCTGATCGGGGGATTGATCGTGACCGAGACGGTGTTCAATATTCCCGGCATTGCGCGGTTCCTGGTGGAGGCCATCCGCTGGCGTGACTACCCGATCGTGCAGAACCTGGTGATGTTCGTCGCGGTTATCGTGGTGGTGGTGAACTTCGTGGTCGACATGCTCTATGCGGCGCTCGATCCGCGCATCCGGTACGCGGACTGACATGGCGGGTGATTACGCGGCTGAACTGTCCCGCGCCGGCGCCAACGTCGGCGGGCGCTGGAGCGCGACGCTGTTCCTCGCGCGCCGCTACCCGCTGGGCGCGATCGGCGCGGTGATCGTTGCGGTGTTTCTTTTCGCCGGGATATTCGCTGAACTGATCACGACCTACAGTCCGCTGGCCACGAATTCCAAGATGTCGCTCGAGGCGCCCGGCGCGATCCATTGGCTGGGCGCGGATAATTTTGGTCGCGATGTTTACAGCCGGATCGTTTTCGGCGCGCGGATTTCGCTCGCGGTCGGAATCGGCTCGACCGTGCTGGGGTGCCTGTTTGGCGTGATCCTCGGCCTGCTTTCGGGGTACCTGTCGGGCTGGGTCGACCTGCTGGTGCAGCGCGTGATCGATATCCTCCAGGCGCTGCCGCTGCTGGTGCTCGCACTGGTGATGGCTGCAGCGCTCGGCCCTTCGCTGCAGAACACGATCATTGCGATTTCCATCCCGTTGATCCCCTCCGTCGCGCGCGTGATCCGCGCGAACACCCTGGCGTTGCGCGAACTGCCGTTTGTGGAGGCGGCGAGGGCAATCGGCATGAGCGACATGCGGATTGCGCTGCGCCATGTGCTGCCCAATACCATGGCGCCCCTGATCGTGCTCGGTACGGCGCAACTCGGCGCGGCGATCCTGACCGAGGCGGCACTGTCATTCCTCGGTCTGGGCATCCCTGAGCCGTTTCCCTCCTGGGGCCGGATGCTCTCGGAATCAGCGGCGGAATACGTGCGCACTGCCCCCTGGCTGGTTATCTTCCCCGGCGTTGCAATCAGCCTGGTGGTGTTCGGCACCAACCTGTTGGGTGACGCGGTGCGCGACATCCTCGACCCGAGGCAGAGAACTTGACGATGGGCGACGATGCCACCGGCAACATCCTCGAGGTTGCCGAGCTTCAGACCTACTTTTTCACGCGCGCCGGTGTCGTCAAGGCTGTGGATGGCATGTCGTTTTCGCTCAAGCGACGCGAAACGCTGGCGATTGTGGGCGAATCGGGCTGTGGCAAGAGCATGACCGCGCTGTCCATCATGCGCCTGGTGCCCGAACCGCCGGGGCGAATCGTCGGCGGCAGCGTCGTCCTCGATGGCCGCGACCTCCTGAAACTCGACGATGCGGCCATGCGCGACGTGCGCGGCAACGAGATCTCGATGATTTTTCAGGAACCGATGACCTCGCTGAACCCGGTGCTGACGATCGGCGACCAGATCGGCGAGGCGATCCGCCTGCACCAGGACCTGCCCGCCTCCGCGGTGGACGCGAAGGCTGTGGAAATGCTGCGGCTGGTGCGCATCCCGGAGCCTGAACAGCGCGCAATGGAGTATCCGCACCAGCTCTCGGGTGGCATGCGGCAGCGCGCGATGATCGCGATGGCCCTGGCCTGCAATCCCAAGGTGCTGGTGGCGGACGAACCGACCACGGCGCTCGACGTGACGATCCAGGCGCAGATCATCGACCTGATCCTCGAGTTGCAGCGGGAACTGGGCACTGCGCTGATCCTGATCACGCACGATCTGGGCGTGGTGGCCGAAACCGCGCAGCGAGTGATCGTGATGTACGCCGGGCGCAAGGTGGAGGAGGCCGGGGTCGAGGACCTGTTCGCGCAGCCGCAGCATCCGTATACGCGCGGACTGCTCGATTCGATTCCCCGCCTGCCGTCGATGAGCGGAAAGCCTGCAGTGGCAGGCGCCCGACTGACGGAGATTCCGGGGATGGTCCCGGCGCTCGTCAACCTGCCGTCGGGCTGCATCTTTGCGCCGCGATGCCCGTTGGCGGACGCGCGCTGTGTGGCCGAATACCCGCCCTACGAGGAAAAGCAGCCCGGCCATTGG
>JBBQVP010000232.1:0-6092 GCA_038211455.1 Burkholderiales bacterium
AGCGCCCCGGCCCATTGCTACCGGCCGCCCGGGCTTGCGGACGGGCATCGGGTCTGGGGGCCGGCAGTGCAGTTGTACGGGCTGCGGTCGGAACGCAACTGGGGTATGGGCGATTTCGGCGACCTCGCGAACCTGGTCGAGCACTGCGCGGCAATGGGTGCGGGCATCGTCGGGCTCAACCCGCTGCATGCCTTGTTTGCGCACAATCCGGCGCACGCCAGCCCGTACAGCCCGTCGTCGCGATTACGCCTGAATGTCCTGTATCTCGATGTGGAGGCGATCGGGGCATTCCGGGATTGCGAGGCTGCACAGCGTCTGGTGCGTTCGGCAGAATTCCAGCGCAGGCTGGCGATGCTGCGGGAAGTGCCGATGGTCGACTATCCCGGCGTGGCGAAGGCAAAGTCGGAAGTCCTCGAATTGCTCTATACGCATTTTTGCGGGAGCGACCTCGCCAAGGGCAGCGCGCAAGGTCTTGCGTTCAGGAAATTCCAGAAGGATTCCGGTGGTTCGCTGCGGCTGCACGCGGCCTGCGAGGCGCTGCAGGCGCATTTCTACGCCTCCGACGCCGGCACATGGGGCTGGCCGGTCTGGCCCGAGGCGTACCGGGACCATGCGGCGCCGGCCGTCGCCCGCTTCGTCGAGGAAAACCTCGAGCGTGTCGAGTACTACGAGTACCTGCAGTGGCAGGCGGAGCAACAGCTTGCACAGGTGAGCGCGCGATGCCGCGCGCTTGGCATGGCGGTCGGGCTGTACCTGGACCTGGCGGTGTCTGTCGACGCGGCCGGCTCCGACACCTGGACGAGCCAGGATTGCTATGCGCTTGGCGCCAGCGTCGGCGCGCCGCCGGACGATTTCAATCCCAACGGCCAGGGCTGGGGCCTGCCGCCGTTGCGCCCGGACCGGTTGCGTGCGCAGGGGTACCGTCTGTTCATTGAAACGCTGCGCGAAAACATGCGCGATGCCGGCGCACTGCGCATCGACCATGTGATGGGCCTGATGCGCCTGTTCTGGATCCCGTCCGGTAAAACAGCCCGCGATGGAACCTACGTGCGATACGCGCTCGAGGAAATGCTCGCGATCGTCGCCCTGGAGAGTGTGCGCAACCGCTGCATGGTCATCGGGGAGGATCTGGGTACCGTGGCCGACGAGATGCGCGCGGCCCTCTCCCGTCGCGAGGTGCTTTCCTACCGGCTGTTGTATTTCGAGCGGGGCGATGGCGGTGCGTTCAAGCCGGCCGGCGACTACCCACGCGATGCCCTGGTGGCCGTGAGCACGCATGACCTGGCGACGCTTGCCGGCTGGTGGACCGGGCGCGACCTGCAGGTGCGCCTGGGGCTTGGCCTGTTTCCCAACCGCGAAGTCTACGAAATGCAGCTCGCCGATCGCGCGCAGGGGCGGGTGCGCCTGATGCTCGTCCTGCAGAACGCGGGCCTCCTGCCCGTGGATGCCGTGGTGGAGCCTACCGGGTCGCAAGCTTTGACGCCGGCGTTGGTCGAAGCGGTCCACGCGTTCGTTGCCACGACAGCCTCGCGCGTGATGGTGATGCAGCTCGAGGACGTGCTCGGCGTTGCCGATCAGGTCAACATGCCCGGCACCACAGAGGAGCATCCGAACTGGAAGCGCAAGCTTCCCGAGACGCTCGACGTGATTGCCGCCGGAGATCGGCTGCGCGGTCTTGCAGGTGTGCTGGCGGGGATCCGGCCCCGTCCAATGTCGACCCGGTGATTGTGCCGCATGCACGTTGTTTTTGCGGGCGGATCAGGCAAACAAGAGCGAAGAGTGCCGGCATTGACCTAAATCAATAGCCGGTTCTCCCCGTGGGGCATCCTTCAATGCAACAAGGAGAACGTGTTGAACCGTCCACTGGCAATCCCGGCCTATCTGCAGCAGACCTATTGGTGGGCGTACATCCATCCGAACGCGGTCAACCTCTTCGAGCGGCAGTGGCTCGTCAACCTGATCCTCTGGGGGAACTTCTCCCGACTGCGCGATGCCGCGCTCGACGAGCTTGGCCGGGACCTGGAAGGCAGCACGCTCCAGGTCGCGTGCGTCTACGGTGATTTCACTTCCCACCTGGCGCGGCGTATTGCGCCGCAGGGGCACCTGGACGTCGTTGACATCCTGCCCATCCAATTGCGAAACCTGCGCGGCAAGCTGCCGGAATCGGCGCCGGTCGGGCTGCACCTGCGCGACTCGACCGACCTGGGTTTTGCCGACGCTAGCTACGACCGGGCCGTCGTGTTCTTTCTGCTGCACGAGCAGCCCGAAGCCGTGCGCAGGCAGACCGTCAGCGAAGCACTGCGGGTACTGAAGCCGGGCGGCAAGCTGGTCCTGGTCGACTACCACCAGCCGGGACGCCGGCATCCGCTGCGCTATCTGTTCCGCCCGATCCTCGACCGGCTCGAACCTTTCGCACTCGATCTATGGAACAACGAGATCAGCACCTGGTTTCCGGAAGGATTTGTTCCCGCGGCATTGCGCAAGGAAACCTACTACGGCGACCTGTACCAGAAGGTTGTCATCACACGCTAGCCAGAACGCATCCTCAGGGGTGGCAATGGAAGTCTTCAAAGCAGATCTTGCAATCGTCGGCGGTGGCGGCGGTGGACTGCGCGCCGCGATCGCGGCCGCCGAGGCGGACCCGAAGCAGGTCATTGCACTGGTGTCGAAGGTGTACCCGATGCGCAGCCACACGGTCGCCGCAGAGGGCGGCTCGGCGGCGGTAACCCAGGCCCACGACAGTCTCGAGGACCACTTCGACGACACTGTGCATGGCGGTGACTGGCTGTGCGAGCAGGACGTGGTCGAGTACTTCGTTTCCCATTCGCACGAAGAAATGGTCCAGATGGAGCACTGGGGCTGCCCGTGGAGCCGCAAGGCCGACGGGCATGTCAACGTCCGCGCCTTCGGCGGGATGAAGATCGAGCGTACCTGGTTTGCGGCCGATAAAACCGGTTTTCACATGCTGCATACGCTGTTCCAGACCTCGATCAAGTACCCGACGATCCAGCGCTTCGACGAACATTTCTGCTGCGATCTGGTGGTCGAGGACGGGCGTTGCCAGGGCGTGGTGGTGATTGACGTGGCGACCGGCGAATTCAAGCTGATCCTTGCCAAGGCCGTCATCATTGCCACCGGAGGCGCGGGGCGGGTATTTCGCGAGAACACCAACGGCGGGATCGTCACCGGCGACGGGATGGCGCTGGCCTATCGCCACGGCGTGCCGCTGCGCGACATGGAGTTCGTGCAATACCACCCGACCTGCATGCCCGGGACGGGGCTGCTGTTCACCGAAGCCTGTCGTGGCGAGGGTGGATTCCTGCTGAACAAGGATGGCTACCGCTACCTGCAGGACTACGGGCTCGGTCCCGCAGAACCGTCTCCGCGCAACAAGGCCATGGAACTCGGCCCGCGGGATCGCCTGAGCCAGGCGTTCTGGCATGAAAAGAAGAAGGGCCGGACCATCGACGGCCCGCATGGCGCCGTCGTCCACCTGGATCTGCGCCACCTGGGTGAGCAGAAACTGCGCGAACGGCTACCGCAGATCTATGAGCTTGCCGAGGAGTTTCTCGGGGTCGACCCGGCGCTGGAGCCGATCCCGGTGCTGCCGGCGGTGCACTACACGATGGGCGGGATCATGGCCGATGGCCGGACTGCCTCGCCATTGCCCGGACTGTATTCGGTCGGCGAATGTTCCAGCGTGGGTATCCACGGCGCCAACCGGCTGGGTTCCAATTCACTCGCCGAGCTTTGCGTTTTCGGCAAAGTGGCGGGAGAGGAGGCAACCCGTTACGCACAGACCGTATCCATCGGACACCAAGCAGGCCTTGAACGGCAGGCCATGGCAGCCCACGATCGCGCGGTCGGGCTGATGACGGGAAACCGCGGGACGGAGCGCATGGCGGACTTGCGCACCGAGATGGCACAAAGCATGGAAGACGGCTGTGGAATCTATCGCCTCGGCACCGACATGCAGGCCACCTGCGACAAAATTGACGAGCTCAAGCAGCGCTACAAGAACCTGAGGCTTGAAGACAACTCGCGGGCCTGGAACACGGAATGGCTACTGGGCATCGAGTTGGGATACCTGCTTGACGTGGCGCAGGCGATGGCCTACTCGGCGCTCAGCCGGCGTGAGTCGCGCGGCTCGCATCAGCGTCTGGACGGGTTCGAAGCGCGCGACGATGTCAACTTCCTCAAGCACACGCTCGCGTATCACGCCGGCGAAGGTGCGCCGCGAATCGCCTACGGGGACGTCAAGATCACCAAGTCCAAGCCCGGCACGCGGGCGTACGGCGCGGCCGGCGAGAAGGCGGACGCGCTGGAAAAAGCCGCGGGAGCCGGACATGGCTGAGACTACACAGACCATCGAGATCGAGGTGCTGCGCTACCGGCCGGACACGGATGCCGAGCCGGTGCTGCAAAGCTACCAGGTGCCGTTTACCGATGACATGTCGGTGCTGCAGGGCCTGCAGTACATCAAGGACTATCTCGACGGGACGCTCAGCTTCCGCTGGTCCTGCCGGATGGCGATCTGCGGCAGCTGCGGAATGATGATTGACGACAAGCCCAAGCTTTCGTGCAAGACCTTCCTGCGCGAGTATTACCCCGGCAAGCTGCGCGTCGAGGCGCTGGCGCATTTTCCGATCGAGCGCGACCTCATGGTGTCGGTCAGTGGTTTCGTCAAAAAGCTCGAAGGCATCAAGCCCTACATCATTCCGAAGGAGCCGCGCGCGCTGTCCGAGGGCGAGTACCTGCAGACCCCGCAGCAGCTGGCGCGGTACGAGCAGTTCAGTTCGTGCATCAACTGCATGCTGTGCTACTCGGCCTGCCCGCAATTCGGCCTCGATCCGGAGTTCACCGGCCCCGGGATCCTCGCGCTGCTGCACCGCTACAACGCCGATTCGCGCGACGGCGGAAGCGCGCAGCGCATGCCGCTCGTGCATGCGGAAGAAGGCGTGTGGAGTTGCACTGCGGTGAGTTACTGCTCCGAGGTCTGCCCCAAGGGCGTGGACCCGGCCAATGCCGTGAACCAGAACAAGACCGCGAGCGCGATGGACTATTTCCTGCGCTTCGTGCTGCCCTCGCCCACGAAGACCGGAGGCTCCCCGTGAGTTCGCGCCCTTACATGCGTTCGATGCGCGGTTGGTGGATGCGCGATTCTTTTTTCGTGGTCTACATGGCGCGCGAAGCAACCGCCGTCTTCGTCGCAGCGTATGCGCTGGTCCTGCTGGCCGGGCTTGTGCGCCTCTCGCAGGGTGAAGCCGCATGGAACGGCTGGCTCGAAGCGCTGAGAAGCCCGTTCTCGCTGGTGTTTCACGCGGCGGTGCTTGCGACCTTCGTCTACCACACGTGGAGCTGGTTCAGGATCATGCCGAAAACGATGCCCCTGATCTTCATCGGTAGCCGCCGGTTGGCGCCCGCCCTGATCACCGGGATCGGCCTGTTGGCCGCAATCGTGGCCTGCGCGGCCGTACTCGCGTTCGTGAAGGTGATGCAATGAGCACGCCCGTGGTCGTGAAGCGCTCCAACGCGCCGATCTTCTGGTCGCTGTTCGGCGCGGGCGGGATGCTTTCCGCGCTCATCGGGCCGGCGCTCGTGTTCATCACCGGAATCGGTGTGCCGCTCGGGATTTTCCTGGGTCCGGAAAGCATGAGCTATGCGCGCATGCACGCTTTTGCCGGGAACTGGGCGGGCAAGGCATTCGCATTCGCCGTGGTTTCGCTGTTCCTCTGGCACGCGGTGCACCGGATCTTCCACAGCCTGCACGATTTCGGCGTGCGCACGGGCATGCCGGCAAAGCTGCTGTGCTACGGGGGGGCGCTCGCCGGTACCGTAATTGCGGGGTGGGCGCTAGCCGGCATCTGACGGGGCGCTGGAGTTCGAAGGGTCGCCACGTCCGGGTTCGCACGGGCAGCGGATCAAGTACCATGCGCCCATGAAATCGCTGTCCACCGATTCCGCCGTCGTGCTCTACGGCATCAAGAACTGCGACACCGTCAAGAAGGCACGCCGCTGGCTTGAGGCGCACGGCGTGCCGTACGGCTTCCACGACTACAAGACCGCGGGCATCGAACGGGTGCGCCTCGCGG
>JBBQVP010000233.1:0-6090 GCA_038211455.1 Burkholderiales bacterium
CGACGCTCCCGAGCAGCGTTACTGCCCGGCCGGCGTCTACGAAATCGTCCGCAACGACGACGGCAGCAACCCGCGCCTGCAGATCAACGCGCAGAACTGCGTGCACTGCAAGACCTGCGACATCAAGGACCCGACCCAGAATATCGTCTGGGTGACGCCCGAAGGTGGCGGCGGCCCGAATTACCCGAACATGTGAGCCATGAGCAACGCAGCGAACACCGAAACACCAAAATTCGCGAGCACGGCGGAGTTCTATCCCTTTTACCTTTCCGAGCACGCGAACCGCACCTCGCGACGCCTGCATTTTGTCGGCACCACGCTGGCACTGGGATTGCTCGTCACATCGATTGTCTCGATGAACGCCTGGTATCTGCTCGGCGCACTGCTCTGCGGCTACGCCTTCGCCTGGGTCGGGCATTTCTTTTTCGAGAAAAACCGCCCCGCGACCTTCAAGTACCCGTTCTTCAGTTTCGCCGGAGACTGGATCATGTGGTCGGAGATCCTGCGCGGCAAAATCAAGTTCTGAGTCCGGGCTCCTGAAGCCTCCCGTGGCCGAGTCACCTATCCCGGAAGACCTCGCCGAATCCTGGCAGATCATCCATGGCTACAGCATCAGCATCCGGCCGCTGCGGCGCTCGGACCTGGAGATCGAATCGGCGTTCGTCGAAGGCCTCTCGCAGGAGACGCGGCATAACCGGCTGCTCGGTGGCGCAATCCGCATTTCGCGCGCCTATCTCGAGCAACTGACGTCGGTAGACTACGATCGCGCAATGGCGCTGGCCGCGGTGGTGATGAGCGCCGACACGGAAGTCCTGATTGGCGTCGCGCGCTACGTGATGGACAACTCCCCCGTGGGGGGGCCCACGCAGTGCGAATTCGCAATCGTGATCGCGGATGCCTGGCAGGGGCGCGGCATCGGCTGGCGGATGCTGCAGAAACTCATCGATGTCGCCCGTAGCCGCGACATTCCAAGGATGTACGGCGACATCCTCTCCACCAACCAGGCGATGCTGAAGATGGTGCGGCGACTGGGCTTTCGCAACGTCCGCCACCCGGACGACGCGACGCTCACCCGCGCAAGCCTCGACCTCGCCTGACCGGAACTAGTGCCAGTCCCCGCGCAGGGCCAGCACCTGCGCCTGCAAGGCCTCAGGAGCCGCCGCAACGGCCGGCACCGGTTCGCCAACGGCCAGGCCGATCCGGCGGAAGGGAACGAAACGCGACGGCCGGCGCATCGCCGGCCCGTCCTTGCGCGAGAAGAACGAGCCCCACAAACCTTTGAGCGCGACCGGCACCACCGGCACCGGATTCGCCTGCAGGATCCGCGTGATCCCGGGCCGGAAGGGAAACATCTCGCCGGTATCGGTGATCCGCCCCTCCGGGAAGATCGCCACCAGGTCGCCCTCCCCGAGCGCCTTTGAAACCTCGGCGAACGCGCGTTCCATCATCTCCGGATCCTCTTTCGCCGGCGCAATAGGGATGGCACGACTGGTCCGGAACACGAACGAAATGACCGGCAGCTTGAATATCCGGTGGTCCATGACGAACCGGATCGGGCGCTGGCACACGGCGGAAATGACCAGCGCATCGACGAAGCTCACATGATTGCAGACGATCACCGCCGGCCCCTCGTCGGGGATTCGCTCGAGCCCGGATTTCTCCAGACGGTATACGGAGTGGATCAGCATCCACACGATGAAACGCATGAGGAATTCCGGCACCAACGTGTAGATGTAGACCGCGACCGCGGCATTGAGCAATCCCACTACGAGGTAGAGCTGCGGCAGCGTGAGGCCCGCATGCAGCAGTGCTGCAGCCATCACCGACGCGACAACCATGAACAGCGCATTCAGGATGTTGTTCGCGGCGATGATTCGCGCGCGATGCGAAGGCTCGCAGCGGCTCTGGATCAGGGAATACAGCGGTACGCTGTAGAACCCGGCGAACATCGCCAGCAGGAACAGGTCGGCCATGACGCGCCAGTGCGCGTGGTTGACAAGGAAATCGCGCAGGCCCGCGATGCCGGCGGGCGTCAAGGCGCTGCTCGCATACCACAGGTCGACCGCGAAGACCGTCATGCCGATCGACCCGAAGGGCACCAGCCCGATCTCGACCCTGTGCCCCGACATGCGCTCGCACAGCAGCGAGCCCACGCCAATGCCGATCGAGAACACCGCGAGCAGCAGCGTTACGACGTTCTGGTCGCCGTGCAGGGTCTCCTTCGCGAACCCCGTAAAACTCGTGAGAAAGATCGAGCCGAAGAACCAAAGCCACGAGATCCCAAGCAGCGATAGGAATACCGTGCGATTGGTCCGCGCATGCCCGAGGTTCTTGAGCGTCTCTGTGACCGGGTTCCAGTTGATCGTAAGATTCGGATCGGGTGCCGGCGAGACCGGCACGTATCCGGCCGCAAGGCGCCCTACTATCGCAAGCAGGATCGACACCATCGCCACCCAGTGCGGCCCGGCCTCCGGGATCCCGACCAGAACGCCGCCAAGGATGGTGCCCAGCAGGATCGCGACGAACGTCCCCATTTCAACCATGCCGTTGCCGCCGGTGAGCTCGGCCTCCGCCAGGTGCTGGGGCAGGTAAGCGTACTTGACCGGGCCGAACAGCGTGGAGTGCAGGCCCATCAGGAACACCCCGGCGAACAGCAGGGGTACGAACTTCCAGAGGAACCCGGCCGCGATCGCCAGCATGATCGCGATCTCGAGGTTCTTGACGAATCGGATCAGTATCGACTTGTCGAACTTGTCGGCGAGCTGCCCTGCGGTTGCCGAAAACAGCACGAACGGGAGGATGAAGACACCGCCGATCACTGCGCCTGCGGATTTTGGATCGAGCCCGCCCCACTCCGCCGCGCTGTAGGTGGCGAGCACGGTGAACGCGAACTTGAAGATGTTGTCGTTCGCAGCCCCAAAGAATTGCGTCAGGAAGAACGGCAGGAAGCGCCTTTCCTGCAGCAGGGCGAACTGGCTATTCGCGCTCACGGCCTCCCCTCACGCAATTGCAGCCGTCCTGAAATCGGCTGATCTGTATAGTTTTTATGATATACCGATTGGCCTGAAACCCGCTCCCGTGAACGGTCTACGGGAATAAATCTTTGGAAATCAGACCGCCAGCATATCCTCTTCCGGCACCGCCATCACGCCGGCGGAACCATTCACCATCGTGCTGGCGAGGCCCTGCGCCTGCACCAGCACATGGTCGGCGAAGAAGCGCGCCGTGGAGATCTTCGCCTTGTAGAAGCCCGCATCAACCGCGCCCCCGGCCAGCTTCTGCTCGGCCACGAGCGCAGCGCGCGCCATCTGCCAGCCGCCGCAGACGATGCCCATCAGCTTGAGGAACGGAACGGCGCCGGAGAACGCGGCCTTGGGATCGGTGCCTGCGGTGGCGACGATGTAGTCGACGCACTCCGACACCGCCCCGGCACCGGCCGACAGCGCGCTGCGAATCGCCGCGATATCGGCGTTCTTTGACGCGGCGAGCTTGGCATCCAGCGCACCGAGCATCTTCAACCAGCCCTTGATCGTTACTCCGCCCTCGCGCGCGATCTTTCGCCCGACCAGGTCGTTGGCCTGGATGCCGGTCGTGCCTTCGTATATCGTCGTGATGCGCGCGTCGCGCAGGTGCTGTGCCGCGCCGGTCTCCTCGATGAAGCCCATGCCGCCATGTACCTGGACGCCAAGGGACGCGACCTCAATACCGGTCTCGGTGCTCCATCCCTTGACCACCGGGATCATGAGCTCGGCGAAGGCCTGGTTCTGCTGCCGCGTGTCCTTGTCGGGATGGCGCTGGGCGGCGTCCATCGCGCCGGCAACCACATACGCCAGGGCGCGCATCGCCTCCGTCTGCGACTTCATCAGCATCAGCATGCGACGCACATCGGGATGGTTGATGATCGCCACCGTCTTGGAACCACCCGCGAGGTCGTTGCCCTGCAGGCGGTCCTTCGCGTAGGCCAGCGCGCGCTGGTAGGCGCGGTCGGCGATCGCCACGCCCTCCATACCCACGCCAAAGCGCGCCGCGTTCATCATGATGAACATGTACGACAGCCCGCGGTTTTCCTCGCCGACGACGTAGCCAACCGCGTTGTCGAACACCATCACCGCCGTCGGGCTCGCATGGATCCCCAGCTTGTGCTCGATAGAGGCGCAGGTGGCGGTGTTGCGCTCACCCATCGAGCCATCGGCCTTGACCATGAACTTGGGGACGACGAAAAGCGAGATCCCCTTCACGCCAGGAGGCGCATCGGGCGTGCGCGCGAGCACGAGGTGCACGATGTTCTCGGTCAGGTCGTGCTCGCCGTAGGTGATGAAGATTTTCTGCCCGCTGATGCGGTAGTGATCTCCCAGTTTTGCATCCGAACCTCGGACGGCCTTCGTGCGCAGCAGTGCCAAGTCCGAGCCGGCCTGCGGCTCGGTCAGGTTCATCGTACCGGTCCAGGTGCCGGAAACCATTTTCTCGAGGAACGTCTTCTTGAGCTGGTCGCTGCCGCAAAGCAGCAGCGCCTCGATCGCGCCCTGCGTGAGCAGCGGGCAGAGCGAAAACGCCATGTTGGCCGCCGTCACCATTTCGGTAACCGGAGTGGACACAATCTTTGGCAGGCCCTGCCCACCCCACTCGGGCTCCAGCGGCAGCGCGTTCCAGCCGCCCTCGACAAACTGCCGGTAGGCTTCCTTGAATCCCTTGGGCGTCTTCACCGCCCCATCCTTCCACTGCGAGCCTTCCTGGTCGCCGGTCCAGTTAAGCGGGTCCAGCACGCCGGTGGTGAACTTCGCCGCCTCCTCGAGGATCGCCTCCACTGTATCCGGCGTGGCGTCTTGGTAACCCGGCAGCTTCGCGACTTCGGCGAGGCCCGCCAGTTCGTTGAGGACGAACTTCATGTCCTTGAGGGGGGCGGTGTATGCGCTCATGACAATGCTCCTGGTGCTGCCCGGGGAGGTCTTGAGGAGGGGCGGAGCCCCTCTTCTCGGGGAGGTCTTGAGGAGGGGCCTAGCCCCTCTTCTCGTCCAGCCTACTTGTTCAGCCTACTTGTTCAACTCTTCGATCACCTGCGGCACGACCTGGAAGAGGTCGCCCACGATGCCGTAATCCGCAACCGAGAAGATCGGCGCTTCCTCGTCCTTGTTCACGCAGACGATCACGCGGCTGTCCTTCATCCCGGCCAGATGCTGGATCGCGCCGGAAATGCCGATGGCGATGTAGAGGTCAGGCGCGACGATCTTGCCGGTCTGCCCGACCTGCCAGTCGTTCGGCACAAAGCCCGCATCGACCGCGGCGCGCGAAGCGCCCATCGCCGCGCCGAGCTTGTCGGCCAAAGGCTCGAGGATCTTGAAGTTGTCACCCGACCCCATGCCCCGCCCGCCGGACACGATGATCTTGGCCGCAGTCAGCTCGGGCCGCTCGGACTTCGACACTTCGCGGCTGATGAAGGACGACAGTCCCGCGTCCGCCGGCGCCGTGACGCTCTCCACCGTTCCGCTGCCGCCCGTTGCTGCAACGGCGTCGAACCCGGTGGTACGCACCGTGATGACCTTGATCGCGTCCGCCGATTGCACCGTCGCCAGCGCGTTACCCGCGTAGATCGGACGCACGAAGGTGTCGGGCGCCTCGACCGAGACGATCTCGGAGATCTGCTGCATGTCGAGCAGCGCCGCAATGCGCGGCGTAACGTTCTTGCCATGCGACGTCGCCGGAGCGAGCACATGCGTGTAGTTCTTGGCGATGCCGACCACCAGCGCCGCGACGTTCTCCGCGAGAAAGTCCGCCAGGTGCGCCGCTTCCGCATGCAGCACCTTGGAGACGCCGGCGATCTTCGCCGCCGCCTCGGCCGCCGCGCCCGAGCCATTGCCGGCCACCAGCACGTGGATATCGCCGCCGATCTTCGCCGCCGCCGCAACGGTGTTGAGCGTTGCAACCTTGATCGAGGCGTTGTCGTGTTCCGCAATGACCAGGCAGCTCATGAGATCACCTTCGCTTCATTTCTGAGTTTGTCGACGAGCGCCGCAGCGTCCGCCACCTTGATGCCCGCCTTGCGCTTCGGGGGCTCGGCCACCTTGAGCGTCTTGAGGCGCGGCGCAACATCCA
>JBBQVP010000234.1:0-6051 GCA_038211455.1 Burkholderiales bacterium
GCGCGAATGCCACCGGCAGCATCAGGAAAGGCAGAAAACTCATGACTGGGCGCCGGTCCGGATGCGGCGAACAGCCTTGAATACCTCGGCAAGGATCTGCATCGCCAGCAGCGCAAAAGCAACGAAGAACACCACGCGGAACGGCCACACCGGCATGTTCAGGGCCGACTGGCCGCTGTGTTCGTTGCGCTGGTAGCCCTGCGCGAGGTGCTGGAACAGGGCATAGGCCAGCCAGAGCATCAGCGGAAACGTGACCACGTAGCCCGCGAGATCGATCAGGTCGCGGACCCGATTCGAGAAGCTTCCGCTGAATACATCAATACGGATGTGGTCGCCAGTTTGCAGCGTGTACGCCATGCCCAGCAGGAAGTGCGAGCCAGTGAGGATGTAGCCCACTTCATAGGCCCAGATGGTCGGCGCGCCCATTACGTAGCGCGCGAATACTTCATAGCAGGTGGCGAGCACCAGCGGAACGAGCGCGAATGCCGCAAGGATACCGACGCTGCCGGTTACGCGTTCCAGATTCCTGATGAGCGCACCCATTGCGCTTTTCTCCGCAAATTCAGTCGGGTGAGGACGCAAAAAAAGATGGGGCGCCTGCGCGCCCCATCCTTGGCCGGGGAAAGGGTCAGGCTTTCACCTTGACCGTGCGCCAGGCTGCTGCGCCTTTCCACAGGGCGTCCTGTTCCTTCTGGCTCTGGAACACTTTTGCAAACCACGGGTACTTGCCTTCCTTGGCGGTTTTCTCAGCCCATTCCAGGCCGATCTTGCGGCCGGCATACTGCACTTCCGGCGCAAGTTCGATGAGTGTGTTGCCGGCCTTCTTGTAGAACTCCAGCGCTTTCGCGTCTTCCTGTCCGACTTTGAGCCAGAAATCCAGGGTCACCAGCCTGGCCACCGTCTCAACCAGTTTCTTGTCGCCATCCGAGAGCTTGGACCATGCCTCCTTGTTGACTACCAGTTCGAACGGGGCGGTGGGCTGATGGACGCCAGGGTAGATGATGTACTTGGCAATCTTGTGGAATCCCATGGAGATGTTCTCGTACATCGTGCCCCACTCGGTGGCATCGATCGCGCCCCGCTCAAGCATCGGATATACGTCGGCACCTGCTGTGGTCACTGGCGCGGCGCCGAGGCTCTTCGCCATTTCCAGCCAGGCGCCGGCGGTGCGCAGTTTCAGCCCCTTGAGGTCGGCCAGAGTCTTCACGGGCTTCCTTGAATGCAGGAACGCCTCCGCTGTCCGGGCACCCAGGGGAAACGAGATGATCCCTTCGGTATCCTCGCGATACTGGCGCTGCATCTCGACGCCGCCGGCTTCGTAGAGCCAGTGCAGCATGCGTTCGGTGTCAAACGATCCGGCGTACCCGCCAAACAACACTGTGGTCGGATCTTTTCCCCAGTCGTAACCGATCCAGGTGTGACCCATTTCGGCCACGCCGTTCTTTACCGTGTCCGGGACCTTGAGGGCATTACCCAGCGCGCCACCGGGGAACACCTGAACCTTGAAGCGGCCGCCAGAGAAGAATTCGAGTTTCTCCGCAAATGCTTTTGCGCCTATGTCCATCAGTGGCCCACCGCCCCAGCCGGTGGCCATTTTCCAGTTGTAGGTGGCGCCTTGGGCTCGCACGTTTGCGGCAGGTAGTGCCAGTACGGCGGCGGCTGCGCCCGCCTGCAGAAATTCACGCTTCTTCATTTTGTCTCCTCCCGGTGGTTGGTGGCGCTCAGGCCGGCTGCCCGGTCAGCGGTTGGTCCTTGAGCGTGTGCTTTGCGATGGTCTCCTTCAGTTCCGGCTTCAGGTACTTTTCGTTGTACCCGTTGAACACATGCCCGAGCAGGCCGCGCCTAAGGTCGCTGGTACCCATGACCCAGTCGGCGATCGGGAAGGTCAGGTTCATGTTGACGTCCATCATGATGCCCATGTTGTGGTGGGCCGTATGGTGCCGCCGGATGGTGTTGACGAACGGGACGTTGCGCACGAACCAGTTCTCATGCACATGGCAACAGTAGTGGAAGGTCTCGTAGATCAGGTATTGGCCGACCATGGTGACGAGCAATATGTAGCCTGCGTTCGGGTTCACCAGCCAGGCGAGCGCCAGTCCGAACGGTATGCCCATCCCGATGAACGTGAACAGCGCCCTCCAGGGAAAGAAGATGATGCGGAACTCGCGCGTCGAATCCACCGTCATTACTCCGTCGGTGAAGTACTGGTGGTGCTGGCGGGTATGCCTGTCATAGATTGCGCGAAGCGCCCAGACGTCGACGAGGCGGTGCATGACGTACTTGTGAATCCACCACTCGAAAATGTTCGAGAAGAAGAACACCGGAATGACCAGCAGCCATTCCCAGCGGGCATGGTCCATTTGCGCAATGCACCATCCAATCGTGGCAATGCCGACGGCGTAGATCACGCCGATGTGCAGCAGGCCGCTGTACAGCGGGTGGATCTGGGCCTGGTACTCCTCGCGGAACTTGCGCTGGCGTTCTGACATCATGGTGAGTCTCCTTTCACGGTCCCGCTTCGTGCCGGTTTCCAAGGCTGGCACCCAGTTTATATCAACCCGGGAAAATCTGATATGTCAGGCATATATCTATATGCAATCAGATGTCGGTGCTCACGGTCGCCCGGGTAAATGCCTCGATGTTGTCGAGCAGGCGGTCGAGCGCCTTGCCTGCCGCCGATTCGTTCCCCGCGGCGATCGCGCGCGCAATGTCGGCATGCAGCTTGGCGGTTACCGGCATGTTGGCCGCCTGTTTGAAATGGATATACCAGAAGCGTCGCGACAGCGCATGCATCAGGGACATCGCGCCGGCGGCGAATTCGTTCCTTGCTGCGGCCACCGACAGCTCGTTGAACTCGCGGTCCACGCGCATGAACGACACCTCGTCGTTGCTTTTGGCGCTGCTCGTGAAGGTTTGGGCGATTTGGAGGAAGCGCTTGCGCTCGTCCGGGGTGGCGCGCCGCGCTGCGCTCCGGGCGATCAGGCGCTCGACTTCGCGACGCACTTCCAGCAGCCGCAACTGGCTGTTGACGTTGATTTCCGAAACGATGATCCCGCGCCGCGGCAGAATCGTGACCAGTCGTTCGCGTGCGAGACGCTGCAGGGCCTCGCGGATCGGCGTGCGGCCGATGTTGAGCAGTTGGGAAAGCTCAGTCTCCGACACCGCGGCACCCGGCCGCAGTCTGAGCGTGACGATCATTGCCTCGATCTCGCCGTAGGCGCGCTCGGTCAGGCTCTGCCCGGTCTGGGGCGAGGCTTTCCTGACGATTTTGCGCGCGGTGCTCAACTGTGCTCTCGCCCTTGCGCTAGGCCGTGTGCCGCCGACCGGTTCGGTGGTGAGCTTGCGATGGTCATATGCTGCTTCCTTCTGATATACAACGAGTATATCAACAGGTCCCGCGCCGCCCTGCACCGATATCTGATACAAGGGCGCCATGCTCAGCTACCGCCACGGCTTCCACGCAGGCAATCACGCCGATGTGCTCAAGCACGCCGTGCTGGTCCATGTCCTTGACTACCTTTGCAGGAAGGACAAGCCGCTCTGGTATGTCGATACCCATGCCGGAGCGGCAGGCTACGATCTTGCCGACGCCTATGCGCAAAAAAACGCCGAGTTCGAAAGCGGGATTGGCCGCCTATGGGGCGCCAAGGGTTTGCCGCCGCTGCTTGCCGACTACGTCGCGCTGGTCCGCGCCCTCAACCCGGACGGCGCGCTGCGCTTCTATCCCGGCTCGTCGCAGATCGCGATGCAGCGCCTGCGCGCAGAGGACCGGCTGCGGCTGTTCGAACTGCACAGCACCGAGAGCCGACAGCTCGCCGCGCACTTTCGCGGCGATGCGCCGCGGGTATTGGTGCAGGCGGGTGACGGGTTTGACGGACTGAAGTCGGTGCTGCCTCCGCCTTCGAGGCGGGGCGTGGTGCTGCTTGACCCGTCGTACGAGGACAAGAACGACTACGCGCGGTTGCGCAAGGCGCTGCAAGATGCGCAGGAGCGGTTTGCGACCGGCGTCTACATGGTCTGGTATCCGCTCGTGCAGCGGCGCGAATCGCAGGAACTGCCGGGCTTGCTCAGGCGCATCCAGGCCAAGGACTGGCTCGAAGTTTCGCTGACGGTCAGCGCGCCTTCCAGCGACGGATTCGGCCTGCACGGCAGTGGGCTGTTCATCCTCAATCCGCCATGGACCCTGCCGGACGCGCTGCGCGAGGCCATGCCGCTGCTGGTGCGCGCCCTGGGCCAGGATGCCGGCGCGGGCTTCGTACTGGAGTCCGCGCTGGCCTGAAGCCGCGCGGCTAAACCTGCAGGTTCTCCTCGGAGAGTGCCTTGCGCTTTTCCATGTTGAAGCGACCGTCGTAGACCGGGCCCTTGCCCGTGGTCGGGCCCTGGTACTGCACGAAGAGCATCAGGCCGCCGGTCTCAGTGGAAAGGTCCGCCTCGAAGTGCGGGTCGGGATAGTTGATCATGGTGCCGGGGCCGCAGGTGCGCTCGCCGATCCTGAAAGTGCCCTCGATCACGTACCAGACTTGCGCAAAATCGTGGCGGTGCAGCGGGTGGTGGGCACCGGGTTCATAACGCACGAAGCCCGCATTCGGCTCGGTGGGCCGCTCCGGGCGCGGATGGAACAGCATCTTGCTGTGCTGCCCGGGGAAGCGCAGCGTTTCCCACTCCATGTCGTCGATATGGCGGAATTCCGCCGGATGATCTTTGTCGTTCATGGTTCGGCTCCCTCGCTACACAAGTGACTCAGAAAACTCTACCACCGACCGGCGCCAACGGGCGTGCAGGTTTCAGTCGCGCCGGTAGGGACGTGTCACCGACAGGCGCACCGACAGGCCGGCGCGCACGGCCACGTCGATCAGGCGGTCCAGGCTGAAGCCCTCGCTGCGTTCATTGATCAGCGCGCTGACCTGCGGTTGCGCTAGTCCCAGCCGCAGCGCAGCCTCCTTCTGGGTGAGGCCCAGTTGCGCGAGGCGTTCTGCAATCGAAGCGAGAACCTGCGCGCGCATTTGCGCGCTGGTGGGTACGGCGGAGCGTCTGGTCGCCATGCGAAATCTCCTTGAAACCCCGCGCAGGGCGCCCTTCGGAAGGCGGCTCTGCGAAGGCACTGCGCAATCGGGGGAATTATATCAAAATAATTATGCCGGATATCCGCGGGGCGACTTCCGGCGCGGACTTCTTCGATAGAAAGTTCTGAATTCGCATGCCAATGACGCACCGGCACGATGGCGTTCCGCGCCGGGAAACATGCGTGTTCGTGATAGACTCCGGCTCGAACTCGAGCGGGCTGCGCACCCTGCAACCGGCCCGCCGCATCGAGCAAGATTCGGGCGGTAACCAGTGCGTATCCTGCTTTCCAATGACGATGGCTATTTTGCGCCGGGGCTGGCCACCCTCGCCGAGCACCTGGCGCCATTTGGCGAAATCGTCGTCGTGGCACCTGAGCGCGACCGCAGCGGCGCGTCGAATTCCCTGACGCTCGACCGCCCGCTGATGGTGCGCCGCGCGGCGAACGGGTTTTCCTACGTGAACGGAACGCCAACCGACTGCGTGCACCTCGCGGTCACCGGATTCCTCGAGCACCAGCCCGACATTGTCGTATCGGGAATCAACTACGGCGCGAACATGGGCGACGACACCATCTATTCGGGCACTGTGGCCGCGGCGACGGAAGGCTTCCTGCTCGGCATCCCGTCGATTGCGATTTCGCTTGCCAGCCATGCCGGACGCAACTTCAACACAGCGGGCCGGATTGCGGCGCAGCTCGTCGAGCGCTTCCAGCGCGCGCCAGTTGCACAGCCCGTGTTGCTCAACGTCAATGTTCCCGACCTGCCTGAATCCGAGCTGGCCGGCATCGAGGTCACGAGGTTGGGCAAGCGGCACAAGGCCGAGGCCGTGGTGAAGGCGAAGAATCCTCGCGAGCAGACGATCTACTGGATCGGCGCTGCAGGTAATGCGCAGGATGCGGGCCCAGGCACTGATTTCCATGCCGTCGCCAATCGGACCGTATCGATCACCCCGCTGCAGATCGACCTTACCCATCACGCACAGCTGTCA
>JBBQVP010000235.1:0-6042 GCA_038211455.1 Burkholderiales bacterium
CATCAGGCCCCAGGAGGGCAGCGGCGGCTGCACGCCCAGACCGAGGAAGGACAGCGCCGCCTCGAGCAGGATCGCGTGCGCCACCTCGAACGTGGCGACCACGATCAGGCTGTTCATCACGTTCGGCAGCACTTCGGTCAGGACGATGCGCGCGGTCGATGCCCCGACCGCGCGCGCCGCGACCACGAAATCGAGCGCACGCACCTGCTGGGTCGCGCTGCGCATGACCACCGCATAACGGTCCCACAGCAGCAGGCCCAGCACCACGATCACCGCGGTCAGCGAACCGCCGACCAGCGACACCACGGCCAGCGCGATCAGTACCACCGGCATCGACAGGCGCACCGCGATCACATAGCAGATCACGGCGTCGATGCGGCCGCCGAAATAGCCGGCGGTGATGCCCAGGGTCGCGCCGATGATGCCGGACATCAGCGCGGTCAGAATACCGATCATCAGCGAGACGCGGGCGCCGTAGATCACCCGCGAAAGGTAGTCCCGGCCGAGCCCGTCGGTGCCCAAAGGATGCGCCCAGCTGCCGCCCTGCATGAACGCCGGCGGCACCAGCCGGTTGACCAGGTCCTGGGCGTAGGGATCGTAGGGGGATACGAACGGCGCGGCGAGCGCCATCAGGACGATGCCCGCGAAGATCAGTCCGGCGATGACGAAGCCCCGGTGCGCCAGCATCCGGCCCAGGCGCAAGGCGCCGGGCGAGGCCGTGGCCTTCAGTTCGGCCAGAGACGCGGCCGGGAGGGTGCTTGCGCCCGAAGCGCCGACGGGTTGGCCGACGGGTTGGCCGACGGGTTGGCTCATAGTCGCCCGATCATCCGGTGCGGATGCGTGGATCAAGCCACGCGTTGATCAGGTCGGACGCAAACGTAAGCCAGACGTAGAACATCGACACCAGCAGCAGAACCGCCTGCACCACCGGAAAATCCTGCCGGCTGATCGACTGCCAGGCGAGCTGGCCGATGCCCTGCATCGCGAACACGGTTTCGATCACTACCGAGCCCGAGAGCATCTGCCCGAACTGCACCGAGGCGAGCGCCACGACCGGGATCACGGCGTTCCTCAGCGCATGCTTGAACAGAACGGTGCGGTGATGCAAGCCCTTGGAGTACGCCGTGCGGATGTAATCGGTGGCCAGCACTTCGAGCATCCCGGAGCGGGTCAGGCGCATCACCGCCGGGGTCGAGTAGTAGCCGAGGACGAAACTCGGCAGGATGAAATGCTGCCAGGTGTCCGAGCCGCTCATCGGCAGCCAGCGCAGGGTCAGGCCGAAGAAGATGATCAGGAGCAACCCCAGCCAGAAGGTCGGCAGCGCCTGGCCGAACACCGCGAGGCTCATCGCGATTCGATCCATCAGGGAGTTCGGCCGCAGCGCGGCCAGCACCCCGAGCGGAATGCCGATCACCAGCGATACGAACAGGCCCCAGCATGCGAGCGTAAAGGTCACCGGCAGACGCTGTTTCATCAGGTCCCACACCGATTCCGGGTAATAGAAGGACTTGCCGAAATCGCCGACTGCGGCGCGCAAGGCCCAGTCCCGGTACTGCGTGATGAGCGGGCGGTCCAGGCCCAGTTGCGTGCGCAGCCGCGCGATGTCCTCACCGCGCGCCGACTCGCCCCCGAGGGAGGTGGCGAGGTCGCCCGAGACCCGCAGGAGCATGAACGCGACGAACGACACGGTTACGGCCACGAGCGCCGCAATCAGCAGTTTGTTGAGCGTGTAGCGCAGCATCAGATGCAGCCGGCCATGCGCGCGGCGAAACCCGCGTCGCTTACTTCCAGGCCGCCCTGTACATGTGCGGAATTTCGTCCGGGGTCGGCTGGAACTGCAGCTCGTCGGTCATGGCGTAGAAATACACGTAGGACCACAGTGGCACCCAGTAGGCGTTCTTTGCGATCAGCGCGTGCGCCGCGTCGTACAGGGCCAGGCGCTTCGTGGAATCGGTTTCCGCCGCCGCCTTGTTCATCAGGTCGATCAGCGCCGGATCCTGAGTCGTGTCGTCGGCGCCCTTGGCAAAGAAGTAGCCCGTGGAGTTCGCCGTGTCGCTGATCGAGGAGGATCCCCAGGTCATGAACGCGAGCGGCGCTTCCCCCTTGCGCACCTTGTCGCGCAGGGTGGCGTACTGAAGCCATTGCAGTTTCGGACGGATCCCGATCTTGGCCAGGTCCCCCATCATCGCCTCGGCCACCGGGCGGTCGCGATAGCCGTAGAAGTCCAGGTCAAAGCCGTTCGGGAAACCGGCCTTGGCCAGCAGGGCCTTCGCCTTGGCCGGGTCGTAGGCGTACTTCACCGCGGCCTTGGAAGCGCAGCCGACCTGGCTGGGATAGCAGGTGAGATCGAGGATGGTGCCGCCACCCAAGAGGTTCTTGGTGATCGCCTCGCGGTTGATTGCGTGCGAAATCGCCTGGCGCACCTCGACTTTGCGCAGCGGCTCCGCGCCCGCGCCCGGCCGCCCGGTGATGTCGAACTGCAGGTAGCCGTAGCGCATCGTGTCGCCGACCGTGATGGTCAGGCCGCGCCGGCCTTTCATTTTTTCTGCCTGGTCTTTCGGAATCCGCCAGATGAAATCGGCGTTGCCGGCCAGCAACTCCGCGATCTGGGTGTTGTACTCCGGCACGTAGCGCATCACGATCTTGCCGATGTGCGGCTGGCCGCGCACCCCGCCAAAATAATCCTTGTTCTTCTCCATAACGATCTGCTTGCCGCGTGACACTTCGGTCACACGGTAAGGGCCGGTACCGACCGGAGCGCGGCTCATGCCGTCCGACCCCTGCGCCTTGGTGTAGGCCGCCGGGTAGATCGGCACGTTGGCTTCCAGAAACGCCATGGCGGCGGCAAACGGCTTCTTGAGAATCAGCCGCACCGTATAGGCATCGACCTTTTCGGCCAGCTTGACCCAGTCGGTGCGCGAGTGGGCGGCGACCTTGGTGTTGGCCGGGTCGTTCTGCCAGTTGAAGGTGAACACCACATCGTCCGCGCCGAACGGATCGCCGTTGTGGAACTTCACGCCCTGGCGCAGCTTGACCTCGATGGTCGTCTGGTCGATGAATTTCACCGAAGTGGCCAGGTGCGGTTTGATTTCCCCGGTGGCGAGATCGCGCTCGAGCAGGGTGTCCCAGATGTGCTTGGCGAGAACCACACCCTCCCGGTTGGTCTGCGCGTAGAAATCGTAGGTCGGGGGCTCGAATTCGGTCAACCACAACAGGGTGTCGTTCTTCTTGCCGGCCTGGGAGGTTCCCGCAGTCAGCACGAACAGCGCGGCAAGCACGCTGCAACGGAGAAACTGGCGCAAAGCGCCTGTCAAGATCGTCATCGCGTTTTCCCTCGTTTTGTCAGGGCACTTGTGTCCCGCATCGACACGCATCGGTCACAAGTGCGGAAACATCATACACCGCATAATATCGATTCCGACCCGCAAACCGTAAAGAGGCAAGGCCATGTCCAGACGCATCCTGATCGGGCAGTTCATGCACGAGACCAACACCTTCTCGCGCCTGCCGACCACGCTTGCGGACTACAAGCGCCGCTGGCTGGTCGAGGGCGAGGCGATGCTGCCACGCTTTCGTGGCACGCGCACCGAAATCGGCGGGCTGGCGGACTATGCCGCCGCGCACGCGGGCTGGGAACTGGTCCCCGCAGTGGCCGCCAATGCCACGCCCTCGGGAAAACTCACGCGGGACACCTTTGAGGCGATACGCGACATGTTCCTCGCCTGCGCGCGCGCCGCAGGGAAACTGGACGGGGCCGTGCTCGCCCTGCACGGCGCAATGGTCAGCGAAACCGAGGACGATGCCGAAGGGGCGCTGCTCGAAGCGCTGCGTGGGGTGATCGGTGCTCAGATCCCCGTCGTGGTAACCCTGGACCTGCACGCCAACGCGACGCCGCGGATGGCGAGGCACGCCAACGCGCTGATCAGCTATCGCACCTATCCGCACATCGACCAGTACGAACGCGCGCAGCAGGCCGCAGCGTTGATCGATCAGATCCTCGACACAAAGACGATCCCGCAGACCCTGATCGTGCAACCGCCCACGCTGTGCGGCGCCGACCATGGCCGCACCGTGCAGCCCGGACCGATGCGCGACCTGCTGGCGCTCGCCGACGGATTTGAAAAGGAAGACGGCATCCATGTCGTCAGCATCCAGGCGGGCTTCATGCCGGCCGACATCGAATGGGCCGGCCCTTCGGTCGCGGTGAGCCACGAACCGGCCGTCGCCGCGCGCGCGAGCCAGATCGCGAACTCCCTGGCGCACGAAATCTGGCGCCGCCGTGCGGAAGAGACAATCCGGTATTGGAGCATCGCCGAGGTAATGGCCGCGGTGCGCGCCGATCGCGGCGAGGGCGGGCCGTTGGTGGTGGCGGACGGCACCGACAATCCCGGCGGCGGCGGCTATGGCGACGCTACCAACCTGCTGCGTGCATTGATCGACGGCAACGTGCAGCAGGCGGCGTTCGGTCACATCTACGACCCCGGGACCGCACAGGCCGCCGTCAAGGCGGGCGCAGGCGCCAGGCTGAAGGTGCGACTGGGCGGGCACGTCGATCCGGCATTCGGCGCGCCGATCGAGATCGAGGCCGAAGTGCTGTCCGTGTCGGATGGGACATTCATCAACGACGGGCCGATGGTCAAGGGCACGCGCACCGAGATGGGCCCGACCGCCGTGCTGCGCATCGGCGGCGTCGACGTGATCGTGATCAGCAACCGGTTGCAGAACACCGACCTGCAGACCTTCCTCAGCCAGGGCATCGATCCGCGGCAGCGCCGGGTGGTGGTGGTGAAGAGCGTCCACCACTTCCGCGCCGCCTACGCGCCGATTGCGCGCGAAGTGATGATCGTCGACTCCGGCGCCCTGTGCACGCCTGATCCGGTGCGCCTGAACTACACCCGGTTGCGGCGTCCCATCTGGCCGCTGAATGAAAATATTACGTATTGATGGCAACAATTCGATGGCAATAATTCGCCTCGAACTCGGCTCCCACAGGGGACTTCTCCTGAAAACTGGCAATAATGACTTCCCAGGATACGATCCCGTCCCGCCTCTGAAATTTCACCTCCCCACCCGCTCCCCTACAATACCCCCATGCCCCGCTCCTTCGGCTCCTACGACTACATCATCGCCGGTGGCGGCACCGCGGGCTGCGTCCTGGCCAACCGCCTGTCCGCCGACCCGGAGATCAGCGTCCTCCTCCTTGAAGCGGGCGATGTGGACGACTGGATCTGGATCCACATCCCCGTGGGCTACCTCTATTGCATCGGCAACCCGCGCACGGACTGGTGCTACAAGACCGAACCCGACGCGGGACTGAACGGCAGGTCGATCCTCTATGCGCGCGGCAAGGTGCTCGGCGGCTGCTCCTCGATCAACGCGATGATTTACATGCGCGGTCAGGCACAGGACTACGACCACTGGGCCGAACACACTGGCGACCCGGGTTGGTCGTGGAACGAGGTGCTGCCGCGATACAAAAAAACGGAAGATCACTACGCGGGCGCAACCGACCACCACGGCGCAGGCGGCGAATGGCGGGTGGAGAAGCAACGCCTCTCGTGGGAGATCCTCGAAGCCTGGCGCGAGGCCGCGGAACAGGCCGGCATCAGAAAGATCGACGACTACAACCGTGGCGACAACGAGGGCAGCAGTTTTTTCGAGGTGAACCAGAAGCGCGGGGTGCGCTGGAACGCGACCAAGGCTTTCCTGCGGCCGGTGATGAAGCGCCCCAACCTGAACGTGGTGACGAAAGCCCACGTTCGCCGCCTGTGGCTTGAGGGTACGCGCACCGCAGGCGTCGAGTTCTCCAAAGGCGGTGAATCGCTGATCGCCTCTGCGCGCATCGAGACGATCCTGACCGCGGGCGCAATCGGCTCGCCGCAGATCCTGCAGTGCTCAGGGATCGGCCCGGCCGAGCTCCTGAAGGAGCACCACATCCCGGTGGTCCACGAGCTCAAGGGCGTGGGCGAGAACCTGCAGGACCACCTGCAGCTGCGCGCGGCGTTCAAGGTGAAGGGCGTCAGGACACTCAACGAATGGGCC
>JBBQVP010000236.1:0-6026 GCA_038211455.1 Burkholderiales bacterium
CTGCACGCTGGAGAGCGGCCGCACCCATCAGATCCGCGTCCACCTGCAGTCGATCGGGCATCCGCTGGTCGGGGATCCGGTTTACCGGCGCGGCGCGAAGTCGTTCACGCTGGGCGGCTTCAAGCGCCAGGCGCTGCATGCTGCGGGCCTGCGACTCGTGCACCCTAAGAGCGGTCGCGCGCGGCACTGGGAATCACCGTTACCGGAAGACTTCGTCCGCCTGCTGGAGCACATGCGCGATGCAGGGCAACGCTGAAACACTGAGCGCCGACTGGCCGGCGCCGCCAGGCGTGCGCGGGTTCGTGTCGACGCGGGCGCTCGGGGACGTCAAGGAAGAGGCGGTGAGGCGCAAGTTGCGGGCCGTGCTTCCGTCGCCACCGGTATGGCTGCGACAGGTGCACGGAACGACCGTGGTCGACGCCGGGGCGGTCGCAACTGGTACGCCGGGTACGCCGGGTACGCCGCCGGAAGCGGACGCTGCATACACACACAATTCCGGGGTGGTCTGTTGCGTGATGGCCGCGGACTGCATGCCGGTCCTGCTCGCGGCGCGTGACGGTAGCGCGGTCGGTGCGGCACACGCGGGTTGGCGCGGCCTTGCCGCGGGAGTCCTTGAGCAGACGGTCGCGGCGATGCGTGTGCCTGGGGCGGAACTCCTGGCCTGGCTCGGCCCCGCAATCGGCCCACGAGCCTACGAGGTTGGCGCCGAGGTACGCGACGAGTACCTTGCGCACGACCCGCGGGCCGAATCGGCTTTCGTCGCGACGCGCCCCGGACACTGGATGCTTGACCTGTACGCTGTCGCCCGTCAGCGCCTTGCGGCCGAAGGGGTGCGCGCGGTGTATGGCGGGACACACTGCACCCACACGGAGAAGGCGTTGTTCTTTTCGTACCGTCGCGACAAGTCGATGCAGCGCATGGCCGCCTGCATTTATGTCGCGCCGGACGGGCGCGTATAATCGCCCCCCTTCTCGGGGGATGCAGGCATGACTCTGGCGTGGATCATGGCGGCCAGCCTGGCCGGAGGCCTCCTCTCGGTCGGCCTTGCGGCAGCGTTCGCGCTGACCGTGCGCACGGCCTGGGTGCCGATGCTGGTCTCATACGCCATCGGCGCGCTGCTGGGGGCCGCCTTTCTGGAAGTCATCCCGCACGCCTTCGAGCGCACCAATCCGCACACCGCCGCGCTCACGATACTTGCCGGAATCTTCGTGTTCTTTATCCTCGAAAAGCTGGTGCTCTGGCGTCACTGCCATGCCGAGGACTGCGAAGCGCACGACCCGCATGCGCATGCAGGATCCGGCGACGCGGAGCATGACCACGGGCGAAGCGGCACGCTGATCCTGATCGGCGATACCGTGCATAATTTCATCGACGGCGTGCTGATCGCCGCCGCGTTCCTGGAAAGCACGCAGCTTGGCGTTATCACTGCCATTGCGATCGTGGCCCACGAGATTCCGCAGGAGGTGGGCGATTTTCTGATCCTGCTGCATTCGGGCTATTCGAAAGCGAAGGCGCTGGCGCTGAACCTGATTTCTTCGCTTGCCTCGCTGGTCGGGGGGGTGCTCGGCTATTTTGTCCTGCAGTCGGTCGCTGGCGCCGTGCCGGTGCTTCTCGGGATCGTCGCTGCAAGCATGATCTACGTTGCGGTTGCCGACCTGATTCCGGGCCTGCACAAGCGCACCGAACTGCATGCTACTGTGTCCCAGGTCCTGCTGATCGCGCTGGGCGTAGGGTCGATTGCGCTGGCCCGGCTGCTGATCGGAGGAGTTGCCTGAAAAGCGTCTCCGCCCCGGGGGCTTGCCTCCCGGGTTGACTGCGCCAATGGTGCGGCGCAGAATCGCCGCCTGTTTCCAATGACGCCCTGTGTTTGGGCGCAAACCGGGTTTTCGCCCAGATTCGGGGCGGACGCGCCAAAACCGCCCGACTCCGGGCCACGCATGCAAAGGGGGGACGTGAGCAGCCAGTTCGATTCGCCGGACGCCCTGATCGCATCGATCATCCAGGCAAGCCAGGAGACTGGCCACGCAATGACGCAGCGTTGGATGGCGCTGCTTGCCGGCACGACGGGTGGCGTCCATTCCGGCATGTCCGGGCAGGCTGCGGGCCCCGCGGACTGGGCTGCCCGGTTGACGGCGAACGCGACCCGCCAGGGCCCGAAATTTGCGCAAGTCCAGGCCGACTATGCAGAACGTCAGATGCAGCTGTGGTCCAGCCTGATCGCGCGTGAACCCGGGAAGGTTGCGGACGGCCTGGCCACTGCGTCCGGCGACAAGCGATTCGGCGACCCCGAATGGCGCACCAATCCGTATTACGACTACCTTCGGCAGTCCTACCTGCTCGCCTCGGGTTACCTGAACGAGGTTGTTGAAGCGGTAGAGGCCGGCCCCGCAGAGAAGGAACGCCTGCGCTTTGCCGTGAAGCAATGGATAGACGCGAGCTGTCCGGCGAATTTCCCGGCGACCAATCCGGAAGCACTGCGCCTGGCAATCGAAACCCGTGGCGAGAGCCTTACCAAGGGGCTTGCCAACCTGATCGCCGATGCGGGCAAGGGCCACATCAGCCAGACAGACGAGAGCGCATTCGAAGTCGGCCGCAACCTGGCGACCACGCCCGGTGCGGTGGTCTACGAAAACCCGCTGTTCCAGCTCATCCAGTACGCGCCCTCGACGCCGCAGGTGGCCAAACGGCCGCTGGTGATGGTGCCGCCTTGCATCAACAAATTCTACATTCTCGACCTGCAGCCGGCGAACTCCTTCGTGCGCTACGCCGTAAGCGAGGGCCATACCGTGTTCATGGTGTCCTGGCGCAACGTGAAGGCCGACCTCGGTCATCTGACCTGGGATAACTATGTCGAGAACGGCGTGATCGAGGCCTTGCGCGTTTCGCGCGAGATCGCAGCGAGCGACAGGGTGAACGCGCTTGGTTTCTGTGTCGGCGGAACGCTGCTCGGCGCGGCGCTCGCGGTGCTTAAGGCGAAGGACGAGGTGCTGGTGGAGAGCGCGACCTACCTGACCACCATGCTCGATTTCTCGGATACGGGACAGATCGGTTGCATGGTCGACGAGCAAGGCACCCGGCTCAGGGAAGCGGCCATCGGCGTCGGCGGCATCCTGCCCGGGTCGGATCTGGCGTTTGTATTTTCCGCGCTGCGCGCCAACGACCTGATCTGGCCGTATGTGGTGAAGAACTACCTCAAGGGCGAATCGCCGCCGGCCTTCGATCTGCTCTACTGGAATTCGGACGGCACCAACCTGCCCGGGCCGATGTATTGCTGGTACGTGCGCAACACCTATCTTGAGAATCGCCTGCGCGAGCCGGGTGCCGTGACCAACTGCGGCGTGCCGGTCGACCTCGGCGCGATCGGCCTGCCGAGTTTCGTCTACGCGTCGCGCGAGGACCATATCGTGCCTTGGAAGAGCGCCTATCGCTCGCTCAATCTGCTTGGCGGCGACGTGACCTTCATGCTTGGGGCGAGCGGCCATATCGCAGGGGTGATCAACCCCGCGGACAAGAACCGGCGCAGCCACTGGGTTTCCGACAAGCACGACTCGACCGACCCGGATCAGTGGTTCGCGGGCGCGCTCGAGACCCCCGGCAGCTGGTGGCCGGCGTGGTCGGCATGGCTTGCGGCCCACAAGGGCGGCGAGCGCAAGGCAAGGAAGACCCTGGGCAACAAGCGGCACAAGGCGATCGAGCCCGCCCCGGGCCGCTATGTCAAAGAGAAGTTCAACTCGTAGGTTTGCAGGAGGTACATCATGGAAGAAGTCGTCATCATCGGTGCGGTGCGCACCCCGATCGGAAAATTCGCCGGTTCACTCGGCAAGATGCCCGCGTCCGACCTGGGCGCGCTGGTGATCGCCAAACTGCTTGAAAGGAGCGGCGTCAAGGCCGACCTGATTTCCGAAGTCATCCTTGGTCAGGTACTGACCGCAGGCGTGGGACAGAACGCGGCCCGCCAGGCTGCGATCAAGGCTGGGCTGCCGCACATGATCCCCTCCATGACCATCAACAAGGTCTGCGGTTCGGGCCTCAAGGCCGCGATGCTTGGCGCGCAGGCCATCCTCAACGGTGACTCGGATTTCGTGATCGCCGGGGGGCAGGAGTCGATGAGCATGTCCGGGCACGTGCTGCCGGGCTCGCGCGACGGGTTCCGCATGGGCGACGCCAAGATGATCGACACGATGATCGTCGACGGCCTGTGGGACGTGTACAACCAGTACCACATGGGGATTACGGCAGAGAACGTGGCCGAGGAATATGCCGTGACGCGGGCCGAGCAGGACGAATTCGCCGCAGCCAGCCAGCAGAAGGCCGAGGCTGCGCAGAAAAACGGGAACTTCAAAGACGAGATCGTCCCGGTAGCAATCGCCTCGCGCAAGGGCACGGTAGTGTTCGACGCCGATGAATACCCGCGTGCCGGAACGACAGCCGAGTCGCTGGGGAGCCTCAAGCCGGCGTTCAAGAAGGACGGCACAGTGACTGCCGGAAATGCCTCGGGCATCAACGACGGTGCGGCGGTGGTTCTGCTGACCTCGGCGCGCAAGGCAAAGGAACTCGGCTTGAAGCCGATGGCGAAGATCAAGGCATTCTCCTCGGCGGGCGTCGACCCGGCATACATGGGCATGGGCCCGGTGCCCGCTTCCAAGCGCTGCCTGTTGCGCGCCGGGTGGGAACCGAAGGATCTCGACCTGATGGAGATCAATGAAGCTTTTGCAGCGCAGGCCATCGCGGTGAACCGGCAGATGGGCTGGGATACCTCTAAAGTCAACGTGAATGGCGGGGCCATCGCGCTGGGTCACCCGATCGGCGCATCGGGGTGCAGGATCCTGGTCACGCTGCTGCACGAGATGCAGAAGCGCGATGCGAAAAAGGGCCTCGCTTCCCTTTGCATCGGCGGCGGCATGGGCGTGGCCCTTGCGGTGGAGCGCGCCTGATGACGAAGCGGATTGCGCTGGTCACCGGCGGCATGGGAGGGATAGGAACGGCGGTGTGCCGCAAGCTGGCGAAGGCCAATGGCAACGTGGTCGTGGCCAACTGCCTGCCGGGCTATGCGCCGCAGGACGAATGGCTGCGTCAGATGAAGAAAGACGGGTTCGACAACGTGCATGCCGCGGAAGGCGACGTCTCAGATTTCGCTTCCACCGTGGCGATGGTGAAGAAAATCGAATCGGAGATCGGTCCGGTCGACATTCTCATTAACAACGCGGGCATCGTGCGCGACAATGTGCTGAAAAAAGCCTCGGAGGCCGACTGGTCGGGGGTGATCAACTCCAACCTGAACAGCGTGTTCAACGTCACCAAGAACGTGATCGACGGCATGACCGAGCGCGGCTGGGGGAGGGTGATCAACATGTCCTCGGTCAATGGCCAGCGCGGCCAGTTCGGGCAGACCAACTACTCGGCGGCGAAGGCCGGCGTGCACGGGTTTGCCAAGGCGCTCGCGCAGGAAGTGATCCGCAAGGGTGTCACGGTGAACTCGGTGTCGCCTGGCTATGTCGAAACACCGATGGTCAAAGCGATCCGTGCCGATGTGCTGGAGAAGCTGATCGCCGGCATTCCCATCGGGCGACTTGCCCGGCCGGAGGAAATCGCCTCGCTGGTTGCGTTTCTGGCCTCCGAGGATGCGGGGTATATTACGGGCGCCAACATCCCTATCAATGGCGGCATGTACATGACCTGACGAATCGTCAGGAGAGGGTAACGGGGGAACCTGGGTTCCCCTGTACCGATAAGGAGAGGGTAACGGGGGAACCTGGGTTCCCCTTTTCCGATACTTGGAGACAGGAATGGCGCAACAGAAAATTGCAGTGGTGACCGGCGGCATGGGCGGCCTGGGCGAGTCGATTTCCACCAAGATGGCCGACGCGGGATACAAGGTGGTGGTCACCTACTCTCCTTCAAACACCAAATGGAAGGGCTGGATCGACGAAATGAAGGGCCGCGGTTACGCGTTCGGCGCCTACCCCGTGGACGTGGCCGACTACGATGACGCCGCAGCGAAAGTTGCGCAGATCCAGCAGGAGATC
>JBBQVP010000237.1:0-5991 GCA_038211455.1 Burkholderiales bacterium
CCACGTCGCCGATCGGGATGCCGACGCGCGTCGGGCCAGTGGCTTTCTGCCCGGTCAGGCTCATCAGGCCCGACATGCCCTGTGCGATCTGGTCCACGCCCGGCCACCCGCCGTAGGGGCCGCTCGCCCCGAAGCCGGTGATCGAGGCGAAGATCAGGCGGGGATTCCTTGCCGCAAGTGCCGCGTAGCCCATCTTCATGTCGCCCATGACGCCGGGCTTGAAGTTCTCCACCAGGATGTCGGACTGGTCGGCCAGCGTGCGGATCAGTTCCAGCCCCGCGGGATCGCGAAAGTTCACCGCAAGGCTGCGCTTGTTGCGATGAATCGACAGGTAGTAGACGCTGATCCCGTCCTTGAAAGGCCCCCAGCCGCGCACCATCTCGCCCTCGGGAGTCGGCTCGATCTTGATTACGTCCGCGCCCAGGTCGGCGAGGATCATCGCGCAAAACGGCCCCGCGAGCGCGCGCGACAGGTCGAGGACACGCAGGCCGGCGAGTGGAAGACCCGCGTTGGGAAAACCCTTTGGCATGGCGCGCCCCTCGGCAGTTATACGATCTTGCAGGCTTCCTCAAACGTGAGGCGCGGCAGCCGCGCCATCACCTTGGACGGGTCGCCCTTGCCAAGCGTGCAGAGAAAATTCGACTTGAAACGCCCGTCGGCGAAGAACGCCGCGTCGACCTTGGCATTGTCGAAGCCCGACATCGGCCCGCAGTCCAGGTCCAGCGCGCGCGCCGCAAGGATGAAATACCCGCCCTGCATCGAGGAGTTCCGGAAGGCGGCCTTCTCTGTTCCCGCCGCCTTGTCAGCACCCTTGAAGTTGTTGATCGCCTCGGGGCGGTGCGCGAACATGCGCGGCAGGTGCTCATAGAACTGCGTATCCCACGCGAGGATCGCGCAGACCGGCGCGGCCATGGTCTTGTCGTGGTTTCCCGGGGACAGTGCCGGCCCGAGCAGCTTCTTGCCGGCCTCTGACTTGACGAACACCAGGCGCATCGGCTGGGTGTTCATCGTGGTTGGCGCCCATTTCACGATCTCGTAGAGTCGGCGCAGCGTATCGTCGCTGACCGGGTCGCTGGTGAAACCGTTCTGGCTGCGGGCGTTGCGGAACAGCAGGTCAAATGCTTTGTCGTCTAGCACGTGAAGCTCCGGGGAAGATTGGGTAGGAAACCGGCTCTGCGAACCGGGAAATTGCGGAATCTGCGCCAATGTTAGCATCGCCGCATGGACATCGACCTTGCTGAATTCATCCGCCCGGGCGACGGCGTCATGTGGGGACAGGCCTGCGCGGAGCCCCTGACGCTGACCGAGGCATTCGTTGCGCAACGTGCCGCCTATTCGGGCGCCGGCGCTTTCCTCGGAGTCAATTTCTCGGGCGTCGTCAAGGCCGAGCACGCCGATCACCTTCAGCTCACCGCGTACTGCGGGGCCGGGCACAACCGCAAGATGGCTGACATCGGGGCCCTCGACATCTGCCCGTTCCCCTACTCGCAACTCGGCGAACTGATCCGCACCCAGCGCCTGAAGGCGGACGTGCTGCTGCTCCAGGTCAGCCCGCCAAACGCGCGCGGCGAATACAGCATGGGGATCTCGGTGGAGTACCTCGGCCCGGCGCTGGCCACCGCGCGCTGTGTGATCGCGGAAGTCAACGACCAGGTGCCCTGGACGCATACCGAGCCGCTTCTGACGGCGAAGCATTTTGCCGCGATGATCCACACGTCACGCCCTCTGGTGCCCCTGCCCTATGGCGCGCCCGGCGAAGTCGAGCTTGCGATCGGCCGCAATGCGTCGAAGTACATCCCGGACCGCTCGGTGCTCGAATTCGGCCTCGGCTCGCTGCCCGATGCCATCCTGGCGGCGCTCAGCGACCGGCGCGACCTCGCCATCCACTCGGGCCTGCTGTGCGATGGCGTCGCCCGACTGATGCAGAGCGGCGCGATTACCAATGCGCATAAGTCGATCGACCCGGGCGTCAGCGTGGGCGGCGTGCTGATGGGATCCAGCGTGCTGTTCGACTTTGCGCGCGCCAACCCTGCAATCAACCTTCGCTCCTGCGAATACACCCACAGCCCGAAAGTGCTCGGCAGCATCGACCAGTTCGTCGCGGTCAATTCGGCGGTCGAAGTCGACCTGACCGGGCAGGTCAATGCGGAAATTGCCGGCGGGAGCTATGTCGGCGCGGTCGGCGGCGCACTCGATTTCATCCGCGCGGCGAACGCTTCGAAGGGCGGGGCTTCGCTGGTCTGCCTTCCGGCGTCGATCGGCACCAAGCTCTCGCGCATTGTGGCGAAACTTGCGGGGCCCGTCGCCACGCCGCGCAGCGAAGCGGGGGTATTCGTGACGGAGTACGGCACCGCCGACCTGCGCGGCGTCCCGCTCGCGGCGCGCGTGCCGAAGATGATCGCCATCGCGCATCCTGCGTTTCGCGAGCAGCTCGAGCGCGAAGCGGCCGAACTGGGATTGGTGCGCAGGAGGGCATAGTTCCCGCCGGGGCGTGCCACCGGGTGACCACGGGATCGCAAGCAGCGGGGATGAAGTAGGCGTAAGGAGCCGACGGCTCCTCCCGGAACACGCTACCTGAACTTTTTCAGCGCCGGATCGAACCAGAATGGGCGGACCGCCAGCGTCATGGCACACAGCGCAAACACAAACCCGGTACGGTAGCCCCCGGTGAGGTCGTGCAGCGCCCCGCCGATCAGCGAACCGGACGCCGAGCCCAGGGCGTTGGCGGTGAAGATCATGCCGTAGATCGTGGCCACCTTCGGGCCGGCGAAGTGGCGGGTGCAGATCGACGAGACGATCGGGCCCCGCACCCCCTGGCACAAGCCGAAGATCAGCACATAGGCCACCAGCAGCCAGGTCAGCGGAGCGAACGACAGGCCGATCAGGATGCCGATGCCCAGCGCCGAGCCGGCAAAGCTCACGCTGACCGCGCGGCGGATCCCGAAGCGCTCGGCCATCGGGCCGCTGGCCGCGACGCTGATGACTGAGAGCATCCCCGTGAAGCCGAACGCGCTTGCCGCGGTGAGCGGCGAAAAGCCCGCGTCGATGAAGTACACCACCGACTGAACCATCACGGTGAACATCCCGATCGAAGTAAAGAAGAATACCTGCGCAAGCGCCCAGAAGAGCCGCGTCTTCAAGGCCGCGCGCAAGGTCCAGCCCCCGCTCTCGCCTTCTTTCGCGCGTTGCGGCGTGCGGTACGCCGGGTGACCGGCCACGTAAACCTTCCAGGGAATCGCGAACGCGACAACGGGAATCATCAGCAGCAGGAAGCCGCCAAAAATCTCGTATGTCGTGCGCCAGTCGAAGCGCACCAGCATGAACTGCGCGAGTGGAACAAACGTGAGTGAGCCCATGCCGGTGGCCGCAAATGCGATCCCGATCGCGGTCGACAGGCGCGCACGAAACCAGCGCGTCAGGAGGGCCGACGCAGGCACCATTCCGGCCAGCCCGCTGCCGGTGCCAACCAGCAGCCCGATGAAGAGGTAGAACTGCCACAGGCTGGCGAGGTGGCCCGCCACCATGAACGCAACGGCCAGGCAGGTCAGGCCGGCGGTGTAGACGAGGCGCGGGCCGTGGCGGTCAAACAGCATCCCGACGAACGGGGCAAGCATCCCGCCGATCAGCAGGTAGATCGAGTAGATCCCGGTCAGTTGCGAACGCGACCAGCCGAACTCGGCCTCCAGCGGCGCAAGAAACACGATGTAGGTATCGCCGCTCCCGCGCCCGAGCATGTTGAGCGCGAAGCAGGCTGCGAGTACCGCCATCGCAGTCAGCCTGAATTTTTTTTCGTCGCTCGTTTCTATGGGGAACTCGTCAGTATGAGACTTGGATCAAGCTCGGTTCGTCACTGGGTGGCTTGCAAGGCAAAAGCCACTGCCTCGCGCTGGATCTGCAGGGGAGCGCAGCACCCCTTCCAGCCAAAGCGAAACCCTTCTTCTAGGTTTCGATCGCAAACACCTGGCGAAGGTACGCGAGATAGCCTGCATCCTTCGACATGGTTTTGCCTGGCGAATCGGACAGCTTTGCCACCGGCTGGCCGTTGCACTCAGTCATCTTGATGACGATCTGCAAAGGCTCGACCCCAAGGTCGTTGGTCAGGTTGGTGCCGATGCCAAACGCGAGCCGGGCGCGCCCGGAGAAACGGCGCGCGATTTCGATTGCCTTCGGGATGGTCAGGCTGTCTGAGAAGATCAGGGTCTTGGTGCGCGGGTCGACGCGGTTCGCGATGTAATGCGCGATCAGCTTTTCGCCCCAGGCCATTGGATCGCCGGAGTCCTGCCGGGCTCCGTCGAACAACTTGCAGAAGTACAGGTCGAAATCGCGCAGGAAGGCGTCCATGCCGTAGGTATCGGTGATCGCGATTCCCAGGTCGCCGCGGTACTCCTTGGCCCACATTTCAAGCGCAAAAGCCTGCGAGTCGCGCAACCGCGGGCCGAGCGCCTGGCAGGCCTGCATGTACTCGTGCGCCACGGTGCCCAGCGATGTGATGTTGTTGCGCATCGCGAGCCAGACATTCGAGGTTCCGGCGAAAAGCTGCGGCACCTCGGCCTGCAACGTGCGGATGACCTCTTCGTGCCAGGTGAGGGAAAAGCGCCGCCGCGTACCGTAATCAGAGATCTTGAACTCGAGTTCCGGTTCGAGCGCACGCACGGTAGCGACCTTCGCCTGCAGGCGGCGTCGGCCTTCTGCAAAATCCAGGTCGGGCTGGGTATGGCGGAAATACACCTCGCTGACGATCGCAAGGATCGGGATCTCGAACAGGATCGTGTGCAGCCAGGGACCGTGAATCGTGATGTCGATCTCGCCGGCCGCATCAGGGTCAGCCTCGACGCGGACATATTTGTCGTTGAAGTGGAACAGGTCCAGGAAATCGACGAAATCCGACTTCAGGAAACGCAGGCCGCGCAGGTAGGCAAGCTCGTCCTCGGTCAGGCGCAGCGTGCACAGGGCGCGGATCTCGGCGCGAATTTCGTCGAGGTAGGGAACCAGGTCCTTGCCCGGATTCCGGCACTTGAACTTGTACTCGACCTGCGCACCGGGGAAGTGATGCAGGACCACCTGCATCATGGTGAACTTGTACAGGTCGGTGTCGAGCAGCGACTGGATGATCAAAACGTGTCTCCTAGTGCCCCCGATTGTAACTGGTAACTGCCAGAAATCTTCGCCGGAAAGGATCTAGAGTCCGCTAAGGTACTGTCGCGCTTGCATTTTCCGGACTACTGGATATAATTCCACTGTTCAACAAAACAGTACACAAGGATCTTCCATGGAAGCCCTGACCGACCGCCAGTCCGAGATTCTCCAGCTCATACGCGAGCTCACCGAGGTGTCCGGCTTCCCGCCCACCCGCGCCGAGATCGCGGAGCGGATGGGGTTCCGCTCGGTCAACGCCGCCGAACAGCACCTTCGCGCACTGGAAAAAAAAGGCGCAATCGACATCCTCTCCGGCGCGTCGCGCGGAATCCGCGTTAACGAGACTTCGCCCGGCATACGCCCTGGACGGCTCATGGATCTCCCCGTGATCGGGCGCGTGGCTGCAGGCTCGCCGATCCTCGCGGAAGAGCATGTGCAGGGTCGCTATCAGGTCGACCCGAACCTGTTTACGCCGCGCGCGGACTACCTGTTGAAGGTTCGCGGCCTGTCGATGCGCGATATCGGCATCCTCGATGGCGATCTCCTCGCTGTGCACCGCACCAGCGAGGCGCGCACCGGACAGGTAGTGGTCGCGCGCATTGCCGATGAAGTGACCGTCAAGCGACTGCGGCGGCGCGGGCATTCGGTACAACTGCTGCCCGAAAATCCCGACTTCGAGCCGATCGAGCTTGATCTGCGCAACGACGAACTCGCGATCGAGGGCATCGCCGTCGGCGTGATCCGCAACGACCGCGCGTTCTGAGGCTGCGGCCCCTGCGGGCCGCATGTGTGAACAATCGTCTGGCCATTGCCGCGCGGACGAAACGCGATTTCATTCCGTAGATATAATCGGGG
>JBBQVP010000238.1:0-5964 GCA_038211455.1 Burkholderiales bacterium
AATTCCGCGGCGGCCAGGCCGCGCATCGCGCCCAGGCTCAGCGCGGGCATCAGGATGCCGAGTCCCACACGCCCGAGGATCACCCAGAAGATAAGCACGAGGAAAGCCGTCCCCGGCCCGACGGTTGCCATCAGCGCGAGCGAGGCGGCCAGCACGAACACGCCTGCCGACACCAGCCATGATGCCGGCAGGCGGTCCGCAAGCCGGCCGCCGATCGGCATGCAGAAGGCGAGCGCGATGCCCGCAGGCAGCAGCACGAACCCGGCGCGTGAGGGCGAGAAGGAGAGCGCCGCCTGCATGTAGATCGGCAGCAGGTAGGTGGAACCGAACAGGCCGATGCCATAGACGAAGCCGACCACGCCGGCCATGGCGAAGGGCCGGTGCAGGAACAGGCGCATGTTGAGCAGGGGGTTGGCCGCGCGCAGTTGGTAGGCGGCGAAGCCGGCAAAGCCCGCGATACCGGTAACGACAAGCAGCGCGCCGCGCAGGCCGTGTTCGCCGCGCAGTTCCACCACGCCGTTCATCAGCGACAGCGTCGACGCGGCGGCCCAGGCGAGTCCGATCCAGTCCAGCGGCCGGGGCTCGGTCACGAACGAGGAAATTACCGGAAGGTAGCGGCGCGAAAGTACGAGTGCGGCCACGCAGAACGGCACGACCATGAAAAAAATCGAGCGCCAGCCGAACTGTTCGACCAGCACACCGCCGAGTACCGGCGCGATCGCCGGCGAGAGCACCACGCCAAAGCCGAAGATGCCGATCGCGCGCCCCTGCTCCTCGCGCGGAAACTCGCGCATGATCACCACGTTGGGGATCGGCATCAGGATGCCCGCAGCGATGCCCTCGAGCACCCGCATCGCGATCATCACAGGGTAGTTTCCCGACAGCCCGCCCACGATGCCGCCGGCCATCAACAGCAGGTTGGCGCCGACGTAGGTTTTGCGCAGCCCGTAGCGCTGCAGCAGCCAGGGCGTGAGCAGCAGCGACAGCGTGGTGGAGGCCATGAAGGAGGCCGAGATCCACTGCGCGCGGTCCTGGCCGAGGTGGAAATAGTCGCTCATCGCCGGCACCGCCACGTTGACGATCGTGGAGGACATGATCGAGGCCATCATGCCGACCATCACGGTGACGAGTACCAGCCAGCGGAAGTGTGGTCCGTGGCGCGCGCGCAGGTCGTCGATAGTGGTGGGCTTGGCCGGGGTCATCGGCCTGAGTATGCCCGTGGCTCGCGAGGCTGTCCTGCCGAGGGGGCGCCGGGACGGTTTGTTGCCATAATCCCCACCCGCAATATCCGAACCTGAACAGGAGCAACACGCGATGCCCACGATCAATGGAAAGCAGCCGAGAGTCGCGGCCATTCTGGGGGCGAGCGGGGCGACCGGGAAAAAGCTCCTGCCGCTGTTGCTGGACGATCCGGCCTACGCCAAAGTGATTTCCCTGGGCCGTCGCGAAGCCGGGATCCAGCATGCGAAGCTGGAGAATCGCATCGTGGAATTTGATCACCTGGGCGAAGCGCTCGCGGGCACGCAGGTTGATGATTGTTACTGCACCTTCGGCACCACGATCAAGATCGCGGGCTCGCAGGCGGCGATGACCCGGATCGACCATGAGTTCGTCTTGCAGTTTGCGAAAGCGAGTCTCGCGGCCGGGGCGACGCGCTTTGCCTACCTTTCTGCGGCGAATGCCGATGCCGGATCATCGGTTTTTTACGCACGGCTGAAAGGGCAAACAGAAGATGCGCTTAAGGCGCTGGGCTTCGCAGACCTGGGCATCTTTCGACCGAGCATGATCGTCGCGCACAGGGAGCAGCGGCGCTGGGCGGAATCGATGGCCTTCCTCGTGCTTCCGCTGCTCGACAGGATGATGGTCGGGACTTTTACGAAATACCGGTCTATCCCAGTGGAGACTCTCGCCAAGGCCATCGCCGCATTCAGTGGCCAGCAGGGAAGCGGAAGCAAAACGCGCTATTGGCAGGATATGGTTGGGCCGTAGGTTCAGCCGACCGTCATCGGCAGCGTCGGGTCGTTTGCCCACTCCTGCAGCGAGTTGTCATAGACGAGCACGCCGTCCTGGGCGAGCAGGGCGGTCAAGGCAAACGCGTTGCCGGTTGCCGCAATACCGCCACCGCAGTACGCAATGACCTTTCGCCCGGTGACGATCCCGCGGTCAGTGAAGAACGCGCGCAGTTGCGCGGGCGGCTTGAAGGTACCATCTTTCTCGAACAGCGATGCGGCGGGCGCGCTGACGCTTCCGCTGATATGCCCCGGGCGGCCGTAGTGGTAGGGCGCGGTGCCGTGATGAAGATCTTCGCGCAGGCAGTTGACGACCAGCGACGAGCCGTCGTCGAGGGCTTTGAGCACGCCGTCGCGGTCGGTGAACAGGTCGCGCGGCCGCACCGACAGGTTCGCGCCGGGTGGATAGCTGTTCGATTCCGTGGAGAGCGGCCGGCCTTCCGCGATCCATTTGCGCAGGCCGCCGTCGAGCACCGCCGCAGTGTCGAAGCCCAGTGCCCGGAGCATCCACCATACGCGCGTCGCCCACCATGCGTCGCCGGCCGTGTAGAGCACGACCTCGGTGCCGTCGCCGATGCCCTTGGCCGCGAACATGCGCGCGAGAGCCTCTGTCGAGGGCATCGAGAAACGCAGGCGGTTCGACGCGTCCGACAAGTCTTCCTGCAGCTCGATCAGCGCCGCACCGGGGATATGCCCCTGTTCCGTGTACAGCCGACGGCCGGTCTCCACCCGCATCGGGCCGCCGTCCGGCTGCGGATGCAGGAAGGTGGTGCAGTCATAGATGCGCAGTATCGGATCGTCTAGGCGGGCGGCGAGTTCAGCAGGGGAGATCAGAGGATGCATCGGGCTTGCCTTTTCTGGTCAGAGAAACTGCAGGTGACGGGGCGGTAAGGGCAGAGTCACTCAGTATAGTAGGCATAATGGCGCCCACTTGGATTGACGGAACGGGCCATGACCTACGCGGTCAAGGAAATCTTCTATACCTTGCAGGGTGAAGGCGCCAATGCAGGCCGCCCTGCGGTGTTCTGCCGTTTTGCCGGCTGCAACCTGTGGTCCGGCCGGGAGGCTGATCGCGCCACCGCCGTATGCAAGTTCTGCGACACCGAATTCGTCGGTACGGACGGTGATGGCGGAGGGAAGTTCGACACTGCCGAAGCGCTGGCCGATGCGATCGCCGCCCGCTGGCCTGCGGGCGGGAAGGGAAAACCTTTCGTCGTGTGCACAGGCGGCGAACCGCTGCTGCAACTCGACGCGGCGCTGGTGACGGCGCTTCGGGCGCGCGGGTTCTCGATCGCGGTCGAAACCAATGGCACGCTCGAGCCGCCAGCAGGCGAACTTTGGCTGACGGTCAGCCCGAAAGCCGGCGCGCCGTTCGTGCTGAAGCGAGGCAACGAACTCAAGCTCGTGTATCCCCAGCCTGGCGCGGAACCGGAGAAGTTTTTGGGTCTCGCGTTCGACAATTTTTTTCTGCAGCCGATGGACAGCCCGGAACGCGCGAAGAACACGCAGCTCGCCACCGAGTACTGCCTCGCGCATCCGCAATGGCGCCTTTCACTTCAGACGCACAAGATCATAGGAATCCGCTGAGTTCACACTGAGACGATGGATATATTCAAGGCATTCACTCTGGAATCCGCGCACCGCCTGCCGAACGTGCCGCAAGGGCACAAGTGCGCGCGCATCCACGGACATTCTTTCCGTGTGGAAATACATGTGTCCGGGCCGGTCGATCCGCACATCGGCTGGGTGCAGGATTTTGCCGAGCTGAAGGCTGCCTTCCAGCCCCTGTTTGATCAGCTCGACCACAACTACCTGAACGAGGTGCCCGGACTGGCGAACCCCACGAGCGAGAACCTTGCGCGATGGGTGTGGGACCGGCTGAAGCCGGAATTACCGCTGCTCTCGAAAGTGGTGGTGCACGAAACCTGCACCTGCGGAGCGGTTTACTGCGGCGAAGACTGAGCCGGGACGGCAGGGCCGCTGCTTAGGACTCGCGCTTGGCTTCCAGTTGCTTGATCAGCCCGTCGATGCCCGAACTGCGCACCGCACCGTCGAACTGGGAGCGATAGGTCAGCAACAGGCTGATCCCGTCGATGACGATGTCGTACACCTTCCATCCGTCGGCTGATTTCTTCATCAGGTAGTCGACCGGCGTCGCGCGCTGCCCCGGGCTCGCGTAGCTGTTGCGCACGGTCGCATCGGTTGCACCCGGTGGCACCTTGGCGCCGATCACAGTCATGGTCTGCCCGCGATAGACATCCAGCGAGTTGGCGTAGGTGCGCACCAGCATCGCGCGGAATGCCTTGACGAGCTTTTCGCGCTGCTCGACGCTGGCCGTATTCCAGATGCGGCCCGCGGCAAGCCGCGTCATTTCCTGGAAATCGAGGTGCGGGAGGACTTTTTCCTCCGCCAGCGCCAGGGCCTTCTGCTTGTTGCCGGCCTGGAGGTCCTTGTCCTTCTTGATCGCGTCGAGCACATCGTCGGTGATCTGCTTGACCATGGCTTCAGGAGACTGTTCCGTTGCCGAAACCTGCATCGACAGGGGCAGGAACAGCGCGAACACGATATTCAGTATGTTTTTCATGTGGGGTTAGACAGCGCTGCGGTGGATAGGTTCCCACGTTCGGCGAGGAATCCCGAAAGAATTCGCGCCGTGTGCGAGCTCCCCGGGTCCGCGGCAAGCGTTTCGGGCGGCGCCTGCACGACCACCCGACCGCCCGCGTCGCCGCCTTCGGGGCCCAGATCGATGATCCAGTCGGCCTCGGCCATGATGTCGAGGTTGTGCTCGATCACCACCACGCTGTTGCCGGCATCGACCAGCCGGTGCAGCACATGGATCAGCTTCTCCACGTCGGCCATGTGCAGGCCGACCGTGGGCTCGTCGAGCACGTACAGCGTGTGCGCCAGTTCGCCCGCGCGCCCGGGCCGCGCCAGCGCGTTGCCGTTGGCGTCGATGCGCACCTTGGACAACTCGGTCACCAGCTTGATGCGCTGCGCTTCGCCACCCGAGAGCGTCGGGCTCTGCTGGCCGAGTGTCAGGTAGCCCAGGCCCACGTCCTGCATCAGGTGCAGCGCGTGGTGGATCGAGGGATGGGCGGCAAAGAACACCACCGCTTCGTCAATGTCCATCGCAAGGATGTCGCCAATCGATTTCTCGCGCCAGCGCACCGACAGCGTTTCGGCGTTGAAGCGCTGCCCGTTGCACACATCGCACAGCACGCGCACGTCGGGCAGGAAGGACATCTCGATGCGTTGTATGCCCTGGCCCTCGCAGGCCTCGCAGCGCCCGCCCTTGGTGTTGAACGAGAAACGGCTCGCGCTCCAGCCGCGCATGCGCGATTCGTTCGCCTCGGCAAAGATGCGGCGGATCGAATCCCAGAAGCCCACATAGGTGGCCGGGCACGAGCGCGGCGTCTTGCCGATCGGGGTCTGGTCGACTTCCAGCACGCGGCCGATCAGCTGCGCGCCCTTGAGCGACTTGCAGCCGAGCAGCGGCGCGTCCTTGCGCTCGCGCTTTTCGGCGCGGGTCCCGTTCACCAGCCGGGTAAGGTTGGTGTGCAGGATGTCGCGCGCGAGGGTGGATTTACCCGACCCTGAAACGCCGGTGATCACGCTGAGCCGGCCCAGCGGCACGCGGGCGCTGGCGTTCTTCAGGTTGTGCAGGTTTGCGCCGGAAATTTCAAGCGAAGGCGTGGCGCGGTTGACCGCCCGGCGCGGATGGATGGGGTGGCGCAGCGGTTGCCTGAGGAAGCGCCCGGTCAGCGATTCCGGGTTCGCCATCAGGTCGGCGGCGGAGCCTTCCGCAATCACGCGTCCACCGACCTTCCCGGCACCGGGCCCGAGGTCGAGCACGTGGTGCGCGCGGCGGATCGTGTCCTCGTCGTGCTCGACCACGACGAGCGTGTTGCCCTTGGCTTCGAGCGTCTCGGCGAACAGCTTGCGGATCGCATCCCAG
>JBBQVP010000239.1:0-5927 GCA_038211455.1 Burkholderiales bacterium
GCTTCGCGCAGCGCCCATACCGCGGCGTTGTCGCGTTTCGGGAAGTTGTCCTTGAATGCTTCGCAGCCAAGTCCCGTGGGCATGTCCTTCGTTTCCAGCAGGTCCTTGATCGCGACCGGCATGCCGTCGATCGCCGAGAGCGGCGTGCCGGCCTTCCAGCGCGCGCTGCTCGCATCCGCGGCCGCGCGCGCACCGTCCTGGTTGAGGTGGGCGAACGCCTTCACTACCGGCTCGCGCGCAGCGATGTTCTCGATCGCGCGCTCGAGATAGGCGCGCGGGCTGTCGGTGCCATCGCGAAATTTCGGGGTCGCGTCGAAGTACGTTAGCGCGCGGAAAGTGCGGGGATCGTAGTTTTCAGGCTTGCGCATGGCGCGGGTTCCTTGTGCATGGCCCCGGCGGCGAGCTTGCCGCTTCGGGCGCGCAGTAGTAGTAGTGTGCCCCCGTTATCCCGGGATAGACAATGGCGTGGTTCGCAACTCGCACTTAGGAGCAGGCGGCGGGTTCTTATCCGCAACCATGATTATTGCCAGTTTTTAGACAAAGCCCGCTGCCTGAGCCACGCTCAAGGCGAATTGCTGCCATTCAGGCGATAACGGTCGGTGACGTCATGGCGGAGTTCGGGGCAACGCGGGGACGATGATCGTCGAATTGCATGATCGATTCCGGCCCGGGTGTTCAGAAGCCCTCGACGATGCGCTCGCCGGCTACAACCACCGTAAGCGTATCGTCGGCGAGAACGTGGTGATCAGCGCCGCACCACCAGCGCGGTCGCCGCCAGCACAACCAGCCCGCCGGCGATCGTGCCTGCGCCGATCGTCTCGCCGAGGAACAGCGCGCCCCACAGCACCGCGAACAGCGGGATCAGGAAGGCGACGGTCATGGTGCGCGTGGGGCCGAGGTCGGCGATCAGGCGGAAGTAAAGCAGGTAGGCGATCGCGCTGCACAGGAGTGAAATCGCTGCGACCGATAGCATCACCGTCGGCGTAAAGGCGGCGGCAGCCGGCGTGGCAGGAAGGAAAGGCGCGACGGCACAGGTTGCGACGAAGAGGCTGGATGCGGCAAGCGGCACGGGCGTCACACCGCGCCCGAATTTTTTCAGCCAGGTGGTGGACAGTGCGTAGCACAGCGTGGCGCCCACGCAGGCAAGCGATCCAAGCAGAACGTCGCGCGTCAGCGCCAGCGGACCGAGTCCGACGACGAGCGCGACGCCGACCAGGCCCAGGACCAGGCCGGCAAGCTTGGAGGGGGTGATCCGTTCATCGAGCCAGAGTGCCCCGCAGACGACCGTAAAAAATGGCGTGGTCGCATTCAGGATGCCCATGATTCCGGCAGTGAGGTGCAGTCCGGAATAGGCGTACAGCCAGAACGGGAAGGCCGAATTGACCAGGCCCATCATCAGGTAGGCGCGCCAGTGCTTGCGCGGCGCGAGGGTGACGCCGGTCGCCAGCGCGTAGGCGAGCATCGCGAGCGCTGCGATGCCGACGCGCAGTTCGGTCAGCCAGAGCGGGCCGATCGCGGGCACGGCGATGCGCACGAAGAGGAACGAAGCGCCCCAGATCGCAGCCAGCGAAATGAGGCGCGCGAGATCGGCGGGCTTCATGGCGTTCGCACTTTAGCCCGGGTGGCGGGGGTGCGCCTCCCGGTTGTTGCGTTGCGCGTGCCTCAGGCGACCTTGCGCTTGAGGAAACCGAAGATGCCGCCGGGCTTTGCGGCAGCGGCCGGCGCGGGCTGCTCGCCCATTTCGCTACGCGCAAGCCGCTGGCCTTCACGGACCTGCGCGAGGCGCTCTTCTTCCATCCGGTCCAGCGGCGCGGCCGGACGGCGATCCTGCCCGTACGCGGGACGCGCTCCCTGGCGTGCCCCGCCCGGACGTCCCTGGCGCTGCCCCTGCGGGCGCGCTGAGTCCGAGCGCGGTGCGGGTGCACGGTTGCCACGGTTGTCATGGTCTTCGGGGTTTGCGCGCGCAGGTGGGTTCGCGCGTGCACCAGAGCTGGCGCGCGAATCCTGGCGCGGCGGGCTGGCGCGCGAATCCTGGCGCGGTGCGCTGTTGCGCGTGGATGGCCGCGGTGCACGTGCGTTCTGCCCTGGTTGCGGGCTGCTGCGGCGCTGCTGGCCCCGGCCCCTGGGCTGGCGCGGTCCGCGGTCGTCGACTTCGGGCGCCTGGCGCAAGCCCGGGGTCGGCGCGAAGCCTTCCACGGTCTTTACTTCGATCTGGCGCGTCATCATGCGTTCGATTGCGTTGAGCAGCGGCCGGTCGTCGGCGCTCACCAGAGAAATCGACTCGCCGGTGGAACCCGCGCGGCCGGTGCGGCCGATGCGGTGGACGTAATCTTCGGAAACATGCGGCAGGTCGTAGTTCACCACGTGCGGCAGAAGTTCGATATCAAGACCCCGCGCCGCGATGTCGGTGGCGACCAGCACCTTCAGCTCGTTGTCCTTGAAGCGCTTGAGCGCCTTGGTGCGCGCGGGCTGGCTCTTGTTGCCGTGGATCGCGTCGGCCTGGATGCCATCCTTCTCGAGCTGCTGCGCAAGCCGGTTAGCGCCGTGCTTGGTCTTGCAGAACACCAGCACCTGCTGCCAGTCGCCGGCCTTGATGAGATGCGCGAGCAACTCGCGCTTGCGGTCGCGGTCCACGTGGTAGACCGACTGCGCCACGAGCTCGATCGGCGCGTTGCGGCGCGCGACCTCGACCGAGGCCGGGTCTTTGAGGATCGAGCCGGAGAGCTTGCGGATGTCGTCCGAGAACGTCGCCGAGAACAGCAGGTTCTGGCGTTTCACCGGCAGCAGCGCGATGACGCGGCGGATGTCGTGGATGAAACCCATGTCGAGCATCCGGTCGGCTTCATCGAGTACCAGGATTTCGATCTTCGAGAGGTCGATCGTGCGTTGCTGGACATGGTCGAGCAGGCGTCCCGGCGTGGCGACGACGATGTCGATACCGCGGCGGATTTCCGCGACCTGCGGGTTGAAGCCCACGCCGCCGAAGATCATGGCCGAGCGCATCTGCATGTGCTTGCCATAGGTGCGCACGCTTTCGTGCACCTGGGCCGCGAGTTCGCGGGTGGGCACAAGGATCAGCGCGCGGATGGGATGCTTGCCAGTTCCCTGCGGTGCGTTTGCGGCGAGCAGCTGCAGCATCGGCAGCGTGAAGCCGGCCGTCTTGCCGGTGCCAGTCTGCGCCGCGCCGAGCAGGTCGCGGCCTGCGAGCACCAACGGGATGGCCTGGGCCTGGATGGGGGTGGGTGTTGTATAGCCTTGCTCGGCAACGGCGCGCAACAGCGCATCCGACAGCCCGAGCGTCGAGAACGACGTATCGATGACAATCTCCTGATGATCGGCCTGGGAAGTAACCCCTTCAGAGGTCTTCCATACCGGTTCAGGCAGATAAGGTGCTACTTAAGGGGAATTCGAGAAACGCGCCGATTGATGTGAAACATCCGATGCGGGGCGGGACTGCGAACAGGGACTCAGACGCTAACCGATTGAAGCGAAACAAGACCTTGCTTCGCAGTATACAGGAAGGGGAAGCGTTTGTCGCGCTGCAATAAACGCGCGGCCTGGTGCGAGGGTCTGAATCTTTTCGGTTGATCCGGACCTTAAACCGCTGCCAGCTAGGTGGCGGAGGGTTCCGAGAAAAACCGGAAGGCATTCCGGCCCGACTGCTTCGCGCCAAACATTGCGGAATCGGCGTTCTTGACCAGTGCATCGACGTTGTCGCCCGCATCGGGCGACACGGCGATGCCGATGCTCGCGGAGATCCGGACCTCATGCGCGTCGATCGTGAAAGGTTGCGCCAACGCGTCGATCGCTTTGCGGGCGACCAGGCCCGCGTAGCGCACTTCGGCGAGCGCGGGTAGCACGATGACAAACTCGTCTCCACCGAGACGGCCGACCGTGTCCTCGCCGCGCACGCATTGCCTCAGGCGCTCAGACACCTGTTTCAGAAGCTGGTCTCCAAAGCTGTGGCCCAGCGTGTCGTTCACGGTTTTGAAATGGTCCAGGTCGACAAACAGCAGCGCCACGCTCCCAGATCTGCGCCTGGCCTGGATCAAGGCCTGGTTCAGGCGGTCGTAGCACAGTGCCCGGTTGGGCAGGTCGGTCAGGCTGTCGTAATGCGCCATCTGGAGCAGCCGCTCCTGCATCTCCTTTCGTTCGGTGATGTCGCGCACGACCGTGACGATGATCCAGCCTTCTTCAAGGCGCAGGGCACGCCGCCGCAACTCGACCCAGGCCTGCGTGCCTTTCGGGCGCGGTCGAAGCAACTCGAGAACTTCGGTGCCGGTGCTCCTTTCGATCAGCGCAGCGTAGGTGCTGTGCAATTCATCGCGCGTGATCCCGAGAATGGTGGCCGGCCCCAATGCAAACACTTCCTCGCGGGTTCTTCCCTGGGCGCGGCAACCGGCCTCGTTAACGTCGATAAAGGACAGCGTTGTGGCATCGACCAGATAGATGGCGTCGTCCAAGGCGTCCATCGCGGCGCGGAAAAGCCGCACGTTTCCTTCGGTCCAGGGTTGCTTCTGGTCAGCAGTCATCCGGGGTCGTCTCTGGTCTTTCTCCGTTGGCGAGTATAAGGCGAGTCCCGGGTCGCGGACTACGTGCCGCAGAAGGCAAAATCCACCTCGGGTTCGAGCCCGCTCACGATCCGCGCGATCGATTTCCCCGACCCGCAGGCGTGCGTCCAGCCCAGCGTGCCGTGCCCTGTATTCAGGTAGAGGTTGGGCACTTTCGAGCGGCCGATGATCGGCACGTTGGACGGTGTGGCCGGCCGCAATCCCGTCCAGAACTGCGCCTGCGTGGTGTCGCCGGCGCCGGGGAACAACGCCTCCACACGGCGCACGATGGCCTCGCAGCGCACCCGATTCAGGTCGCGGTCGTAGCCGTTGAACTCGGCCGTGCCTGCGATCCGCAGCCGCTCGCCCATGCGCGAGAACACCAGCTTGAATTCATCGTCGGTCAGTGAGACCTGGTGCGCCTTCGACGCATCTTTCACCGGCAGGGTCACGGAATAGCCCTTGGCAGGGTAGATCGGCAGGCGGATGCCAAGCGGCGCGGCGTACAGCGGGCTGAACGATCCCATGCATAGCACATAGGCGTCGCCGCGGATGCGCTCAAAGCGGCCGTCCCGGTCGGTGGCTTCGACGTGGTCGAGCTGTCCGCCCGCGCCGCGCAGCGCGGTGACGGTGTGGTTCATCAGGAACTTCACCCCCTGCGCTTCGCACAGGCTCACGAGTTCGCGCGCGAACAGGTTGGCGTCGCCCGATTCGTCTTCTGCGGTATAGGTTGCGCCGGCGAGTTGTTCGCGCACATGGGCGAGCGCGGGTTCGATCTGTACCGCTTCGTCGGCCGAAATGACGCGCCGCTCGCAACCCAGCTCGCGCATCTGCTCGGCCGGCGCAAGCGCGGCGTCGAACTCCTTCGCGCTGGTGTAGAAGTGCAGGATGCCCTGGGTACGCTGGTCGTAGGCGATGCCGGTCTCGCTGCGCAGTTCCTGCAGCATGGCGCGGCTGTAGGTTCCAAGCCGCACGATCTGCCCGATGTTGTGCCGCGTGCGCGCCGGCGTGCACTCGCGCAGGAACGCGAGGCCCCAGAGCCACTGGCGCAGGTCGGCCCGGATCCGGAACAGCAGCGGCGCATCCTCGCGCGCAAGCCACTGCAAGACTTTGAGCGGCGCGCCCGGGTTGGCCCAGGGCTCGGCATGGCTGACCGAGATCTGCCCGCCGTTGGCAAAGCTGGTTTCCGCGGCCGGCGAGGCCTGCCGGTCCAGCACCGTGACGTCATGGCCGAGGCGGCCGAGGTAATACGCGGAGGAAACGCCGAGCAGGCCGGAGCCGAGAACGATGACACGCATGGGACACCTTCAGGAAAGGCCGCGCGGGCGGGCTTGCCGCCGCGCATTTGCCGCTCCCCCTGTCCGTGTTACCTGAGAG
>JBBQVP010000240.1:0-5915 GCA_038211455.1 Burkholderiales bacterium
GCCAATGTCGACGTCGAGATTGTTGCTTACGGCCCGGGCATCGGAATGATCAAGCTCGATTCACCCGTTGGGAATCGCGTGGGTGAAGCGATGAAGGCCGGAGTGAAGGTGGTCGCGTGCGAGAACACCATGCACAACATGAAGCTGAGCAAGGCCGACATGCTTTCCGGCCTGGGCTACGTGCCAGCGGGCGTAGTGGAACTCATGGAGCGGCAGCGGCAGGGTTACGCCTACATACGCCCCTAATCTTGGGGACAGCACAGCCATGAAAGAACTCGACCCGGTTTTCGACGCAGTCGCAGCCTATTTCAGCCTGCTTTCGGAACCCAGACGATTGCGCATCCTGTATGCGATCTGCGAGAAAGAGAAAACCGTATCCCAGATCGTGGAGGAAATCTCGGCCACCCAGACAAACGTCTCGCGCCATCTGGGCCAGATGCACCGCGCGGGCGTTCTCGGGCGCCGCAAGAAGGGCAACCTGGTCTACTACCGGGTCATCGACGCGTCGATGATCAGGATCTGCCGCGCGGTCTGCAACCGGGTCGCGGACTCCCTTGACGCGACCAAGCCGCTGCGCAAGAAGCCCGGGCGCAACGAACTACTGAGATTGCTGCATGCGCCCGGAATCCGTGCCGCCTGATGCGCCGGATCACCCGCACCGGCAGGGTCCGTCCTGCCGCTGAGCAACGGCGCGAGTTCCTGCGCCGGGCGCTCGCATTAGGCGGAGGGGTCGCAACCGCGACGCTCGCCGCTAGGTCCCGCGCCATCGATGGCGACCCCGCCATCCTCAAGCCGCCGGCTCACACCACCGGTCTCGGGCAACCGGTAGCCGCACGCGGCTATGGAGTGCCGTCCAAGCACGAAGATAATCTGCAGCGCCGGCCAAGCCCAGGGCTCACGCGGACACCGCTCTCGTCAGTCTCATTTACTCCCCTGCAGGGATCGTTCGGCATCATTACAGCGAACGGCCTGCATTTCGAGCGGCACCATCAGGGTTGGTGGGACATTGATCCCGCCGGACATCGGCTGATGGTGATGGGCCTGGTAAAAATGCCGAAGGTCTACTCGATGGATGACCTGATGCGCCTCCCCTCGGTGTCGCGCATACATTTCATCGAATGCGGCGCAAACACCGGCATGGAGTGGAAGAAGGTCGCGGTTCCCAGTGTCCAGTACACGCATGGGATGCTGTCGTGCTGCGAATTCACCGGTGTCCCGCTTTCCACACTACTCGACGATTGCGGGTTTGAAACAAAGAAAGCGAAGTTCGTCCTTGCTGAGGGAGCAGACGGCGCCAGCCTGACGCGAACCGTTTCGATCGAGCGCGCCCTGGACGACACTATCGTCGCCTGGGGTATGAACGGCGAGATGCTGCGGCCCGAAAACGGATATCCGCTGCGCCTGGTCGTGCCCGGAGTGCAGGGAGTCTCGTGGGTGAAATGGCTGCGCCGCATCGAAGTTGGCGACAAACCGTGGCACACGCGGGAAGAAACGCTCAGCTACGCCGATCTGATGCCCGACGGACTCCATCGCCAGTTCACGTCCATTCAAGAGGCGAAATCGGTGATCACGACGCCCTCGGGTGGACAAGCCCTGATCGGGAAGGGTTTCTACAACATCTCCGGTCTAGCCTGGTCGGGTCGGGGACGCGTCAAACGGGTGGATGTTTCGGTCGACGGTGGACGAAATTGGCGCCCCGCCCGCCTCGAGGCGCCGATTCTTCCGAAGGCGCTGACACGCTTTTCCAGCGACTGGGTCTGGGAGGGCAAACCGGCGATCCTGCAAAGTCGCGTGATCGACGAGACAGGGTACGTCCAGCCGAAGATCAACCAGTTGCGCGCAATCCGTGGCACACGCTCCCCTTATCACAACAACGCGATCCAGTCGTGGAGGGTGGCCGAATCGGGCGAAGTCAGCAATGCGCAGACTTATTAACTTTGCCGTACTGATGCCATTCGCAATTGCTGCAATGGCACAAGAGACCTTTTCAGGCATCGGCCGGCCCGCGACGCCCGCGGAGATTCAAGCCTGGGATATCGACGTCCGTCCGGACTTCAGGGGGCTGCCGAAAGGTTCGGGAAGCGTGAAAAGAGGCGGTCAGGTATGGGACGCGAAATGCGCGTCATGCCACGGGACGTTCGGCGAATCCAATGCCGTGTCCTTGCCGATCGTTGGCGGAACCACGCCACGGGACATCGTGACGGGCCGGGTGGCCGCGCTGCTTTCACCCGACGAAGGACTGACGACACTCATGAAGCTCGCAAATATTTCCACGCTCTGGGATTACGTCTATCGCGCGATGCCGTGGGAATCGCCAAAATCGCTGAGCGTGGCCGAGGTGTACGCGTTGTGTGCGTACATCCTCTATCTCGGCAACATCGTCAGTGAGGATATGGTCTTGTCTGAAACCAATATCGCTGCAGTGCAAAATAAACTACCCAACCGCAACGGCATGACCCGTTCGCACGGGCTGTGGGACGTGACTGGAAAACCTGACGTACAAAATCGCGATTGCATGGCCAATTGCCCGACAGAGGGAAATGCTGCATCGCAATTGCCGGCGCTCGCACGCTCGATGCAAGGCAATCTGGCCGACCAGAATCGCCTGATCGGCGGCGTTCGCGGCGTGCGGACGTTGCCGGCCAATTGAGGTCGAACATGCGTCGTCGAACGCTCACGACAGATCGGCAAATGGGCCCATTGAAACTATTTTGAGCAGCGCAAATTGTGTGCTGGTAGAGTCGATTTGACAGTAATTTGACAGGATAGAAGGTTCAACCGGAGGAGAAAAACAATGAATCAGATGCGCAGAAATACACTCAGGGCCGGAGGTAGCGCAGGCGTGCTTGCGCTGCTAGCCGCTGCAGGAATTCTCAAGCCTGGCGAAGTACTGGCAGCAGAGTGGAACAAGGCGGCGTTCGAGGGCAAGACAGTGCAGGACGCGTTCAAGGCGCTCGGCGCTGGCAGCCCGGCAAATTCCGCCGACATCGTGATGCGCGCGGCAGACATCGCGGAAAACGGTGCGGTCGTTCCGGTCGGCGTGGAAAGCAAGATCCCGGGCACTGAATCCATTTCGATTCTGATCGAAAAAAATCCGAGTCCGCTTGCCGCGAGCTTCGACATCCCTTCGGGAACCGACCCATCCGTCATGACGCGCGTAAAACTGGGCCAGACTTCGGACGTTTACGCACTCGTCAAGGCGAATGGAAAGTATTACGTGGCGAAGAAGGAAATCAAGGTAACCATTGGCGGATGTGGAGGCTGACATGGCAGACCCGATGCGCATACGCGCGACAGAGAAAGACGGCGTGGTGAACGTGAAAGTGCTGATGAGCCACGAAATGGAAACCGGGCAGCGAAAAGACAGCAGCGGCAAGGTCATTCCGGCCCACTTCATCCAGAGCGTGACGGCCACGCATAACGGCAAGCTTGTGCTTTCGGCCCACTGGGGACCCGCGGTCTCGAAGAACCCGTTCATGGAGTTCGGATTCAAGGGTGGACGCAAAGGCGAGAAAGTCCAGGTTACCTGGACCGACAACAAGGGCGAAAAGCGCACTGACGAAGCCGCGATTAACTGACAGCGGCAAAACAATAAGGAGGAGACACATGAAGAACCAGCTGCATGCGGCTATGGGAGGCATGTTGGCGAGCGGAGTCATGCTGGCCGCGTTATCGACGAACGTTGCCGCCCAGTCTGCGGTCGACGAGATCGCCAAGTACCGGTTGCAACTGCAGGAAGGCAACCCCGCGGAATTGTGGGAAGCACGCGGAGAGGAACTGTGGAAGACCAAGCGCGGGCCCAAAAACGCGTCACTGGAGCAATGCGATCTTGGAAAGGGACCAGGCGTCGTAAGAGGGGTCTATGCCGAATTGCCGCGCTACTTCGCTGACGTCGACCGCGTCATGGACCTGGAAACGCGCCTTCTGCACTGCATGGTGACCTTGCAGGGCCTCAAGGCAGCCGACCTGACCAAGCGGCCGTTTGGCGGCGGCAGCCGGCGTTCAGATTTTGAGTCACTCGGCGCTTATGTCACCGCTGAATCGAAGGGGTTCAAGATGGCCCTCCCGATGGGGCATCCCAAGGAACGGGAAGCCGTCGCACTTGGCGAGAAAATGTTCTTCTTCCGGGGTGGCACGCACGACTTCGCCTGCGCAACCTGTCACGGCGAGTCCGACAAGCGGATCCGCCTGCAGGACCTGCCCAACCTGACCAGCCGGGAAGACGCGCAGCGCGCCTACACGACCTGGCCTGCCTACCGCGTGTCGCAGGGAGAACTGCGCACCTTCCAGTGGCGTCTCAACGATTGTTTCAGGCAACAGCGCTTCCCCGACCTGCAGTTCGGCTCCGAAGCCTCTATAGCGCTGACCTCGTTCCTGGCGAAAAGCGCCGACGGCGGCACGTTCAGCGCTCCGGCGATCAAGCGATAGGGAGATGACGATGAAAACGACACTAATCCTTGCCGCAGGTTTCAGCGTGCTCGCCGCGGGTTGCGCAACCGTCTCCGACGAGCAAACCGCCCAGAAGGCGCTGGCCCTGATGAAATCCTCGTTCCACGCAAAGGGCCAGGCCAAACTCGACCGCCTCGACCAGGACGAGACGCAAAAGCTCTGCAGCCATCCGCCGTCCGAGAAACTGGACAAGTCGGTTGCCGAGAAAATAGAGAAGGCCAACCTGGCTACGATCCGCTACCCGGCGGACGGCAAACTGCTGGGCGACTGGAAGGCGGGCGAGAAAGTTGCGCAACTCGGGCAGGGCATGCAGTACAGTGACGACCCCAAGAAGCCTGCCGGCGCGAACTGCTATGCATGCCACCAGTTGAGCAAGGAAGAAATCTCCTACGGCACGATCGGTCCGAGCCTGTACAACTTCGGCAAGCTGCGCGGCAACAGTGATGAAATCCAGCGCTACACCTACGGAAAGCTGTACAACTCCCAGGCGTTCTCGGCGTGCACAAACATGCCGCGCTTCGGCCACAAGGGGATTCTTACCGAGCAACAGTTAAAGGACGTCACCGCGTTGCTGCTGGACCCGAACTCGCCGGTCAACAAATGACGGCAGCGCCAGCTTGAACAGGCGCGAGTTCCTGCAGGTGCTGGCGGTGGCCGCCGCCGGCGGCCTGCCGCTGGGTAGCGCGAGGGCCGGCGGCGCGCCTTCGTACGCGGAGTTCTACGAGCTGCCACGCTTTGGCAACGTGCATTTCCTGCACTTTACCGATTGCCATGCACAGCTCCTGCCGGTGTGGTTCCGCGAACCGAACGTCAACCTGGGTATCGCGGACATGCAGGGCCGTCCGCCGCACCTAGTGGGCGAGGCGCTGTTGCGTGCCTTCAAGGTCAAGCCAGGTACGCCGGAGGCCTACGCCTTTACCTATCTCGATTTCGAGAACGCCGCACGCGTCTACGGCAAGGTCGGCGGATTCGCTCACCTCGCAGCACTGGTGAAACGGCTGAAGGCATCACGCCCGGGCGCGCTGCTGCTCGATGGCGGCGATACCTGGCAGGGTTCGGCCACGGCCCTGTGGACCAAGGGCCAGGACATGGTCGACGCGCAAAAGCTCCTCGGCGTCGACATCATGACAGGTCACTGGGAATTCACGCTCGGCGCGGAGCGGGTGAAGCAGATTGTGGAACGCGACTTCAAAGGACAAATCGAATTCGTTGCCCAGAATATCAAGACCGCTGACTTCGGCGACCCGGTTTTTCCGCCCTACACGATCCGCCAGATGAACGGTGTCCCGGTCGCTGTGATCGGCCAGGCGTTCCCCTACACGCCGATTGCGAATCCGCGCTATTTCGTATCCGACTGGCGCTTCGGCATCCAGGAAGAGGAGATGCAGAAAACCGTCGACGAGGCGCGAGCCAAGGGCGCAAAGGCCGTGGTGCTGCTCTCGCATAACGGAATGGACGTCGACATC
>JBBQVP010000241.1:0-5889 GCA_038211455.1 Burkholderiales bacterium
GCGGTTCACGCTGCTTGCGGTGATGTTCATCATTCTCGCGGTATACAAGCAATACCTGCAGCAGATGCTGATGATCGAATGGCGTGCCTGGCTCACGGAGAGCTATCTGAAAAACTGGCTCTCCGGGCAGGCCTATTACCGGATGCAACTGCTCGAGCGCGGCACCGACAACCCCGACCAGCGGATCGCCGACGACCTGAACATATTCGTCGATCTGACGCTCACGCTTTCGCTTGGCCTGCTGTCGGCCGTTGTGACGCTGGTGTCATTCGTCGGCATCCTGTGGAGCATTTCGGGGGCGCTCGCGGTCGCCGGTGTCACGATCCCGGGGTACATGGTGTGGGTGGCGCTTGTCTACGCGATTGTCGGGACCGGGCTCACGCACCTCATCGGGCGCCCCCTGATCGGTATGAATTTCGAGCGCCAGCGCTATGAGGCGGACTTCCGCTTTTCGTTGATCCGGCTGCGCGAAAACAGCGAGGGGGTCGCCCTGTATGGCGGTGAGGCTGGCGAGCACGCGAACTTCCGCGCGCGCTTCCAGAACGTGATCGGCAACTGGTGGGCAATCATGCAAAAGCAGAAGCAGATCACCTGGTTCACTTCGTTCTACGGCCAGATGGCGATCATTTTCCCGTTTGTCGTATCGGCGCCGCGTTATTTCTCGGGCGGCGCGCCTCTCGGCTCGATCTTCCAGACCGCCTCCGCGTTCGGCCAAGTGCAGGGTGCGCTGTCCTGGTTCATCGGCGCCTATTCGAGTTTCGCCGTGTGGAAGGCCACGGTGGACCGCCTGACCGGGTTCTCGCGCTCGATCGACCACGCCCGGAAGGAGGCGGAACGCCTGGATGGTGAGCGCGTGGAAGGCGATGATGCGGGACTGTCCCTTGAGCAACTCGCCCTTTCGTTGCCTCAGGGCGAGCCATTGCTCGGCCAGACCTCGTTGCGGCTCGCGCCGGGTGAGAATGTGCTCGTCACCGGCCCGTCTGGCTCGGGCAAGTCAACGCTGTTTCGGGCGCTGGCGGGTATCTGGCCGTACTGGCAGGGCCGGATTGTGCTGCCCAAAGGCGCGCGCCTGCTGTTCCTGCCGCAAAAGCCCTATCTACCGATCGGCACCCTGAAACATGCGGTCGTCTACCCGGGGCGGGTCGAACCGGTCGAGGATCCGGAGGTTCGCGAGGTACTGTCCGCGGTCGGGTTGCCCGCGCTTGGCGCGAACCTCGATCGCGAGGAAAACTGGGCGCAGGTGCTCTCTGGAGGCGAGCAGCAGCGCGTCGCCTTTGCGCGCGCGCTGATCAACAAGCCGGCCTGGCTGTTCATGGACGAGGCCAGCGCCGCGCTTCCCGAGGCCGCGCAGGGGGAGCTCTACGCGCTGTTGCGGGAGCGCCTGCCACAGACGACGCTGGTGTCGATCGGCCATCGCGACAGCCTCGCCCAGTTCCACGCGAAGCGGCTGCGGTGGGAACTGCCGGCAGGGGGGGAACCCCGCCTTGTCACTGCGTAAGCAGCGGCACTCGTGCTCAGCCGACAGCGGCTCGCTTGCGTGGCGCCGGCGCCGCGAGCAGGTCGCGCAGATAGCGCCCGGTAAAGCTGCCGGGTGTCGCGGCTACCGCTTCCGGGGTTCCCTCGACGACGATCGTCCCGCCTCCGTCACCGCCCTGCGGGCCCAGGTCGACGATCCAGTCTGCGGTCTTGATGACGTCGAGGTTGTGCTCGATCACCACCACCGTGTTGCCCGCGTCGCGCAGGCGGTGCAGCACTTCGAGCAGCAGCTTGATGTCGTGGAAGTGCAGGCCCGTGGTCGGTTCGTCGAGGATGTAGAGGGTCCGGCCGGTGTCGCGCTTGGAAAGTTCCAGCGACAGTTTTACGCGCTGCGCCTCGCCACCCGAGAGTGTCGTGGCCGACTGGCCGAGCCGCAGGTAGCCCAGCCCCACATCGAGCAGCGTGTGCAGCTTGCGGGCGACGACCGGCACCGCTGAAAAGAATGTGTGTGCATCGGTGACTGTCATCTGCAGCACCTGCTCGATCGAACGGCCCTTGTAGAGAACCTCAAGCGTTTCGCGGTTATAGCGCTTGCCGTGGCAGACGTCGCAGGGCACGTAGATGTCGGGCAGGAAATGCATCTCGACCTTGAGCACCCCGTCGCCCTGGCAGGCCTCGCAACGCCCCCCCTTGACGTTGAAGGAGAAGCGCCCGGCATCGTAGCCGCGGGTGCGCGCTTCGGGAACGCCCGCAAACAATTCCCGGATCGGGGTGAACAGGCCGGTGTAGGTGGCCGGGTTGGAGCGCGGCGTGCGGCCGATGGGGCTCTGGTCGACGCTGATCACCTTGTCGAACAGGTCGATCCCGGAAATCGACGCGTGGGGCGCGGGCTCAGCAGAGCTGCCGTACAGGCTGCGTGCGACCGCGGCATAGAGCGTGTCGTTGATCAGCGTGGATTTCCCCGACCCCGAAACGCCGGTCACACAGACGAACAGCCCCACCGGCAGGTCGAGGTCGGCATTCTTGAGGTTGTTGCCGCTCGCGCCGCGGATGCGCAGCATCTTCTTTCCCGGGCGGCGGCGCAGGGCGGGAACATCGATCGCAAGTTTTCGGCTGAGGTATTTTCCGGTCAGAGAGTCGGGCGAATCGAGTATGTCGCGAGGCGTGCCTTCGGCGACGATCGCCCCGCCGGCTTCGCCCGCGCCCGGCCCCATGTCGACAACGTGGTCGGCTGCGAGAATCGCCTCCTCGTCGTGCTCGACGACGATGACCGTGTTGCCGAGGTCGCGCAGGCGCTTGAGCGTCTCGAGCAGGCGCGCGTTGTCGCGCTGGTGCAGTCCGATCGAGGGCTCGTCGAGGACGTACATCACGCCGGTCAGTCCCGATCCGATCTGCGAGGCCAGCCGGATACGCTGCGCTTCCCCGCCGGACAGCGTTTCAGCGGAGCGGTCGAGCGACAGGTAGTCGAGCCCCACGTCGTTGAGGAACTCGAGGCGGTTGGCGATCTCGCGCACGATGCGCTCGGCGATCTGCTGGCGCGCGCCCTTCAGGTCGAGAGACGAGAAGAAGGCGTGCGCCCCGCGCAGCGGCCAATGCGAGATCTCGTAGATCGTGTGCTCGCCGATCCGCACGTTGCGCGCCTCGCGCCGCAGGCGGGTGCCCTCGCAGTCGGGACAGACCCGTGTGTTGCGGTACTTGGCGAGTTCTTCCTTTACCACCACCGAATCGGTTTCGCGGTAGCGCCGCTCCAGGTTCGGGACCACGCCCTCGAAGACATGCTCTTTCACCGAACTTCGCCCGCGTTCGGTCAGGTAGGTGAACGCGATCTTCTCCTTGCCCGATCCGTACAGGATGAGATGCTGCACCTCGTCGGCGAGCATTTCCCACGGCGCCTCGACATCGAACTCGTAGCGCTTCGCGAGCGAACCCAGCATAGAGAAGTAAAACCCGTTGCGCCGGTCCCAGCCCTTGATCGCGCCGGAGGCAAGGCTCAAGGTGGGGTGCGCGACCACGCGCTTGGGGTCGAAGAAATCCACCGAGCCCAGGCCGTCGCAGGACGGGCAGGCGCCCATCGGATTGTTGAACGAGAACAGGCGTGGCTCGAGTTCGGCCAGCGAGTAACTGCACGCGGGGCAGGCGAAGCGCGCCGAAAACAGGTGCTCGGCACCGCCGTCCATTTCCACCGCGAGGGCGCGCCCGTCAGCGTGGCGCAGCGCAGTCTCGAACGATTCGGCCAGGCGCTGCTTGACCTCGGCGCGTACCTTGAGCCGGTCGATCACCACGTCGATGGTGTGCTTTACGTTGCGCGCGAGCTTGGGCGCGGCGTCCAGTTCATGGACCTTCCCGTCGATTCGGACTCGGGTAAAACCCTGCGCCCGCAGTTCGTCCAGCAGGTCCTGCTGCTCGCCTTTCCTGCCGGCGACCACGGGGGCGACGATCATCAGCCGCGTGTCTTCTGCGAGCGACAGCACGTGGTCGACCATCTGCGACACCGATTGCGCCTGCAGCGGGAGGTTGTGTTCCGGGCAGTACGGGGTCCCGACGCGGGCGAAGAGCAGCCTCAGGTAGTCGTGGATTTCGGTCACGGTCCCGACCGTCGAGCGCGGGTTGTGGCTGGTGGCCTTCTGTTCGATCGAGATCGCGGGCGAGAGTCCCTCGATCAGGTCCACGTCGGGCTTTTCCATCAGCTGCAGGAACTGGCGCGCGTACGCTGACAGCGACTCAACGTAGCGTCGCTGCCCCTCCGCATACAGCGTGTCGAACGCCAGCGACGACTTGCCCGAGCCGGAAAGGCCGGTAATCACGACGAGCTTGTTTCGTGGCAGGTCGAGGCTGATGTTCTTCAGGTTGTGCGTGCGTGCTCCGCGAATGCGGATGGTGTCCATTGCGTCTATTCTTCCAGGCGGCCAGGGGCGTTTGCGCGCAGTGCGCGGCAGGTTCGACCAGGGGGCCGCAAAAGTTAACCTGTTACTATAGCGGCTTTCCCGCACCGCAATAAACCCTTTCTTTCCCAGAACAATGCCGGCAGACCCCGCGGTCGACCCATCTGTTGCGCGTCCGGTCGACCTTCAGGATTCAAGAATGTCCCCGATGGAGCTGCGCGCCGGCGCAAGCCTGGCGTCGCTGTTCGCACTGCGCATGCTTGGCCTGTTCCTGATCCTGCCGGTGTTTGTGGTGCATGCGCCCAAGCTTGCTGGCGGCAACAACCTGACCCTGGTCGGGATCGCGCTCGGGGCCTACGGGCTTGCGCAGGCGTTCCTGCAGATTCCCTTCGGCATCGCTTCGGACCGATTCGGCAGGAAGCCTGTTATCGCGGTGGGCCTGATCATATTTGCACTCGGCAGCTTTCTCGCCGCCTCGGCCGACGACATCTATGTCGCCATCGCCGGGCGTGCACTGCAGGGCGCCGGGGCTATCTCCGCCGTTGTCGTTGCGCTTGCGGCCGACCTCACGCGGGAAGAGCACCGCACCAAGACAATGGGCATGATCGGTGCGTCGATCGGGTTCACCTTCGCCTTGTCACTGGTCGTCGCGCCGATCCTCTATGAATGGATCGGGATGGGCGGCCTGTTTGTGCTGACCGGTGTGATGGCGCTCGCCGGGCTCGGTATCGTGTTCGGCGCGTTACCCGACGTGCCCCGGGTGCACGAGCACGAGGCGGGCGTTGGGCCTTCGTTGCTTAGTGTCGTGTCCGACACCGAACTTGCGCGCCTCAATTTCGGAATCTTCTCGCTTCACCTTGTGCAGATGGCGATGTTCGTGGTGATTCCCGCGGCGCTGATCGAGGCCGGCCTGCAGCTGTCCGAGCACTGGAAGGCGTATCTTCCGGTCGTGCTCGTTTCCTTTGCGCTGATGGTTCCCCCGATCATGTACGCTGACCGCCGCAACCGGCAGCCACTCGTGATGGGTGTCGCGATCGGAACGATGCTGCTGGTGCAGGTGGGGCTCATGCTGGCCCACAGTGTCGCGGCACTCGTGGTGCTGTTGCTGCTGTTTTTTGCGGCATTCAACGTGCTGGAGGCGATGCTGCCCTCGCTGGTGTCGCGCATCGCGCCCGCGCAGGCGCGTGGCAGTGCGATTGGTGTGTACAACACGACCCAGACCCTGGGGCTGTTTGCGGGTGGCCTGGCCGGCGGCTGGCTGGCGAAGAATTTCGGCGCCACTGCGGTATTTGCCCTGGGCGCCGGGCTGATGTGCGTTTGGCTTGGGCTGGTGGCCGGCATGCGGCCGGTCAACCCGGCGAAGCGTCGCTCGTTGAATGTGGAAACGAGTACGGCGTAGCGTCCGCATCGGGCGCTGCTACAACAACGTGGCAGGCATTTCGGGAGACTTGATATGGCATCGATCAACAAGGTGATACTGGTGGGCAATCTCGGACGCGACCCCGAGACCCGCTATATGCCGGAGGGTGGA
>JBBQVP010000242.1:0-5875 GCA_038211455.1 Burkholderiales bacterium
TGTGCGCGGGCTGGTGACGTGTGGCGGCTACAACATCCAGGACATCGCCGGTGCGGCGAAACCACAGCGGCCGGAGAACGAGCATCGGCACTGGTACCAGTATTATTTTCATGGCGAACGCGGTCGCTTGGGGCTGGAGCAGAACCGGAACGCGCTGTGCCGCCTGCTTTGGCAGCTGTGGTCACCCGACTGGGCATTCGACGAGGCGACCTTTGCGCGAACTGCCGCCTCGTTCGACAACCCGGACTTTGTTTCGGTGGTGATCCATTCATACCGTCACCGCTTCGGGCTGGTCCCGGGGGATCCGGCCTATGAGGAGACCGAACGCCGCCTGGCGTCCCTGCCGCCGATCAGTGTCCCGAGCGTGTCGCTGGACGGCGGCAGCGACGGTGTGCAGGGCATCGGCGGATCGCACAGGCATCGACGGTTTTTCACCGGTCCCTACGCTCACCAGGTGATTCCCCGCACCGGTCATAATCTGCCCCAGGAAGCGCCGCGCGAATTCGCAGCCGCCGTGCTGTCGCTGATCTGAAAATCGCATTCTCCAGAGGACGCCATGCCAACCAGGAAAGACTTTCACCGTGAAGTCCGGCCGACCGCATCCAAAGCACGCGGATTGCTCGCACTGGGAGTGATCGCCCTCCTCGCGCTGGGCTGCGCGCCGGCGCAGGTGAAACAAAGCGACGCTCTCGCGGCGCGACTCACAGCGGCGAATCGCAGGCCTGCGAACATTGCACGCGATCCGTACCGCCATCCGCTCGAAGTGCTCAGGTTCTTCGGCGTGCGCGAAAACAGCACGGTGGTTGAGATTCTCCCCGGGAGCGGCGGCTACTACATGGAGCTGCTCGCGCCTTACCTGCAGGACAAAGGGCGCTATATCGCCGCCAACCGTGACGCGCTTGCACCTCCGCAGTATCTTGCCGACCACAGCAAGCTGCTCGCGCGGCTCGCGGCCGAGCCAGAGCTCTACGCCAAGGTGGTCGTGACCAAGTTCAATGCCGACCTGCACGAAATCGCTCCGCCGGGCAGTGCGGATTTCGTGCTGACGTTCCGCAACCTGCACAACTGGATCGACCGCAAGGAGATCGACGGTGCACTGCGCGCGTTCCACCGGGCCTTGAAGCCCGGCGGCGTGCTTGGCGTCGTCGACCATCGCGGGCGCTCAGACCTTTCCCAGGAAGCGCAGATGAAGACCGGTTATGTGCGCGAGGACTACGCCGTCGAAATCATCGAGCGCGCCGGTTTCAAGTTAGCCGGCGCATCCGAAGTGAATGCCAATCCCAAGGACAGCAAGGACCACCCGGAAGGCGTCTGGACCCTGCCCCCGAGCTACCGGATGAAGGACAAGGGCCGCGCCAAATATGCCGCGATCGGCGAGAGCGACCGCTTTACGCTCAAGTTCACCAAGCAATAGTCAGACCGTTAACCAGACTGCCAATTATTGCCAAATTTTGAATAGAGCCTAGTACTGGCGCGGCTCTCCAGCCAGATTACTGCCATCCGGCTGTCATCCATCAGGCACCGAATCCATCCGCAACACGGATGTCGACAAGGTTTGGCTTGCCGCTGGCGAAAGCCTCGCGCAGTGCAGGTGCGATGTCCTGCGGATCGGTGACCCGCCGGGTGGCGAGCCCGAACGACTGGCCAAGATGCACAAAGTCGATCTCCGGATCGCGCATGTCCATGCCGACGAATTTTGCCGCCGAACGCATCGACACGAGGCGCTCCTTGATGATGCGGTAGGAACGGTTGTTCGTGATGATGTAGGTGATCGGCAGCTTGTGGTGCGCCGCAGTCCACAGGCCCTGCACGCCGTACATGGTGCTGCCGTCACCCACGATCACGGCGATCGGCCGGCCCGGCAAGGCAAGGCTCACACCGACTGCGCCGGGTATCGCGAATCCCAGCCCGCCGCTGGCGAGGCCGTAGAAGGAATTCTTGTGGCGCAGCGGCAGAAAGCCCGGCAGGGACACTGTCGAAGTCAATGCCTCCTCCACTACCACTGCATCCTTCGGGAGGGTCTCGGTAATACGCAGCATGAGGTAGCGCGGATCGATCGGCGTGGTCTCGGCCGCGAGCATCGCCTCGATGCGCGCCGTGTCGCGCTGGGCGCTCCAGTTCTTCGGCTTGAGCGCAGCCAGGCGCTTCTCGGCACCGGCGGCGGCCTCCGGCGTGCGCTTTGCACGCAGCAACGGAAGCAGCGCCCTTAGGGTCTCCTTCACGTTGGCCTGGATGGCCACATCCGTGCGGTAGTTCTTGCCCAATTCTCCACTGCGCTCGGAGAGATGGATCACCGGCAGATTCTCCGGCAGGGGCTCAACCGGGCTGTACACCGACATGCGCAGCAGGTCGGCACCGATACAGAACAGAAGGTCATAAGGCTCCAGCGCCGCGCGCACGCGCGACTGTGTCCGCGTGAGCGAACCCATGCAGGCCGGATGCTCGGTCGGAAACTGCGCCGAATACGGGACTGAGGACTGGTACACGGCGGCACCGAGCAACGCGGCCAGCTCGCCAGCTTCTTCGAACGCATCGTGGATCGCGAGTTCCTGTCCCGCGAGGATGACCGGGTGCTTCGCGGCAAGCAGACGGTCGGCGAGATCTGCGAGTGCCGCGTCTGAAGGGCGGTTAGCGGAATCCACACGGACCGGCCTGCCCATGTCGATGTCGACGGTCTGGTCCAGCACGTCGCCCGGCAGGCTGATGAATACCGGCCCGGTCGGCGGTGTGAGCGCGATCTTGGCGGCGCGGTGCATGATGCGCGGCAGGTCCTCCGCGCGGTTGACCTCGACCGCCCACTTCACCAGGGGCTGCGCGATCGGTACCAGCGGGTCATAGAGCAGCGGCTCCAGCAGCCCGTGGCCCTGCTCCTGCTGGCCGGCCGTGAGGATGACCGGCGAGCCGGAGAACTTGGCGTTGTACAGCGCTCCCATCGCGTTGCCCAGGCCCGGCGCGACGTGCACATTGGCGGCGGTCAGCCGGTTCGAGGCGCGCGCATAGCCGTCAGCCATCGCCATGACCACCGCCTCCTGCAATCCGAGCACGAATTTCAATTGAGGGAAGTCGGGGACAACTTCCATGATCGGCAGCTCGGTCGTGCCGGGGTTGCCGAACAGGTGGCTCACGCCCTCGTCGACCAGCAGTTGCAGGAACGCGGCGCGGCCGGTGATTTGAGTCATGCGGTAATCTCCACGGGGGTGTAGCAGGGAACCAGGTCGAACAATTCGACGATGTCAGCGTTTCTCATGCGCACGCAGCCGTGCGAGCCGGCTTGCCCCATGACTGCGACGTCGGAGGCGCCATGGATGTAGATGTACCTTCGCATCGTATCCACATCGCCCAGTCGGTTGAAGCCAGGTTCGCAACCGGAAAGCCAGAGGATGCGGGTGAGCATCCAGTCGCGCCCCGGCTCCCGGGCGTGCAACTCGGGTGACCAGGTTTCGCCCGTCGGGCGCCTACCGCGGAACACGGTGCCCGGCGGCAGGCCGGCGCCGATCTTCGCGCGCACGATATGCCGGCCGCGCGGCGTGCAGTAGCTGTCGACCTTCTCCCCGGGGCCATTCGCGGCGGTGGAAACCGCGTAGCTGTGTGCGACGCGCCCCGAATGATCCCGCAGTGACAGTGTCTGCGTCGCAAGGTCGATCAGGATTTTCATCGGCGACCGGCGAAAAAGGACTTGAGCAGCGCCACACTTTCGGCGGCCAGCAGGCCGGGCTCGATCCTGGCGTGGTGGTTCAGCCGCTCTTCGGCAAACAGGTTCACGACACTGCCGCAGGCACCCGTCTTGGGATCGGATGCGCCGAATACCACGCGCGAAATCCGGGCGTGCATGATCGCGCCGCTGCACATCACGCAGGGTTCAAGCGTCACGAAAAGGGTTGTCCCGGGAATGCGGTAGTTCTCAAGGGTCCGGCACGCCGCCCGGATCGCCTCCGTCTCGGCATGCGAGGTCGCGTCCCTGCCCGATATCGGCTGGTTCCAGCCCTCACCCACGATCCTGCCATCCTGCACCACCACCGCACCCACAGGCACCTCACCCGCGGCAGCCGCACGTCGCGCGAGTTCGAGGGCCCGGCGCATGAAGCCCTCATCCGCCTCCCTGTCCGCTGCCTTGACGGCCTCCCCGACCACGTCGACCGCCTACCCCAGCGCGCGCAGCGCGACCTCGTAGGCATCCGGGTCGAAGCCGACCAGCAGTGCACCGCCCTTGTCGAGCAGCGGACGCTTGATCATCGAAGGCTGGGCGAGCATCAGGTCGATCGCCCGGGAGGCGTTGAGCCCTTCTTTTTCCGCATCGGGAAGCTTGCGAAACGTCGTGCCGGCCCGATTCAGGAGCACCTCCCAGCCAAGCTCCCTGCACCAACCCGCGAGGCGCACCCGTTCGATGCCCGCGGTCTTGTAGTCGTGGAAGTCGTATGGCACGGCGTGCGCCTCGAGCCAGCGGCGTGCCTTCTTCACGGTGTCGCAGTTCTTGATGCCGTAAAGCACGACGGCGGGATCGGTGGACAGCGATTTCATGGGCGCATGGTACTTGATCCGGTGCCCGTGCGAACCCGGACGTGGCGGCCCTTCGAAAGCCAGCGCCCCGTCAGATGCCGGCCAGCGCCCACCCCGCGATTGCGGTACCGGCCAGCGCTCCCCCGTAGCACACCAGCTTTGCCGGCATGCCCGTGCGCACGCCGAAATCGTGCAGGCTGTGGAAGATCCGGTGCACCGCGTGCCAGAGGAACAGAGAAACCACGGCGAATGCGAATGCTTTTCCCGCCCAGTTCCCGGCAAAGGCCAGCATGCGCGCGTAACTCATGCTCTCGGGGCCCAGGAAAATCCCGAGTGGCACGCCGATTCCGGTGACGAACACCAGCGCAGGCCCGACGAGCGCGGAAAGCATCCCGCCTGCGCCGAACAGAGACCAGAAGATCGGCGCGTTGGAGCGCTTCACGACCACGGGCGTGCTCATTGCATCACCTTCACGAACGCAAGTACGGCCGCGCAGGCCACGATTGCCGCCAACAGGCCGATCCCGGTGATCAGGGCGGGCGCCAACCTGCGGCCACCGACGAAGATCAGGGGCATGGTTTTCGGCATGATCCTGAACCAGCTCCAAGTGTGGTAAACGAAGGTCGCAAGCACCGCAAGGTGAAACAACAGCGAGAAAGGGCTTCTCAGCGCTTCAAGCCACCCGTTCCATGCGGCTTCACCCTGCGAGAGGCGCACAAGCCCGACCAGCAGGACCAGCGCATACGCTGCGACGAAGACGGCGGTTGCTTCGCGCGCCATGTAGACCACGAAAAAAGAATCGCGCATCCACCAACCGCGCATCGGACGCACATAGGGTCGCGAACTCACGGTGAGCCTCCGGTCTTCGTGGGCGAGGGCAGCACGAAGCGCAGGAAATAGTCCATCGCGCTCGCGGTCTTGTTCTGGTTCACGGCGTTGGCCGGGTCCACGCCTTTGGGGCAGACCTCGGAGCAGTAACCGACCGCGGTGCAACTCCACACGCCCTCTTCCGCATGCACGAGCGGCATGCGCTGCGCACTTCCGCCGTCGCGCGAATCGGCGTTGTAGCGGTGCAGCAGCGCGAGGATCCCGGGGCCGGTGAACTCCGGATCGAGACCGAACTGCGGGCAGGCCGAGTAGCACAGCATGCAGTTGATGCACGAACTGAACTGCTCGTACTTTGCCAGCTGCTGCGGGGTCTGCAGGTACTCGCCCTCGGACAGCGTGCGTGGCTCCTTCGGGATGATGTAGGGCTTGATGCCTTCGAGCTTCTTGACGAAGCCGCCGACCGACACCATCAGGTCGCGCTCGATAGGGAAATGCGCCAGCGCCTCGACGCGCAGTTTGCCGGGGTAATACTCGCGCAGGAAGGTCTTGC
>JBBQVP010000243.1:0-5820 GCA_038211455.1 Burkholderiales bacterium
GAGCGCGGGCATGCAGAGCGCGACGCGCTGCTGCTTGACCTGGAGATTGCGCTCGATTTGCAGACGCCCGAATCGCACGCGACGCAGCGCCGCGCCAGGATGCTGGCGCGGCTGCAGGATCGCTTCCGTTCCGGCACGCCGGCGCAGGCCGAGCCGGAAGCGCTGGTGAAGAAGTGGTATGCGATCGTTGCGACACCCGACCCGGCCCAGGCCGCGCGCATCGCGGCGGTCGTGCAGAAATTGCTGGACCAGCCGGCGCAGCCGGCGCGGGTGCAGGGCGCACCGGCACGCCACGAATCACGCCAGGGGCGCAGGGCTTCGCGGTCGTAGGCGGCGGGATTCCCGCCGCACGGAATCATATCGGGACGAGTCAGGACTTTAGTGGAGAATGGACGTGGATACGCAGGCCGAAGAGCGCAGGGAGATCGCGGAAGTCGTGCAAAACTGGGCGGTCTGGCGTGACGCCGGCGACTGGGAGCGGTTCCGCACGGTGTGGCACGACGAGGGCTGGATGTCGGCCACCTGGCTGCAGGGTCCGGCCGATCAGTTCATCGCGGTCAGCAGGGCAGGGTTCGACAAGGGCGTGAACATCGTGCACTTTCTTGGCGGGATATCCGTGGACGTGAAAGGAAACCGCGCGATCTCGCAATGCAAGATGACGATCAACCAGCGCGCGCCGGTCGAGGGGATCCTGGTCGACGCGGTGTGTATCGGTCGGTTCTACGATTTTTTCGAGAAGCGCAACGGCGCATGGAAGATCGTGCGCCGCCAGCCGATCTACGAAAAAGACCGCATGGACCCGGTGAGCCCGAGTGCGAAGCTGGTGCTCGACGCTGCGCTGCTTGAGTCGTTCCCGGAAGGGTACCGGCACCTCGCGTATCTGCAGACCGGGCTGGGCTTCAAGATCAAGATGGACATGCCGCAGTTGAGGGGGCCGGTGGTCGAGGCGCTGTACGCACGCGGCAAGGCGTGGCTCGATGGCGCGGCGTCGGCGTTCGATACGCCGCCGGTGGCCTCGGGGTTTCCCGCCCATCTCGCATAGCGATTTTCCTCGCAGGACGGGGCGCGTCCCGAGCCCTGATCGTGGGGTGCGCTAAGGCTTGATCGGCGCGTGAGCGATGAAGTGCCCGGCGATCGCGCCCGAGGTCGCGAGCCACACGCGGTCGCGATGCCGCGCGATATGCTCCAGCGCCCGGCGGAAATGCCGCAGCCGGAACGGCTGGCCGATCAGGAAGGCATGGATTGCAATCCCGTAGACCAGTGACTGTTTCTCCGACTGCGCGAGCATCTCGTCGAAGTTGTCGATCACCATGTCGGCGAACGCCGGTGCGGTGCCGTGATGCAGGGCGATCATCGGGATGTCGTTGACCTCGTGCGGGTAGGGCAGGCTGAGGATGTGTCCCTTGCGGGTCTTCATCCACACCGGCTGGTCGTCCATCGGCCAGTCCATTACGTAGGTGTAGCCCGCCTCCTGCAGCAGGTCCGGCGTGACCAGGCTCGGGTTGACGCCGGGGCTCAACCAGCCCGAGGGTGACTTGCCCTCGTGTTTCGCGATGGCACCGGTCACATCCGAGATGAGTTTCGCCTCGCCGGCTTCGTCGAAATCGTTCTGGTGCTCGGAGTTGGTGCGGCCGTGGCCGAGCATCTCGTCGCCGCGCGCGCGCAACGCCGCGACCACGCGCGGGCAGTGCTCGTAGCATTCCGAATTCAAGAGCACCGACAGCGGCAGTTGCAGCGAATCGCAGAGTTCGATCAGGCGCCACACGCCGACCCGGTTGCCGTATTCGCGCCAGGCCCAGTTGTAGGTGTTGGGGTGCGGGATGCCGGGCGAGTAGGACAGCCCCAGCCCCTGGTTGTAGGCGAAGTGCTCCAGGTTCAGGGACAGGTGGATCGCGAGGCGCCGCCCCTCGGGCCAGGAAAAGTCCGGGCGCTCGATGATCGGCGAGTAGGTGAATCGGTCATGGCTTGCGAGCATGTGAGCCCCCTTTCGGTGCGTAGGTCTTGCGTCATGATAAATCCACGCCAGCCTGCGCGAGGACGGCAAATTCTGGCGCGTGCGTTGTCGCACAGACTCCGGGTTCGCAGTCCGGTAATTTCGCTCCCCTGGACCAAACTGGCAAGGAGCGGGCCGAATGACCATGATCGTTGCAGCGCATTTTGAGCGCAAAGCACAAGCGGACGGCGCAGTAAAAGCGCTGATCGGCATCGGCATCGCCGCTGATCACATCAAGAGCTCGTATGAACAGAACGCGCTCGACTGGGCGGCGGCGGACCCGTTCGCCACCCACACGGGCACCTTCTCCCGCGCGCTGGACGAACTGGGTATGCACGACGGCGGCGCCGGAGAGGATGCAACTGTCATGGCGAGGGCCGTTGGTGTCCTGCTGGCCGTAGACGCGCCGGACTCAATTCAACGAACCCGCGCAGCCGATATTCTCGGCAAGCTGGGTGGACGCCGGGTTGTCGAGTCGGAGCGCACCTGGGTCGATGGCCGTTGGGCCGCAAGCGAACCGGCCCCCGACTCCAAGGCAGCGCGGAGGCCGTCATGATGGACTTGCAGGGAGGCAGCCTGCTGGGTGTGTTGATCCTGGCCGGGGACATCTACGCCATCATCAGCATCCTGCAGAGCGGCGCCACAAACGAGAAAAAGGCACTCTGGATCATTCTTGTCGCGCTGCTTCCGGTGCTGGGCCTGATACTGTGGTTTTTCCTCGGGCCCCGCAACGGCCGGACAAACGCCACGCCCTAGGCCCGGTCGCCCGCCGCTCCCGCGGCGATTCACGGTTTTCCCATACCGCTTGATCTGGGTCAACCGAGCGTTTTCGAATCGGCCGATTCTTGTCCCGTCGCTATTCAAAAGAACGGGAATCCACGCCATGCGGGTGCTTCAGTGTTCCAGGTAAGGATCCACGGCCGTGGCGGCCAGGGTGTGGTGACCGCCGCCGAGATGCTTTCGATCGCCGCGTTCCGCGAAGGCAGGCACGCCCAGGCGTTTCCGAGTTTCGGCTCCGAGCGGACCGGCGCGCCGGTGGTTGCGTACTGCCGCATCGACGACCGCGAGATCCGGCTGCGCGAGCCCATCATGCAGCCCGATGCGCTGATCATCCAGGACCCCACGCTGCTGCACCAGGTCGATGTGTTCGCGGGCCTCGCCGAGCACGGCTACATCCTGATCAACACCACGCGCAGCCTCGAGGCACTGGGGCTGGACGAGTTCGTCCGTGATTTCCACGTGGACCGCATCTGCACGGTCGGCGCCACCGAGATTGCGATGACGCACCTCGGGCGCCCGCTGCCGAATGCGGCATTGCTGGGCGGGTTTTCTGCGCTGACGGGGAAAGTCTCGCTTGAGTCTGTGGCCGCCGCGATCCGCGAAAAATTCCCGGGCAAGGTGGCCGAAAGCAATGTCGCGGCGGCCAACGCCGCCTACGAAGAGGTGCTGCATGCTGAAACAAATTGAGGGGTCGCGCGCAGTAGCCGAGGCGGTGGCGATGTGCCGCCCCGAGGTGATTTGCGCCTACCCGATCTCGCCGCAGACGCATATCGTCGAAGCGCTGGGCGAAATCGTGAAGCGCGGGGCGCTCGCCCCCTGCGAGTTCATCAACGTGGAATCCGAGTTCGCCGCGATGTCGGTTGCCATCGGCGCATCCGCGGCGGGCGCGCGCGCCTATACCGCGACCGCTTCGCAGGGGCTGCTTTTCATGGCCGAGGCCCTGTTCAACGCCTCGGGGCTCGGGCTGCCGATCGTGATGACCGTGGCCAACCGCGCGATCGGCGCGCCGATCAATATCTGGAACGACCACACCGACGCGATGTCGCAGCGCGACTGTGGCTGGATCCAGCTGTTCGCCGAGACCAACCAGGAAGCCATGGACCTGCACATCCAGGCGTTCCGGCTGGCAGAGACGCTCTCGCTGCCGGTGATGGTCTGCATGGACGGCTTCATCCTCACGCACGCCTACGAGCGGGTCGATGTCCCGGACCAGGCGCAGGTGGACGCCTACCTGCCGCCTTTCGAGCCGCGCCAGGTGCTCGACCCGCGCGAGCCGGTGTCGATTGGCGCGATGGTCGGCCCCGAGGCCTTCACCGAGGTGCGCTATCTCGCGCATTACAAGCAGATGCAGGCGCTGGAACTCATCCCGGGGTGGGCGGCGGAATTCCGCGCGGCATTCGGCCGCGATGCCGGCGGCCTGGTGCGCCCCTACCGCACCGAAGATGCCGAGACGGTGGTGATCGCGCTGGGCTCGGTGCTCGGCACGCTGAAGGACACGATCGACGAGCTGCGCGATACGGGCGCGCAGATCGGTGTGCTCGGCATCAGCTGCTTTCGGCCCTGGCCGACGCAGGCGGTGCGCGGTGCGCTGGCCGGCGCGAAGCGCGTCGTCGTGCTTGAGAAGAGCCTCGCGGTCGGGGTGGGCGGGATCGTCTCTACCAACGTGCGCACGACGCTGAATACGAACGCGCTGCTCGGCGGCCGGGCAGTCCCGGTGTATGACGTGATCGCAGGCCTGGGCGGGCGCGCGATCACCAAGGCGTCGCTCGCGCGCATGCTCGCCGAGGCGATGCAGGACCGGCTCGAACTGACCACGTTCCTCGACCTCGACCACGGCGTCGTGGCGCGGGTGCTCGAGCGCGAAAAAGAAACGCGGCGCAGCGGGCCGCTGGCCGAAAACGTGTTGCGCGAAGTCGGCACCGTCGCCTCGCGCGCAGGCTGAGGGAGCGCCATGTCATTCCAGCCCGTCAAGTTCTACCAGACCGGAACCTTCACCGTGGGCAACCGCCTGCTGCCGGAGGACGTCCGCACGGTGCAGGCCAACACCCGCCGCACCAACTCGCTCAATTCCGGCCACCGCGCCTGCCAGGGCTGCGGCGAGGCGCTGGGCGCGCGCTACACGATCGACGCGGCGATGAGCGCGACCGACAACCAGCTGGTAGCCGCGAACGCCACCGGCTGCCTTGAGGTGTTTTCGACCCCGTATCCCGAGACCTCGTGGCAGATTCCGTGGATACACTCGGTGTTCGGCAATGCGCCCGCGGTCGCGACCGGGATCGCGGCCGCGCTCAAGGTGAAGGGCCGCAACGAAGTGCGCGTGATCGCGCAAGGCGGCGACGGCGGCACCACCGACATCGGCTTCGGCTGCCTGTCGGGGATGTTCGAGCGCAACGACGACGTGCTCTACATCTGCTACGACAATGAGGCGTACATGAACACCGGCGTGCAGCGTTCCTCGGCCACTCCGCCGGCCGCGCGCACCGCCACCACCATGGCGGTCGGCGGCGCGCCGGGGAACCCGTTCGGGCAGGGCAAGAACCTGCCGGTGATCGCGATGGCGCACGGGATCCCCTATGTGGCGACCGCGACGGTGGCCGATCTGCACGACCTCGAAGCCAAGGTGAAGCGCGCAATGGAATTCCGCGGCGCGCGCTACCTGCACATCCTTGTTCCGTGCCCGCTCGGCTGGGGCCATGCGTCGAATGACACGATCCGCATGGCGCGCCTCGCCAAGGAAACCGGCCTGTTCCCGGTGTTCGAGGCAGAGCACGGCGAAGTGACGCGCGTTTCGCCGATTCGGCGCAAGGTTCCGGTCGAGGAGTACCTGCGGCCGCAGCGCCGCTTCGCGCACCTGTTCAAACCGGAGCCGCGCAGCGAGGTGATCGCCGCAGTCCAGGCCATCGCCGACCGCAACATCCGCAAGTTCGGCCTCGTGGCGCAGGAGGCATGATGCGCAAGCCCTTCGCGATCACGCTCGACCCCGGTTCGAGCCTCGCCAACCACACCGGCACCTGGCGCACCGAGCGGCCGGTCTACGTGGACCGCCT
>JBBQVP010000244.1:0-5792 GCA_038211455.1 Burkholderiales bacterium
GCTGCGTTCTTTTTATCCCTATTTAATGTTTATTGGCTTGTTGCTGTTGTTGAAGGAATTGTTGCACGGTCGAGCGTTCCATTTTTATGACGGCATGAGGTCATTGCCCTCTTTCAACCTGGAGCAATTTTTCTGTTGGCCGTGGCGCTTTATCTCTTCATCCTGGTCATTAGAAAACAAGACAACCTGTTAAAAAGTCCCTTGAAGGAAACACCGATCCCGGCAAACAGTCCCGCAATCGCATCGGCAATGGCAAGCACCACGCAGAGCATGCTGATCGCCCAGGCCGCATTCGCGACACGGCCGTCTTTGGCAAGGGAGTGTGGTTTGCTCATGCGGTCCAGTCAGGCAGTTGTCGAGCGCGCGGGCGTGGTCAATCACACCATTCTACTGGCAGTCCGGAGCAACTCAGGCTTTCTTCTCCGCCCTGGTGAGCGCGCCCAGCACCCCACCGAACCGGATCAGGGACCAGAGGAGGGCGAGCGGCAGAATCAGCGTCTGGATCAGGAATACGGCGACCAGCATGACGATATGCTCCACCGTCTCGTCAGCCGCCCGCTTCAGGTCGTCGATCAGCTGGCTGGCCTGGCGGGCCACGTCGGCCCCCTGCGCGGTCCAGCGCCTGAATCGGTCTCCCAGCGTTTCTCCTTCCCGGGGCGCAATCGGCGGCGCTGACAGGGCCGTCAACTTCCTGCCGGAGAGTTCGATCTTTGCTTCGCCCGCAGCGTATCGCTCGGAAAGAAACAACTGGAAGCCCGCTTCGCTTCCCAGGACGACCAGGGGTATCGCAAACCGTACCAGCAGCAAGACCAGCAGAAGCCGCGTCGGCCAGCTGCGTCGCGGCGGTCCCCGCCAGTTCAGCCAGACGCAGGCGATCGCGGCCGCTGACAGCAGTGCGGAAACCGCCCAGTAGGCGCCGAACTTGAGCAGGATGAGCTGGATCCCGAAAGAGACCGAGGCCAGCAGCATCAGCGTAGAAAATTGCTCGACCAGGTCGTTTACCGGGTCGAGTACCTGACCCGGGGCGAAAGTGGGGCCCAGCCCTGCGATCTGGATGGAAATCTCCGTGCCCTGGACGACGGATATCACCGCATTCAGGGTCCGGGCGGCGGCGAAACTGGCAAGCGCGCGTTTCAGGCCGGACTGGACCTGCACTTCCGCGCCGGCATCGAGCGGCGCGAGCCAGGCGCCACCGAGCATAAGGGCCAGTGCAAGTAGCAGGAACAGGCGGCGGCGGATTAGCAGCATGTTTCGATCATATACCTGCGAAATCTCTTCAATCCTCGCCTCGTGGTTCGCCGGAGTTGATCGAGGTCAACTTCTGCAGCGTAAGTGGGTGCAGACTGGATTCGGGATCAATCGGAGCATCGAATATGGAATGTGCAGTGCTTTTTGCGGACGTCGCCGGCAGCACCGCACTCTACGAAATCCTCGGCGATGCGCGCGCGTTCGCGCTGGTGGGCAATTGCCTTCAGACGATGTCGGACTGCACCACCGAGGCGCACGGTCGCGTGATCAAGACGATCGGCGATGCGGTGATGGCGGTCTTCAAGGATGCCGACGGGGCCGCCGCCGCCGCCGCCGAGATGCAGATGCGCGTGGAAAGCCTGGGCACGGCCTCGGCCGCCCGCCTGGGGCTGCGCATCGGGTTTCACTTCGGACCGGTGGTCGAACGCGACAACGACGTGTTCGGCGATACCGTGAACCTCGCTTCGCGCCTGTGTGACCTTGCCTCGAAAGGCCAGATCATTACCGACAAGGACACGGCCGAGGGGCTCTCGAGCCTGTTCACCGGTAATCTGCGCAAACTGTATGCAATCCCGGTCAAGGGCAAGGAAAAGGAAGTCGACCTGATCGAGATCGTCTGGCAGGGCGCGAACCAGGACATGACCTCGATCACCGCCGGTTCGACGCGGACCTCCGGGCGCGCGATGCTTGAACTTGAGATTGAAGGCCGGCGCGTCGACATGGGTCCGGACCGGCGCAAGGTAACCTTTGGGCGCGACCACGAGGCTGACTTCACGATCCACAACGCCGTGGTGTCGCGGGCGCACGCGATGATCGAGCGGCGGCGCGACCATTTCGTGCTCGCTGACCACAGTTCGAACGGCACCTACGTGACGCTTGAGGGGCAGGCTGAGGTGAAGGTGCATCGCGAAGAGATGACGCTCCTTGGCCACGGCTGGATCGCGTTCGGCCAGCCGCGCAAAGACGCGCTTCAGGTGGCGGAATTCCGCTGCGTCGAGACCTGGAGTCCCCAAGCGAAGCCGTAGGCTCGCCGCCGCGCTGCGCGCGGCATTCGGACTGCGCCCTTGGCGGTTTACCATTCGCCTCTGCCCGACCGGGCAACGAAACTACGGAGACGGATTCATGAACGATCCCCAAAGCATGCGCGGGTTCCTCGACATGGTTGCGCGGGACTATCCCGACGAACTGCTGCGCATACGCGAACCGGTCAGCACGAAGCTCGACATAACGTCTTTGATTTTCGAGCTCGAGCAGATGGGCAGGAGCCCGGTCGTGGTCTACGAGAACGTCGAGGGTCACAGCATGCCGGTGGTTACCAATATTGCCGGCAACCGCAAGCTGCTCGCGGCCTGCCTCGGTGTGCCCCAGCCTGACCTGCCTAGCGCGTTTCGCGAGCGCTGCCAGAAATACATCCCGTGCGAACTGGTCGATGTTGCGCCCTGGCAGGAAGTGGTTCTGGAAGGTGACGCGGTGGACCTGACGAAATTGCCAATTCCCACCCATTTCCATGTCGACAAGGCGCCGTACATCACCGGCGGGCAGCTCACCGCGCGCGACCCGGCCAGCGGCGTGGACACTACCGGCTTTCACCGCTTCATGCTGACCGGGAAGAACCGCCTTGGCGTGTCGCTGCACTCCCGGCGGCGCATGCATGAGTTCCACAAGCGCGCCGAAGAGAAGGGCGAGGCGCTGCCGGCGGCGATCACGCTGGGAATCCATCCGCTGCACTACATGGGTTCGATGGTGTTCGCCTATCCGCCGAACGTGCGTAAATTCGAGATCATCGGCGGACTGTTCGGGGAGCCTTACCGGCTGGCGAAGTGCGGGGTGCAGGATCTCGAGGTCCCGGCCGGCGCGGAGATCATCATCGAGGGTGAAATCCTTGCGGGTGTGCGCGAGCCCGAAGGCCCGTTCAGCGAATTCACCGGCTACGCCTCGTTTCGCAGCACGCAGAACGTGTTCATCGCGAAGCGGATCCGCATGCGGCGCGATGCGATGTTCCATTCCGTGGCCTCAGGCATGTCGCAGGACCACATCCTGGTCTCCTGCGTGACGCGCGAGGGCGAGATCCTCAACACGCTGCGGCGCAACCTTCCGGGGGTCATCGCGGTGCATGTCCCGCACCGCACCTGCGGCGCGTTCCTCGCAATAGTCAAGATGCGCAAATCCTCGCAGGGCGAGCCGCAGCAGGCGATCATGGCTGCGCTGGGCACCGAGTTCTATACGAAGTACGTGATCGTCGTGGACGAGGATGTCGACATCTTCGACATGAACGACGTGATGTGGGCGGTCGCGACACGCGTGCGCGCCGAGCGGGACATCGTGTTCATTCCGCATGCCAAGGGCGCGATACTCGACCCGAGTTCCGACCCCGAAGCTTTCACCGTGACCAAGATGGGAATCGATGCAACCCGTCCGCTGGGGCGCGATTTCGCCGAGCGGCTGACGATCAGCGACGCGCAGCGCGCGCGGGTGCGGGCGATCCTGCAGGCTTCGGGCGTGACCGGCTGAGGGGAGCGGGGCGAAAAAAAAGGGCTGCCCGGAACCCTCATTCTCAGGCAGCCCTGCCAGTCCCGTCTCCCTCCTCCTTACGAACCATCTGCTGCACTGCCGGGCGGGTAAACCAGCGGGAACCAGTATATTTGGACAAATGTATTTGTGCAAATATAAAAATTCAAGCAGGTCGGAATGCATGTCTGGGTCACCTGTTTCGCACCGGCGCGCACCGAACTGCCGCGATTCGGCGCCAAACGGCAGATAATCCCGAACATGGCAAAAGCCAGGAATCCGGACCGGGGTTGACGTGTCGCCAGCCAGAGGGAGCAAAAAGACGCTGAGAACGGGCGGCAAGAAAGTCGTTCGCCCGAACGTTCGCCGACCGCGGGAGCGTGGGCACGACCAAACCGCGACCATGCTTGCTGTGTTGCAGCAATTTCGCGTCGTAGTGCGCTCCGTGCGTACGCACTACGACCATGTCGAGAAGCGTAGCGGTGTGAGCGGGGCTCAGCTGTGGGCGTTGACCAGGATCAATGAGCGGCCGGGAATCAAGGTCGGCGAGTTGGCCCGCGCGCTTGCGATCCACCAGTCGACGGCGAGCAATATGCTCGAGCGGCTGGGGGCGCTCAAGCTGGTCAAGAAGCGCAGGGAGGGCGATGACCAGAGAGTGGTCACCGTATTCGTTACGCCTCTCGGAAAGGCGGCCCTCAAGTCCGCGCCGCAGCCGCTGATCGGCGTACTCCAGCAGGCGCTGAGCGACCTGGCCCCCGAGGCACTGAAAGGGCTGCACCGTCATCTGGAAGCTGTTGTCCAGTCGATGCGCGTGCGCGACCTGGCGCGGGCGCGCTCCACGCCGCTTTCGGACATGTAGCCTAAGTTACTACAGCCTGCAGCACGACCCGTCGCGCGGCCAGGTCCGCGATCTCTTCCTCCGCGTAGCCGGCCTCGGCGAGGATTTCCGCCGAGTTGCCGCCGAGTTGCGGCGCCTGCATCCTCACGCCGGCAGGCGTGGCGGAGAACTTCGTCGCCGGCGCGACGAATCGCATGGCCCCTTCGCTCGGATGTACCGCGGTGCGGAACAGCCCGCTGGCCTGCAGCTGGGGATTTTTCGGAAGCTCGTCGAGCGAAAGGATCGGGGTGACCGGGATGTCCAGCTGCGTGCAGATCTCCACCCATTCCGCGGTCGTTCGCTGCTGCGTGATTTCCGCCATGTCGCGGTACATGTCGGCGATGTGCCTGTTGCGCGCCTGCTTGTCTGCGATCCCGTATCGCTCGGCCAGGTCGTTGCGCCCGGCGGTCCTGAAAAAGGCCGACCAGTGATCCGCGGTGTACGGCAGGATGCCGATGTACCCGTCCCGCGTCGGGGCGGGCTTGCGGCCGCCGCTCAAGAGCCGCGCATAGCCCGCGCCGACCGGCGCGGGATCGAATGTCAGCCCGCCGAGGTGCTCGGCCAGCATGAAGGCGACCATCGTTTCGTACATCGGGACTTCGACGTACTGGCCGTCGCCGCTGCGCTCGCGGTGGAACAGCGCGGCAAGCACCGCGTTGACCAGCGCCATTCCGGTGGTCTTGTCCGCAACCAGCGTGGGCGCGTAGTCGGGCTTGCCTGACTCGATGCCGTTGAGGCCGGCCAGGCCGCATGCCGCCTGGATGATGTCGTCGAATGCCGGCTTGTTTCGGTCCGGCCCGTTCTGGTCGAACCCGGTTGCGACGCAGTAGACGATGTCCGGCCGCAGTGCCGCCACGGCCGCATACCCGAAGCCGAGCTTCTCGATCGCAGCCACGCGCATGTTGTGGACGAAAACGTCGGCCCCGGCGATCAGGCGTTGGAGCACCGCCGCGCCGTCGGGAGATTTCAGGTCAAGCGCGATCGAGCGCTTGTTGCGGTTGATGGCGAGGAACACCGAGCTCATGCCGGGGTGGAGCGAGACGCCGTTCGCCCGCATCAGGTCGCCCTCGAGGGTTTCGATCTTGATCACGTCAGCGCCGTAGTCACCGAGTATCTGCGTGGCGAGCGGGCCGAGCACGACCGATGTGAGGTCGAGCAC
>JBBQVP010000245.1:0-5709 GCA_038211455.1 Burkholderiales bacterium
GGGGCACCGAGCAAAGCAGCATCAGCGTGCCGCGCGAGATGCCGGCGAACCCGCCGCCCCCGCCTCCGGGCATCACCACCAGCAGCACGCCGCCAAAGCCGATCAATACCGACAGCCAGCGCGCCATCGTCATGCGCTCGCCGAGGAAGGCCACCGCGCCAAGGCAGATGAAGATCGGCCCGCTGAAGCCGATCGCGGTCAGCTCGGCAAGTGAAATTACAGGCAGCGCCGCGAACCAGAACATGATCCCGGCCGTGTGCAGCGCGCCGCGCGCGAACTGCATGCCGGGTTTTCTCGGCCGCAGCGTCGCCACGCTCACGCGCAGCACCAGTGGGATGATCACCAGCGCGCCCAGGCCGTACCTCAGGAAGCCGACCATCAGCGGTTCGAGGTTCTGCGACAGGTGCTTCAACGTGGCGTTGAGGATCGTGAACGAAAACCCGCTTGCCGCCATCCACAGCATGCCGCGAAGGGTGGGGGAGAGGGTCTTGAAATTCGGGAGACGGGGCAAAACGGCGGTCCGACGTGAGAGTGCAAGGATCGTACCGGAACGCGGGGATGGAATAGTGCAGGTTCGCATGCGCGCGGCACTGGCGATGTGGGAACGGTGGCGAGCGGGCGTCAGGCGATGTGAGACCTGAAGTATCATCAGCATGGAGTCGTACAGAGGTGCGTAACACCTGCTGAAGGAGCCCTGAACATGTCCGTCGTCACCCTGCGCATCAACGAAGCCAAGCACGCACGGCTGAAGCAGCTTGCGGCCAGCCGCAATACCAGCGTCAATCAGTTGCTCGAAGAACTGGCCACAGTCGCCCTGGTACAGCACGACATGGCAAACCAGTTTCGTGCGGCTGCGAAATCGGGCGACGCTTCGCGCGGGTTGGCGTTGTTGAAAAAGCTCGACCGCAAGCTGGGAAAGTAAACGGCCTCAGGAAGAATTGCCGCGCGGCCTACTTTTCTGCGAGGTGCCTGCGCACCGCTTCCGCGTCCGGGCCGACATCCTGGATCGCGCCCCTGAGGTCATATTCATCAACACCGAGCTCCGCGCTCCAGCGCGCGAGGCTTGCCGGGTCGTTGATGTCGATGCGCTCGCCCGCTTTCGGACCGTGGTCCTTGGGGTCGCGCAGCGGCGGCATGCGCTTGGAGCGCTTGTAGGCCGCCCAGATCCCGCCGAGGGCCACAAGCAGCGCGAGTACGAACCAGGTCATGCGGTCAACCGGTGAACACCATGCTGCATTAAACCACCGAGGAAGCGAATTCGGTCGCACTTTCAAGGTCACAAACTGTGACCTTGAAGCAGGGCGGCAACGTCAAATACCTGCCCTACGCCTTCACCGAGCAGGGCGTCGCCATGCTCTCCAGCGTGTTGCGCTCGCCCCGCGCGGTGGAGGTCAACTTTGTCCAGGCTCACGCCCTGAGCCACCCGCGGTCGCACACTGGCCTCCCGACGCGTAACGGAGGTTCGCCATGCTCACCGAAACCCAGGTTCCTGCTCGCACTCCTTCCCGCACCTCTACCCCGACCCGGCCCGCCGCCGCATCGCTCAGCCTGCACGCCCGCGCGCGCATGCAGCAGCGCGGCATCGAATCCGAAGCGCTCGAGCTGTTGTTGTCTTACGGGCGCGAGGCCTACGACCACCACGGCGCGGTGATCCTCTACATGGACAAGGCCGCGCAGCGGCGCCTCGCCGCGGCCTCGCGCGCGAAGAGCACCGCGCAGCGCCTCGCGGGGCTGTATGCCGTGCTCTCGCGCCACGGGCAGGTGATCACCGTCGGGCATCGCACCCGGCGGATCCCGCGGAGCTAGCGCCGTGTTCCGCGAAGCGGCGCTTGCGCTGGGGCGGAGATTGGGGCGGAGGGCGGTGGTGTTCCACCAGCGGGGGAGGCAGACGGAACTGGTGTTCGCGGGGTGAGTTGCCTGAAACGGCATGGCGTTCGGCTGGCGGGCCGGTGGCAGTCATGCGCGCCGGCGCGAAGATTCCTTGCTACTCGATGACCTTTGTCGCCTGCAACAGGATCGACGGTGGAATTGTCAGGCCGAGCGCTGCCGCAGTCTTCAGGTTGATTGCCAGCTCGAGCGTGGTCGGCTGCTCAATCGCCAGGTCGCCGGGCTTTGCGCCCTTCAGGATCTGATCCACCTTCGCCGCGGTGCGCCTGAAGATTTCTGCGTTGTCCGGGCCGTAGGCGATGAGTCCGCCGAGAACGGTGGCGCCCGAATTGTCCGCCATGAGCGGAAGCTTGTGTTGGGCGGCCAGCTCGATCGACAGTGCCCGGAACAAATGCCCTTGTCCGAGCAGCCACATGGCGCAATCGGCTCGCCACGCAACGATTTTCCTGAACGCATCCGGCAGCTCCTTCGGATTCTGCACGGGGACCAGCCGGGCTTCGATATTCAACTTCGGGGCGGCGGCCTTCACGTCGCGGACCTGGGGTACCGTGATCGGATCGTCAGGGTTGAAGAACACAGCGAGTCGTCGCATCGCAGGGAGGGTCTCCTTCAGCAGCGCCATGCGCTTGGGCGCGAGGATCGCGACAATGTTCGAGATGCCCGTGACGTTGCCACCGGGGCGGGCCAGGTTGGTGACAAATCCGCTTCCCACCGGATCGCCTGTCTGGGTGATAACCACTGGAATTTCACGCGTCGCATTGATTGCTGCGCGCGACCCGGGCGTGTTGAACGCGACGATCACTTCGACCCGGGCGCTGACCAGCTCGCGGGCCAGCGCCGGGAGATTGTCCAACCTTCCGCCGGCCTCCTTGCGCAGGATGCGCAGGTTGGCGCCTTCCGCGTAGCCGCGTACCCGCATCTCTTCGACAAAAGCTTCATAGCCGGCCTGGAGCCTGAGTTCATTGGGCACGAGGAACCCGATGGTGTAACGCCGCCCGGCGGCCTGCTGCGCAGCGGCCTGGCGGGAAACGACCAGCATAGCCACCGAACCAACGAGGAACTGTCTGCGTGAAGCTGAAGCCATGCTCCCCTCCCACGTCGAGCAGCACACCAAAGACCCTGCCATGAACGATCGGTCCAGCTCGGGAACAGACGTTCCTGGGTGTTCGCATCCGGGTTGCTTCAACTCCGGGATCTGCGCGGACAAACGGTACGTTGCGTGCCCGGGTTTGTCCATAGACCGCAGAGGCTGCGCTGCGTGGCCCGCGCCGGCCGGGAGGCAGGCGGACCGTGCGGGCCGTGCAGGCCATTGGGATCATGCATATATTTCCACCGATATCGGGGTCGACTTGCCGCCATTGCATTGGCCGGCTTCGAGCGGACACACCGACAGCGCGACCAGGAGCGGCATCTCGGCGCGAAACTCGACGTAATCGCCGGCGCGGCTGGCCGGCAACCCGATCACCCACGCGTGCCGGGTGCAGTCGTGCTCATAGCGCATATTGATATCGAAGGTGTCGGGGATGTCCTCCGCAAGCAGGCCGTACGGCGCGACCGCGCGCGCGATGATCTCGTGGCAGCCATCGAGCGGCCCGAGGCCGAGTTGCACCTCGTAGAGGTAACGATTGCACATCCGATTATGGCAATCGTGCACGCCCTTCTCGGAGGCCGTCTCCTCGACGAGGGTCATCATCGGGCGGCAAAGCGTCGATAGCAGGATGTCGTTTGCGGCGATCCGATCCCGCGGAACGTACTCGCCGACGCGTTTCGAGACGTAGCGCGTGCGCGAGTACGAGGTGGACAGCTTCTCGCGCAGATTGCCCAGATTGAAGAGCGCCATGTCGACAACCTGCCGGCCTTCCAGATCCACCACACGCAGGTGCTGGCCGGGCTGCAGTTCGATCGCCAGGCCCTGCTTGCCCGGCACGAACTGTTCAGAGATCTTCCTCATTGTCGTTGCCTCTTTGGTCGGTCGTTGGAACTCTTCCCGCAATCAAGGGATCGGGTGCGCGCTCGAGATTTCGTGCTCTCGCCACCTGAAGCGTCCGCGCATCAGCCGACCACGCCGTCCTCGCGCAGCCCGCGAATCTGCGCGTCGCTGTAGCCGGCAGCGGCCAAAATCGAATCGCTGTGCTCACCCACGCCGGGGGGGCGCCGGGGCGGTGTTTTCGCAACGCCCTCGATCCAGAAAGGGCTGTCGATGGTCAGTTGCGCGCTGTCGGCGAACGGCACAAACGCGCCGCCTGAGCGCGCCTGCGCATCGCCCACGACCTCAGCCATGGTCGCGACGCGGCCGAACACGATACGGTTCGCATCGAGCAGCGCGCTCCAGTCGGTGAGCGGTTTCGTCGCAAATATCGAATCTAGCGCGCCTATGAGTTCGCGCGTATGCAGCTTGCATGCTGCAAGCGTCGCGAACCGCGGATCGTCGAGCGCGTCCGCGTTCAACGCGCGCCGAAACGCAAGCCAGCGCGTTTCGTCGGGTGTGATGGACAGGATCAGCCAGCGATCGTCCTTGCAGCGGTAGGCAATGCGCCACGGCACGCTGGAATGCGCGCGCGCGGGTTCGGGCCGCACGTCCTCGCCGCACAGCGCCGCCTGCACCGCGCAGGCATTGGCCCACAGGCCATTGGCGAGGAGCGAGGAGCCGACATGGCTGCCGCGTCCGGTGCGTTCGCGTTTGTAGAGCGCCGAGACGATCGCCGCGTACAGGGCAAGCGCGGAGGGATGATCGCCCATGCCTGGCGGCGAACGCGTCGGCGGCGCATCCCCGGTTCGCACCAGGTCCATGATCCCGCTGCGTGCCCACCAGACGGTGGCATCGAAACCGGGTTTGTCGGCATCCGGCCCGCTTTCGCCGAAGCCGGTGAAAGACGCGTAGATCAGGCGCGGGTTGAGCGGCGCGAGTTCGGCGTAGTCCAGGCGCAGCCGGCGGCGCACGTCCGACGGATAGTTGGTGATGAATACGTCGGCAACGGCCACCAGTTTTCGCAGCACCGCCCTGCCGGGCTCGGCGGCAAGATCGAGCGCGAGGCTCTTCTTGTTGCGTGCATCCACCAGCCAGTTCGGATTGTCCGCGCTGACGAATCCGGCGCGCGGTTGCGCGCGTGTGCGATAGGGATCGCCCGCACCGGGCGGCTCGATCTTGATCACCTCCGCGCCGAAATCAGACAGCACGGTTGCGGTCGCCGGGCCGGCGATATAACTTGCGCAATCGATGACTTTCAGGCCCTCGAACACGGGCTCAGGTGGTGCCGCTGGCATCGACAACGATGCTCTGGCCGGTCACGCTCGTGAGCCTTCCGTCGCACAATCCGGCCATGACCCGTTTGCTCCTGGTTGCGCTTGCACTGGTGGGTATTTTAGTGTGTTTAGGTTTATCCAGCGGAATGGAACCATGCATTGGTCGCAGGCCTGGCCTGGCCTGGAGTAAGCTGCACGGACGCCGGGATGCAGCGGTTCGTGCCGCCCCGATCGCCGGCGCATTTTCCGACGACAGGAGAACTTCACATGTCCAGCCTAGCTGCCAGAGCCGCAACCCCGGCCGCCACCGGAATGACCTTGCGCCACGCCACCAAGGCCAATGCGCCGCAAGTCCCGGGCCGGCGCGATTTCATGACCTACCGCGATCTTGGCGTGACCGAGGCGAGCGAAGGCAAGCTTCGCGCGCAGGTCATGCGTATCGTCAAGGAAATGTCCGCGCCGACCGGCTGGCACTACCACGCCTGCGAAGGCCAGTTCATCTACACGCTGGAAGGCTGGGTCGACCTGGAGTTCGAGACCGGGGAGAAGATCCGCGTCAGCAAGGGGGAGTCGCTGTAT
>JBBQVP010000246.1:0-5698 GCA_038211455.1 Burkholderiales bacterium
ACCACTGCCCTTACGACCCGCAGAAGGTGAAAGATGTGCTGAAGAACCTGGGGCGTGCCGAAGTCGACTCCATCCTCGCGGAAAAAGGCGAGGTGTTGATCCGCAACGAGATGTGCAATCACGAATACCGCTTCGACGCCGATGCGGTCGACGCGTTGTTCTCGGAGTAGGTGATGGACACCGGAACCGCGTACGGGAGACAACCGCCCACTTGGCGGCGCGAACTGACCGAGGTTGGCGCCGGCACGCCGATGGGCGAACTCCTGCGCCGCTACTGGCATCCTGTCGGGCTCTGCGCGGATGCCGGCGCGGTGCCGCGCAAAGTGCGCCTGCTCGGCGAGGACCTGATCCTGTTCCGTGACGGCGCCGGACGCGCCGGGCTCGTGTATCCCCATTGCGCGCATCGCGGCGCTTCGCTCTATTACGGAAAGACCGAGGAGGCGGGAATCCGCTGCTGCTACCACGGTTGGTTGTTCGACGTCGAAGGACATTGCCTCGAACAGCCCTGCGAGGATGGCGGTGGGCCACGGCGCGACAAGGTGCGCCAGCCCTGGTACCCGGTCGAGGAGCGCTACGGCCTCGTATTCGCGTACCTGGGTCCAGCCGAAAAAAAACCGCTGCTGCCGCGTTTCGAGTGCCTCGAAGTTCTCGGAGAGGGCGAATTCATCGATGCGGACGACAGCGGCATCGGTACGGGCGGGCCGCCGACAGCACCCTGCAACTGGTTGCAGCACTATGAAAACGTGGTCGATCCCTTCCATGTGCCGATCCTGCACGGCTCGTTTTCCGGCGCGCAGTTCACGTCCCAGATGGCCAGCATGCCCAAGGTCGTTTTCGAATCCACCGCACATGGCGTCAAGGTGACCTCCACACGAACGATGCAGGACGGAAAAACCTTTCTGCGCGTGACCGAGGCGGCGATTCCCACCCTGCGCGTGGTGCCCAATCCGCGGGTCGGCAGCTACGGCATGGTCGAATCGATCGGCTGGGTGCTGCCGATCGACGACACGAACTACCGGATTTACACCGCGGGACGCGTCACCGAAAAAAACGGCCTGTCCAAATTCCGCTCGCGCTACAACGGCAAGACCTGGCCAGAACTGGACGCAGACGAGCACCAGAGATTTCCCGGCGACTACGAAACCCAGACGAGCCAGGGCCCAATCGCGCACCACTCCGAAGAGCACCTCGCGACCAGCGACAAGGGCATCGCGCTGCTGCGCCGGCTCCTCGAGCAGCAGCTCAAGCGTATCGCCGAGGGCGGCGATCCCGCCGGCGTCGCATTCGACGACGACAACGCCTATGTCAGGTTCGAAGCCGGCAACTTCCTTGTCTAGGCGTGACCTGTGCGCTCTGGCCCTGGCCAGTGCTGTGCTCGCCGGTTGCGAGCAACCGGCACCCACGGGCTACCAGGGCTATGTCGAAGGCGAATACATCAACCTCGCCTCCCCCACTGCAGGGCAATTGCAGAAGCTCGAAGTGCGCCGCGGTGGCAACGTGGTCGAAGGCCAGCCGCTGTTCGTGCTGGAGCAGGAAAGCGAGCGTGCAGCCCGGACCGAAGCCGAGGAACGCCTGAAGAGCGCCGAGGCGAAGCTGCGCAACCTGAAACTCGGCAAGCGCGCCCCGGAGATCGATTCGATCCGCGCCCAGCTCTCGCAGGCGCAGGCGGCGCGCGACCTGTCGCGCAGCCAGCTGCAGCAGCAGGAGAAGCTCTTCCTGGGTGGATTCATTTCCTCGGAGCGCCTGAACGAAGCGCGCACCGCGCTCAAACGCGACACCGCGCGGGTGATCGAGGCAGAAGCGCAGATCCGCGCCGCGCTGCAGCCGCTGGGCCGCAATGCCGAGCTCGAAGGGGCACTGCGCGACGCCGATGCCGCGCGCGCGTCCCTTGCGCAGGCCGCCTGGCGGCTGCAACAGAAAAGTGTGTCGGCCCCGGCGGCGGCGTACGTGCAGGACACGTTCTATGTGGAGGGCGAGTGGGTGCCTGCCGGGCGCCCGGTAGTCGCGCTACTGCCGCCGGCCAACCGCAAGGTGCGCCTGTTCGTGCCAGAAACCGTGCTTGGCTCACTCGCGCCCGGGCAGGCAGTCACAATCTCCTGCGACGCTTGCGGGGAGCCGATTGCCGCAAAAATCACCTACCTGTCGGCCCAGGCCGAGTACACGCCGCCCAACCTGTACAGCAAGGAGTCGCGGTCCAAGCTTGTGTTCATGATCGAGGCGCGCCCTGCTCCCGCGGACGCCGCCAGGCTGCATCCAGGACAGCCGGTGGATGTGAAGTTGTCCGCCCGGTGAGCCGCGCGTGAACCGGCCGTGAGCGCAGTCATGAGTGCAGGCGTGACTGCGACCGCAATCCCGACTGCCGAACCCGCGCTGGCCATCGACGTGCGCAGCCTCAACAAGAGCTTCGGCGACAAGCATGTGGTGAAGGATCTTTCGCTGCAGGTGCGCCGCGGAGAGATCTACGGGTTCCTCGGGCCGAACGGCAGCGGGAAAACGACCTCGATTCGCATGCTGTGCGGACTGCTGACCCCGGATTCGGGCGCCGGCACCTGCCTTGGCTACGACCTGATCCGCGAAACAGCGGCGATCAAGCGCGAGGTCGGCTACATGACGCAGCGCTTCTCGCTGTGGGAGGACCTCACCATCCGCGAAAACCTGGATTTCGTCGCTCGCATGTACGGAATGCCGAACCGTCGCGCCGCGGTTGCAGCCGGCATTGCGCAGCTCGGGCTGGAGGCGCGCGCAGGGCAGCTCGCAGGATCGCTTTCCGGCGGATGGAAGCAGCGCCTGTCCCTCGCGGCCTGCATGCTCCATTCGCCGCGGCTGCTCCTGCTCGACGAGCCGACCGCGGGCGTCGATCCCCAGGCGAGACGCGATTTCTGGGAGGAAATACACGCGCTGGCGGCGACCGGGATATCGGTCCTTGTGTCGACGCACTATATGGACGAGGCCGAACGCTGCCACCGGCTCGCCTATATCGCCTACGGGCGCCTGCTTGCGACGGGCACGGTCGAGGAGGTCATCGCGGCACAGGCACTCAGCAGCTATGTGGTTACGGGACCGCAACTCGGCCGCTATGCCGAAGCGCTGCGCAAGGAAGCGGGCGTGGGGCACGTCACCCAGTTCGGCAATACACTGCATGTGACGGGTACCGATGCGGGCGCGCTTGCCGGGGTCGCGGCACGCCTTGGCGCAGCGACGGAGCATCGCTGGGAGCCCGTGGCGCCGGGACTGGAAGACGTGTTTATCAGTCTGATGAAAGATAGTGAGGACAACTTCCGATGAGCGCGGCAGGCGGGCTGTCCTGGTCGCGCTGGGTCGGGATCATCCTCAAGGAATTCATCCAGCTCAAGCGCGACCGGCTGACCTTCGGCATGATCATCGGAATCCCGGTGCTGCAACTGCTGCTGTTCGGGTTCGCGATCAACGCCGACCCCAGGCACCTGCCGACGGCCGTGCTTGCCGCGGACACGAGCCCGTACGCGCGCAGCCTGGTCGCCGGAATGCAGAACAGCGGCTACTTCCGCATCGCGAAAATGATCTCCACGGAAGCGGAAGCCGAGCGGCTGCTGTCGCTTGGACAGGTCCAGTTCGTAGTGACCATCCCCGAGGGGTTCGGGCGACGGCTGGTGCGCGGCGAACGGCCGGCGCTGCTTGTCGAGGCCGATGCGACCGATCCCGCGGCGACCGGCAACGCGCTCGCAGCCCTGGCGCAGATCGGTTCCACCGCACTGGCACGCGATCTGCGCGGCCCGCTCACGGACCTGCAGCCCGCGCCAGCGCCGCTCGACCTGCGCGTCCAGCGTCGCTACAACCCGGAAGGCGTCACCGCCTACAACATTGTTCCCGGTCTGCTCGGGGTGATCCTGACGATGACGATGGTGCTGATGACCGGTCTGGCGATGACCCGCGAGCGCGAACGCGGCACGTTCGAGAACCTGCTCGCCACGCCGGCGCTGCCGATCGAAGTCATGACCGGAAAGATTGTTCCCTACATCATGATCGGCCTGATCCAGGTCTCACTGGTATTCGCCGCGGCGCTGACCCTGTTCGAAGTCCCGATGCTTGGAAACATCGTTCTCCTCTACGCGGTCGTGCTGCTGTTCATCGCCGCCAACCTGACGCTCGGCATCACGTTTTCCTCGATCGCTAAAAATCAACTGCAGGCGATGCAGATGACGTTCTTCTTCTTCCTGCCCTCGATCATCCTGTCCGGCTTCATGTTCCCGTTCCGCGGCATGCCGGAGTGGGCGCAGGCCATCGGATCGGTGCTCCCGCTGACCCATTTCCTCGTGCTGGTGCGCGGGATCATGCTGAAGGGAAACACGCTGCACGAACTCCTGCCACAGATCTGGCCGATCGTCGCGTTCATGCTGGTGGTGATCCTGGTCGGGCTGCGCTTCTACAAGCGCACCCTGGATTAGGGGAGGCGAGACGAGAAGAGGGGCTGCGCCCCTCCTCAGACCTCCATACGAGACGAGAAGAGGGGCTGCGCCCCTCCTCAGACCTCCATACGAGACGAGAAGAGGGGCTGTGCCCCTCCTCAGACCTCCCCCTGTCCGCTCACGTGGTCGCCGGCGGACGCGCGAGCTTGGAGCCCGCCCAGGCGTCGTATCGGGCGCGGGAGTACTGCGGCGGGACATCGACAGTAAGGCCGAATTTCTCGGCCGCGTGCCAGACCCAGCGCGGGTTGTCGAGGAATGCGCGCGCCATCGCGACCATGTCGGCCTTGCCCGAGGCCACGATCTCCTCCGCCTGGTCCGGGTCCGCGATCATGCCCACCGCGCGTACCGCGATGCCAGGCACCGCCGCCTTGACCGCAGCGGCCAGCGGAACCTGGTAGTTCGGCCCGATGGTGTAGCGCGTCTGCCCGCGCAGCGCGCCACTGGTGATGCAGACGTACTCGTAGCCGATCTTCTCCAGTTCCTTCGCCAGCGCAATGGTGTCTTCGATCGGTGCACCGGTGTCCACCCAGTCGTGCCCGGAAATCCGGGCGCCGAGGCAGCGCTCCTTGGGCCATACCTCGCGCACCGCACGCGCAACCTCCAGCGGCGCGCGCATGCGGTTCGCAAGCGAACCGCCGTAGGCATCCTTGCGCTGGTTCGATACGGGTGAGAAAAACTGATGCAACAGGTAGCCATGCGCCGCGTGCAACTCGGCCACGTCAAGGCCGAGTCGCGCGGCGCGCACGGCCGCGGCAGCGAACGCATCCACGATCGCGCGGATTTCCTCCACCGTCAGCTCGTGCGGCACATGCCAGCCCGGCACGTCGTCGAATGGCAGTGCCGAGGGGCCCACGGTCTGCCAGGGATCCTCGAGCGGGCCGAGCGCGGAGCGGCCCTCCCAGGGTACCTGGGTTGAGGCCTTGCGGCCCGCATGCGCCAGCTGGATGCCGATGGGGTTTTTGGAAAGGCGGCGACAATGGTCGAGCACGCGCTTCATCGCGGCTTCGTTGTGGTCGGAGTACAGGCCGGTGCAGCGATGGCTGATGCGTCCCGCGCGCGTCACCGCGCTCGCCTCGATGACGACCAGGCCCGCGCCAGAGATCGCCATGCTCCCGAGGTGCGACATGTGCCAGTCGCTCATGCAGCCGTCGTCAGCGGAGTACTGGCACATCGGCGCCACCACGATGCGATTGGGCAAGGTAAGGCCCCCGAGCTTGATCGGGGTAAATAGCGTGCTTTTCATGTGTGCCTAA
>JBBQVP010000247.1:0-5647 GCA_038211455.1 Burkholderiales bacterium
GGCACACCGAATTTCTGCTTCACGCCCTCGATGTCGAGCTTCTCGTTGGTCATGGTGTTGACCAGCGTCACCTGCGCGTCCACCAGCTGGGCCAGGTCCTTGTCGCCGGTGGAGATCACGCAGTCCATGCCGGCCAGCTTGGCGCGCTCGGCCAGCGTCGCGATGACGTCGTCGGCCTCCACGCCGTCGACGCCGATCACCGGCCAGCCCAGCGCGGCGATCGCTTCCTTGAGCGGCTCGATCTGGACGACGAGGTCCTCGGGCATCGGCGAGCGATGCGCCTTGTATTGCGGGTAGGCGTCGTCCCGAAAGGTCTTGGCCTTGGTGTCGAACACGCAGGCGCGCGCCGTGGCCTTGTAGTCGGAGGACAGCCGCCGTAGCATGCTCACGACACCTGAAATCGCGCCGGTCGGCTCGCCCTGCGCGTTCTTCAGGTCGGGCAGCGCATGGAATGCGCGATACAGGTAGGACGAACCGTCCACCAGCAGCAGCGTTCCGGCAGATTCTTTTTGAGGGATTGAAGACACGATGAGTGACCTGAACAAGCTTCCGGAACCCGCCGACCCGGGCGCCGAGACTTCGCGCGAAGCGTGGCGGGTGTTTGGAATTATGTCAGAGTTCGTCGAAGCGACAGAGCGCCTGTCCCGCATCCGTCCGGCGGTGTCGATCTTCGGCAGTGCGCGCCTGAGCGCCGATTCGGCCGGTTACTTGCTGGCCGAGCAGACCGCGCGCCTGCTGTCGGACGCCGGCTTTGCGGTGATATCGGGCGGCGGCCCGGGGATCATGGAGGCAGCCAACAAGGGGGCGTTCTTTGGCAAGTCTCCGTCGGTCGGCCTGAACATCACGCTGAAGCACGAGCAGGTCGGCAACCCCTACCAGGACATCAGCCTTCGCTTCAAGCATTTCTTCGCGCGCAAGGTGATGTTCGTGAAGTTCGCCTGCGCCTATGTTGTGATGCCGGGCGGGTTCGGTACTCTGGATGAGCTGTTCGAGGCCCTGGTACTGGTGCAGACCAAGAAAACCCGGCCGATGCCCATCATCCTGATGCATTCCCCGTTCTGGGCCGGACTGGTCGAGTGGATACGCAGTCGCCTGCTGGAGGATGGAATGATCGATTCCGAGGATCTCAACCTTGTGCAGGTGATCGATTCGCCTCACGCGGTCGTGGAGGCGATTTTCGCGCATTACGAAAAGCGCGGGTTCCAGCTGCTGCCTTCGGAGCGCGAGGTGATGCTCAACCTGTGACGCCGGGCGATTCTGCTAGAATTCTGCCCACCAACCCTCAGCCATGCGCAAACTCCTTTTTTCCCTACTTCTTGCAGTCGCGCTGCCGGCGTTCGCCCAGACGGGACCCCTGCCCAAGCTCGAGCCCTTGCCTGCGCCGCCACCGCCCGCGCCCGGGCTGGGTGACCTCAATGCGGCCGAGCCGCGGGTCAACATTCCCGTGCAGAAGGAAGACAAGGTGGAGGAATTCCGCGAAAACGGCCGGGTCGTCATGCTGAAAGTGACGCCGCCCAACGGCGTTCCGTACTACCTGATGGACAACACCGGCAATGGCAACTGGATCCGCCGCGACTCGCTCGACAGCGGCGTGCGCGTGCCGATGTGGACCATCCGCACCTTCGACTGATCGCTTGTCGGTATTTACCCCGGTTTCGGAAGCCCAGCTCGCCGACTGGCTCAAGGGCTATTCGGTCGGTTCCGGCGCGCGGCTCGAGCCGATCGCAGCGGGTATCGAGAACACCAACTATTTCGTCACGACCTCCCAGGGCAGCTACGTTCTCACGCTGTTCGAAAAGCTCACCGCCAGGGAGCTGCCTTTCTACCTGAACCTGATGGCGCACCTCGCGCGGCACGGCATTCCCTGTCCGGCGCCGATCGCGGATCTTGCGGACCAGTACCTCGGCGAGTTGAACGGAAAGCCCGCGGCGCTGGTCACCCGGCTGCGTGGCGCCTCGGTCACGCAGCCGGGCATTGAGGAGTGCGCGCAACTGGGCGCGCTGCTCGCGCGCATGCACCTGGCAGGGCGCTCCTACCCCGGGTTCGTGGAGAACCCGCGCGGCCCACGCTGGTGGCGCGAAACCGCGCCGCAGGTGCGCCCGTTCCTGGACCACGGCCGGCAAGTGCTGCTGGATGTCGAAATCGCTTATCAGGGGCGGCACCGGTTTCCCGACCTGCCGCGCGGTCCGGTGCACGGCGACCTGTTCCGCGACAACGTGCTGTTCGATTCGGGGCGCCTTGCCGGCCTCATCGACTACTACTTCGCGGGCATCGACGTGTACCTCTTCGATGTCGCGGTCTGTGCCAACGACTGGTGCCTGGTCGACCCGCAACGCGATCGCCGCTTCGACGCGGCGCGGGTATCGGCGTTCCTTGCCGAATACGCGTCCGTGCGACCGTTCACGCCAGCCGAGCGCGAAGCCTGGCCGACGTTGCTGCGCGCCGCGGCACTGCGGTTCTGGCTGTCGCGGCTGTATGACTTTCATCTGCCGCGTCCCGGCGAACTCGTGCACGCGCACGATCCGGAACATTTCTGCGAGATCCTGCGCCTGCGCGCCGAACCGGGGTTTGCCGCCCCCTGGGTGGACTGAACGATGCATGCGAAGCTGATTCCTTCATCGCGTGGCTGGCGCTGGCTGCCCGAGGGCTGGCGGTTGTTCCGCGCTGCGCCGGTCATGTGGCTGGTGCTGGTGTTCGCGTACTGGATGCTGATGACGGCGGTCAGTATCGTGCCGTTCGTCGGGGTCGTCGCGGTGCTGGTTCTCGTGCCGGGATGTTCCGTCGCGTTCATGGCGGGGAGCCGTGCGGCGGAGCGTGGCGAGCGGCTCGACGTCTCGCTGATCTTTTCCGGATTCCGCGACAACCTGCGCGGCGAACTGGTGCTCGGCGCAGTCTACTTCGCGTCAATGCTGCTGCTGCTCCTGGCCAGCACCATTGCGGATGACGGCGCGCTGGCGCGCTGGATGGTCACCGGCGCGCGACCGGACGCCGACGTTGTGCAGTCCGACGGATTTCTTGGCGCGCTGGTCATTGCTGCCGGCCTCTACATGCCGGTGATGATGCTGTTCTGGTTCTCCCCGACGCTGGTCGCCTGGCACCGGATGCCGGTGGGCAAGGCGCTGTTCTATTCGCTGTTCGCCTGCCAGATGAACTGGCGCGCGTTCCTGACCTACGGCGTGGCCTCCGCGCTGGTGCTCTTCGTCCTGCCGTTTGCAGCCCTGTTCGTGCTGATGCTTGTGTCTGGCGGCGCGGTCCGGCCAGGTGCGATGGCCTTGCTGTTTCCGTTCGTTCTTTCGATGATGCCGATGCTGTTTGCGAGCTTCTACGCAAGTTACCGGGATATCTTTGCGGACGAGAGGGCGGCCGAAGATCCGTCCGCCCCGCCCGACCCCGGGGCCGATAGCGAGCGGATCGAGGATCCGCGGACGCCGCCAGAACCCTGATGCCAGTAGGGTTGTGCGGCGCAACATGGGCGCCGCCAGTGGGATAGAATTCCGTGCTCCCCGCTAGGACACCGCATGCAGCGCCTGCGAGAAATTCCCTACAACTACACATCGTTCTCGGATCGGGAGATAGTGCTGCGCCTGCTCGGGCAGACCGGATGGGACCTGATCAGTGAACTGCGTGCCGAGCGCAGAACCGGCCGGTCCGCACGCATGCTCTACGAAGTGCTCGGCGAGATCTGGGTCGTGCAGCGCAACCCCTACCTCGAAGACGATCTGCTCGAGCATCCCAAGCGGCGCGCCCAGGTACTGGCGGGAATGCGTCACCGGCTTGAGGAAATCGAGCAGCGACGCGGGGAAAGCGAGAGGGTCGACGATTTGCTTGTGGCGGCGCGCAATGCCGTCGCGGCGTTCGACAAAGCCTTCGACGAGACCCGCGCGCTGCGGCGCAAGGCGCAACGCGCGCTTTCACGCGTCACCCGCAGCGACAATATTGCATTCGATGGCTTCGCGCGCGTCTCGCACGTCACCGACGCAACCGACTGGCGGGTCGAATACCCGTTCGTCGTCGTTTCTCCGGACACCGAGGAGGAAGTGCAGGCGATCGTCCGCGAGCTGATCCGTCTGGGCCTCACGATCATCCCGCGCGGCGGCGGCACGGGTTATACGGGTGGCGCGGTGCCGCTGACACGCAGGTCTGCCGTGGTAAACACTGAAAAGCTCGAGTCCCTGGGGGCAGTTGAAAACACTCCGTTGCCCGGCCTTGAGCGGACGGCGACGACGATTCGCTGCGGCGCCGGCGTGGTGACCCGCCGCGTGATGGATGCGGCAGAGTCGGCGGGTCTCGTGTTCGCCGTGGACCCGACCTCAGCGGACGCTTCGTGCATCGGCGGCAACGTGGCGATGAACGCTGGCGGAAAGAAAGCCGTTCTATGGGGCACCGCGATCGACAACCTGGCCTCCTGGCGCATGGTGACGCCGGACGCTGAGTGGCTTGAAGTCGAGCGGGTCGGCCATAACCTGGGCAAGATCCACGACGCGGAGACGGCAACGTTCCGCATCTGCCGCTTCGCGCCTGACGGCAAGAAGCTGCTCGAGGAGCGCCATATCGAAGTGCCCGGACGTGCATTCCGGCGGGTGGGGCTCGGCAAGGATGTGACCGACAAGGTCCTGCACGAGCTTCCCGGCGTGCAGAAGGAGGGCACCGACGGGATCATCACTTCGGCGAGATTCATCCTGCACCGCATGCCGGCCCACATCCGCACCGTCTGCCTGGAATTTTTCGGCAGCGCGCACGAGGCGGTGCCGGCCATCGTCGAAATCAAGGACTACCTCGACGCCCACGCCTCGGCAATGCTCGCCGGCCTGGAGCATCTCGACGAGCGCTACCTCAGGGCGGTTGGCTACGCCACGAAGGCGCGCCGCAACCAGCGGCCCAAGATGGTGCTGTTCGGGGACATCGTCGGCGACGAGGTCGACGAAGTCGCGAGCGCCGCCTCCGCCGTGGTGCGCATGGCCAACGCGCGAGGCGGCGAGGGTTTCATCGCGGTCTCGGCGGAGACGCGCAAGCGCTTCTGGCTTGACCGGGCGCGCACCGCGGCGATCGCGAAGCACACCAACGCATTCAAGATCAACGAGGACGTGGTGATCCCGCTCCCGAGGCTGGCGGAGTATTCGGACGGCATCGAGCGCATCAACATCGAGCTCTCGATCGCCAACAAGCTGGAACTGCTTGTTGCGCTGGGCGAGTACTTTTCGGCCGGCCTTCCGCTGGTCCAGCAGGACGTCAAGGTCTCGGACGCCGAACTGCTTGGCGAGCGTCCGCAGCGCGCGCTCGAGGCAATCGCGCGGGTGCGCGCACGATGGCAGTGGCTGCTGGACAACCTCGATGCGCCGACCACCGACATGGGGTCTGAGCTGTCCGGCTGGGGGGCGCTGCACAGCGAGCTCAGCCAGCGCTACGCCACTGTGTTTGCCGCGATCCAGGACCACGCGCTACGCGTCTCGTGGAAGACCGAGTTGCGTGAAGACCTGCTGCGGATCTTCAGCGGGCTGGCCTTCGGAAAAATCGTCGAGGGCGCGCAGGCCATGCACGGCAGGATCCTGCGCGGGCGCGTATTCGTTGCGCTGCATATGCACGCGGGTGACGGCAACGTGCATACGAACATTCCGGTCAACTCCGACGACTACCTGATGCTGCAGCG
>JBBQVP010000248.1:0-5644 GCA_038211455.1 Burkholderiales bacterium
GCCGCCTTGACCCGGATCCAGGCGGGCTTTTTCAGCGGCTCCCTGGGCACGATCTTGATCGGGATTCGCGCCGTTTTGGCCTGGCCCTTTTCCTTGACACCCGCCTTACGCATGCTGCGCTTCCAGTTGCGTGACGATGCACTGCGACAAATCGGCACCAAGCGCGTCGAGGCTCGCGGCAACACCCAGGTCCCGCGTCCGGGTGACAGCCAGCCCCGGAAATCCACAGGGGTCGATCGCCGCGAACGGTGAGAGATCCACGTCGACGTTGAGCGACAGGCCGTGCAGCGCGCGGCCGCGCGTGATGCGCAAGCCCAGCGCGGCGACCTTCGCGCCGTCGACGTACACGCCCGGGGCGCCGGGCTTCCTTGCCGCCGTGACGCCATGGCTGGTCAGCAGGCCGATGATGCAGTCTTCCAGCAGGCGCACGAACTCGCGCACCTTGATGCCGCGGCGCGCGATGTCCACCAGCGTGTAGATCACCAGCTGGCCGGGCCCGTGGTAGGTGATCTCGCCGCCGCGCTCGACCCGCACCACCGGGATGTCCGATCCAATTTTCGGGCCGTGCGCCGGATCGCCCGCCTGGCCGAGCGTATACACCGGCGGATGCTCGAGGCACCAGAGTTCGTCGGGGGTTTCCGCGCTGCGCTGCGAAGTGAACAGCCGCATCGCCCCAAGCGCCTGCGCGTAGTCGATACGGCCCAGGTTGCGGACCAGCACTACCGAATCGAGCACCGCGTCCATCAAAGCACCATCACCACGGCGGGATGGTCGCAGAGCTCGCGGTACAGCGCGTCGAGCTGGTCGCGCGATTCGGCCTGGATGGTGACCGTGATCCCGAGGTACTTGCCCTTGCGGCTCGGGCGCATCTCCATGGTTGCCGGATCGAAGCCAGGCGAGTGGCGCAATACGATATCCATCACGCCCTGCGCGAAGTCCCCCTCCCGGCGCCCCATGATCTTGATCGGGAACTCGGTGGGAAACGCGATCAGCGACTCGCGCTTGATGAAGTCGGCTTCGCCGTCCTCGCCGCGCATGCCCTGTCAGGCCGCCCTGACCTGCGCGCCTGCGCGCATGACTTCGTTCTTGAACTCCTGGTAGAGCTGCCACGCCTTGCGAAATACCGGGCCCGGCTTGCCGGCGCCTACCGACTTGCCGTCGAGCGTGACGATCGCGACGATCTCCTTGGACGAAGAGGTGACCCAGACCTCGTCCGCGGAACGCACCTCTGCTTCGGAAATTTTACGCGTCTCGAACGGCAGGTTGCCGCGCGCGACGATGTCGGAGACGACATCGAGCGTGATGCCCGGCAAGATCAGCTCGGTCTTGGCCGGCGTCGCAATCACGCCGTCCTTCACAATATAGGCGTTCGATGCTGACGCTTCGGTGAGGTTGCCGTCGCGAAACAGGATCGTTTCGATGGCGCCTTCGTCTGCCGAGAGCTGGCGCAGCATGCAGTTTCCGATCAGCGATATCGTCTTCAGGTCGCAGCGGTGCCAGCGAAAATCCGGCGCGCTGATCGCGCTGGCGCCGTTCTCAATCACCGCCGGGGAGGGACTGACGAGGGGATTCGACATCATGAAGACCGTCGGCTCGGCGTCCTTCGGGAACGCGTGGTCACGCCTGGCCACCCCGCGCGTCACCTGCCAGTAGACCGCCTGGTCATCGAACGACTGCCGTTCGATCATCTGCCCGATCAGCGCGGCCCATTCGACGCGCGTATGGGGATTGCGGATGCCGACCTCGGACAGGCTGCGCTCCATGCGCGCCAGATGGCCTTCGAGCCGGAACGGCGCACGCGAGTAGACCGGCACCAGTTCGTAGATGCCATCGCCAAAGATGAAGCCGCGATCCAGCACTGGGACTTTCGCGTCCTCGATCGGCATGAAGCTGCCGTTCAGATATACGGTCATCCGCGCCCCGCCCGAGAAATTGAACCGGCTACTTTATCCACAGCCTGAGTGTATCCCAGGCCCGGCCGAACACACCCGCCACGGGAACCGACTCCAGCGCCAGGACCGGGTACTCCCCGACCTCCTTGCCCTCCAGCGTCACCCGCAGCATGCCGACCTTCTGCCCCTTGCTCAGGGGCGCCACCAGCGGCTGCCGGGCAAGCAGGTCGGCCTTGAGCTTGTCCGCCTGTCCCTTGGGCACGGTCACGTACAGGTCGCCGTCCAGCCCGACATTCACCGACGCGGCCACCCCCTTCCAGACCTCGATGGTTTTCACCGGCTTGTCCTTGTCGTAGAGCTTTACGGCATCGAAGAACTGGAAGCCCCAGTTGAGCAGCTTCTGCGATTCCTGCGCCCGTGCCGACTCGGAGGTGGACCCGAGCAGCACCGACATCAGGCGGCGCGGACCGCGCTTGGACGAAGCAACCAGGCAATAGCCCGCAGCCTCGGTGTAGCCGGTCTTCATCCCGTCGACCGAAGGGTCCAGCCAGAGCAGGCGATTGCGGTTCATCTGCGTGATGTTGTTGTAGCGGTACTCCTTGATCGAGTAGTACGTGGCGTACTCGGCGGGGAAATCCCGGATGAGCGCCGAGGCCAGGAGGTAGATGTCGCGCGCCGAACTGTAGTGCTGCGCGTCGGGCAGCCCGTTGGAATTGACGAAATGAGAGTTCTTCATCCCCAGGCGCTGCGCTTCGCGGTTCATCATCTGCGCGAACACGTCCTCGGAGCCGCCGATGGCCTCGGCCAGCGCAATGCACGCGTCGTTGCCCGATTGCACGATCATGCCGCGGATCAACTCATCGACTTTGACCGGATGCTTGGGGTCGATGAACATCCGCGAGCCGCCAGCGCGCCAGGCTTTTTCCGAAACGGGCGCGACAGTGTCAAGCGCGAGTTTCTTGTCCTTCAGGGACTGGAACACCAGGTAGGCGGTCATCAGCTTGGTCAGCGAAGCCGGCTCGAACCGCTCGTCGGCCTTTTCACTGGCGAGGATCTGACCGCTGGAAATGTCCGCGAGGACGTAGGCCTTGCCAATGACAGGCGGCGGCGTTTGCGCCGGTGCTTGCGTACTGGGGAGCGCAAGGAAGAAGAGCAGGAACAGCGATGCAACAGTGCGCAACATGAGGGCCTTGGGGTAAAAAAGCGGCGAATTATAGGGCACGGGGTCGGTTTCCCCGGTGGACGTACAGTTACCTGACAAGCACGACCGGCTTGAGGTTCAATTCGGCCTGGATGCGCTCGGCCATGCGGCGCGCGTCATCCTGCGTCGGGTAGGGCCCCAGCCAGAGCCGCGACAGGCCGCCCTCGGTACGCACCTCGATCACATCGTTGAGCCAGGCCAGCTCCTTGTAGACCTTTGCACGGAACCCTTCCGCATTGTCGCGCATCGAGAAAGCGCCGAGCTGCAGGTACACGCCGCGCGCATCACTCGAAACCGGGAGCGGTGCCGGAGGCGGGGCTGGCGCGGGCACAGCCGGCTGAGCTGCCTGGGCTGGCGGGCGCTGCGCCACCGCCGGTGGCGGCGGCGGGGCCGGCTGCGCGGTCACCGCACCTTCGGCAGCGAGACTCTCGATGTCGACCAGCGCACTGCCGGCCTGCACGTATCCAAGCTTGTACGCAGCCACGTAGGACAGGTCGATCACGCGATCGGAGTGGAACGGCCCACGGTCGTTGACCCGCACCACGACGCTTTTCCCGTTCGCCACGTTGGTGACGCGCACATAGCTCGGGATCGGCAACGTCGGGTGCGCTGCCGTCATCGCGTACATGTCGTAGGTTTCGCCGCTCGAGGTCCGCTGTCCGTGATAGCGTCGCCCGTACCAGCTGGCGACACCGCGCTGCCTGAAGCCGCCCGCGCCGCGCACCGGGACGTAGGTCCTGCCGAACACCTCATAGGGACTGTTTGCGAACCGGTGCAGGCGCTCCGGCCTGGGTTGCGCATCGGCAATCCTGTCCAGGTCCGGGGGGTTGTCACCGGGACCGTCGTCCTTGTAGTAGGCCCCGGGACGCACGGCGCCGTTCACCGCCTTGCGGCCGTCATTGCGGACCGACGGCCGCGATGATTCCGGCCCCTGCGCACCGCCGGGGCCCGCGCGGAACGGCCCTGAAGAGCAAGCGGCCAGTGTCAGCGAGAGCAGCGTGACGGCGAGGCTGCGCAGCACGGGACTAGGTCTGCGAATTGCTGAACACCACGTTCCCGGCAACCAGCGTATGGCTTGCGCGGCCCTGGAGTTCATAGCCGATGAAGGGCGTGTTCTTGCCCTGGCTCTTCAGCGACCCGGCTTCCACCAGGAACCGCGCTTCGGGATCGAAGATCACCAGATCGGCCGGCGCGCCGCGCTCGATACGCCCGGATTTCACGCCCAGCACCCGTGCCGCGTCGCTGGTGACTTTCGCCAATCCCCTGGCGAGCGGGAGTTTCGCCTCGTTGATCCACTTCAGGGTCAGCGGGAGGAGGAGTTCGAGGCCGGTCGCGCCGACCTCGGACTCGCTGAAAGGCATCTGCTTCGCATCCTCGTCCACCGGCGCATGGTCCGAACAGATGACGTCGATCGTGCCATCCGCGAGACCCGCGCGCAGCGCGTCCCGATCGCGCGCGCTGCGCAGCGGCGGAACTAGGTGGCAGTGAGAATCGAAATAGCCCAGGTCCAGGTCCGACAGGTGGACATGGTGAATGCCGACATCACAAGTTACCGGCAGGCCTTCCTGCTTGGCGGCGCGGATCATCTCGACGGCACCTGCAGTGGAAATGCGGCAAACATGCAGGGTGGTCCCGGTGGCGCGGACCAGAGCCAGCAGTTTCCCGAGTGCAATGGTCTCGGCGAATGCCGGTATCCCGGGCAGGCCCAGACGCGTCGCGACGTCGCCATCGTGAGCGACGCCGTCGCGCGCGAGCGACAGGTCTTCGGCGCGCAGCCAGACCGGAAATCCGAAGGTGCCGGCGTACTGCAACGCGCGCCAGAGCACCTGGGTGTCATCGAGCGGAACATTCGCCTGGGTGAAGGCCATGCAGCCGGACTCCGAGAGTTCAGCCATCTCGGTGAGTTTTTCACCCGCGAGTTTCACGGTCAGCGCGCCGATGGGATACACGCGAGCCCGGGACAGCGCCTTGGCGCGCCGGCGGAGCATCTCGACCAGGCCGGGCTCGTCCAGCGGCGGATCGGTATCCGGCGGGCAGGCAAGGCTGGTGACGCCGCCGGCGACGGCCGCATCCATTTCCGATTCAAGCGTTGCCTTGTACTCGTAACCCGGCTCGCGCAATCGTGCGCAGATGTCGATCAGGCCGGGCGCCACAACCAGGCCGTTTGCCTCGATCACATTGTCGGCACCGGCGCCTTTGGCCTCGGCGTCGAGCGCCACGACCCGGCCATTCTCGACCAGGACGTCGCCGACGGCGTCGCGGCCGCTGGCCGGATCGATCACCCGACCACCCTTGAGGAGCAGCCTCATCTTCCGCCCGCGATGATGCTCATCACCGCCATGCGCACGGCGATGCCGAAGGTGACCTGCGGCAGGATGACCGAATGCGGTCCGTCGGCGACCGAGGAATCGATCTCGACGCCCCGGTTCATCGGCCCCGGATGCATCACGATCGCATCGGGATTCGCAAGTGCCAGTTTTTCCGCGGTGAGCCCGTAGTGCTTGTTGAATTCCTGCGCGCTGGGCAGCAGCGCGCCGCGCATGCGCTCGCT
>JBBQVP010000249.1:0-5584 GCA_038211455.1 Burkholderiales bacterium
GTTGAGCACATAGGTGTCGCCCCTGCGTTCGGCGCGCAGGCGCATTCCCACCACATCGGAGCCGGCGCCGGGCTCGCTCATCGCGAGCGCGCCGACAAGCTCGCCGGCTACCAGCTTCGGCAGGAATTTCTTTTTCTGTTCTTCGCTGCCGTTGCGGTGAATCTGGTTGACGCACAGGTTCGAGAAGGCGCCGTAGGACAGGCCGACGGAGGCCGAGGCGCGGCTGATCTCCTCGACTGCGATGATGTGCGCGAGATAGCCCATGTTCGTGCCGCCGTATTCTTCGGCGACCGTCACGCCGAGCAGGCCCAGCGCGCCGAGTTTCGGCCACAGGTCTGCGGGGAATTCGTTCGACCGGTCGATTTCCGCGGCGCGCGGGGCAATCTCGGCCTCCGAAAACCGCCGGACGGTTTCGCGCAGCGCGGCGATGTCCTCGCCATGGTCGAACCTGAGAAACGGGTAGTCCATCCAAACCTCCGCGGGTGGGGCGGCATCAAACCGCAGAATTCTGATTTACGTTTACGTAAACGTCAACTTCCCTTTCGGCTCCGGGCGCCTGCACGCTTCTGCTCGGAAAGCAGCTTGCGGCAGTGCTTCTCGAACTGGCCGATCTCGGACAACTGGGCCTCGATGTCCAAGCGCTGCTGCTCCAGCTGGCGTTGGTGGGCTTCAAGCACCGCGAGGAACTTCTCCAGTTGCGGCCGCTCGTCACGTCCGGTGTCGTACATGTCGACGATTTCGCGTATTTCCGACAGCGAGAGCCCCAGTCGTTTGCCGCGCAGCGTCAGCTTGAGCCGGGTGCGGTCGCGCAGCGTATAAATGCGCCGCTGCCCTTCACGGCGCGGCGCGAGCAGGCCCTCGGCCTCATAAAAACGGATCGCGCGCGGCGTGACATCGAACTCACGCGCGAGCTCGCTGATCGAGTATTCGCCCGCTTCGGCGGGCTTCTGTTCGGAAACGGCGGGTGGCATCGGGATCGGGACAGAGTGTTTCAATATGCGCGGTTGCCGGGATGCTGCAGTGCGGCGATAATCTGTGACCTTACCCCCGCACCTCCGACTCACTGGCGTCGTCTGCACATTCTAGCCGACCGCGCCGCCCTCAAGATTCCAGCCCACGATGTCCCTGCCCCTCGAATTCCCGCACGCTTCGCCGCCCCCCGCCGGCACGACGATCGAAGTTGCACCCGGGGTGCGCTGGCTGCGCATGCTGCTGCCGTTCGCGCTTGACCATATCAACCTGTGGCTGCTTGAGGACGAGCTCGACGGCGTCCCGGGGTTCACGATCGTCGATTGCGGGCTGTCCAACGACGCGACGCGCGAATCGTGGGAAAAGATCTTCGCCGCGCACATCGGTGACAAGCCGGTGCATCGCCTGATCGTCACGCACTACCACCCGGACCACGCGGGCAACGCCGGCTGGCTGACCGAGCACTTCGGGTGCGAGATGTGGATGACGCAAGGGGAGTACCTCACGGCGCATGCGGTCATGGACAACACCGCTGGCTACTCGCTCGCATCCTCGATCGCGCTGTTCAAGGCCAACGGCCTGGGCAGCGAGCACGATGACGGCCTTGCAAAGCGCGGCCATTTCTATCGCAAGAATGTCCTGCCGCTGCCAACCAGCTACCGCAGGATCATCGAGGGCGACACGCTGATGATCGCCGGGCGCGAATGGAAGGTCATCGTCGGCAATGGTCATGCGCCGGAGCACGTCTCGCTCCACTGCGCGGCCCTGGGCACATGCATTTCAGGGGACATGCTGCTGCCTAAGATTTCGACCAACGTCAGTGTCTGGTCGGTCGAGCCGAACGGCAATCCACTGGACCAGTTCCTCACCTCTATCTGCGCCTACCGTGCGCTGCCGGCCGACACACTGATCCTGCCGTCGCACGGGCTGCCCTTCCGCGGGGCTCACCAGCGCGTCGCGGCGCTCGAAAAGCATCACGCCGACCGGCTTGCCGAACTCGAGCAGGCCATCGCGGCAGCGGAATCACCGCTCACGGCCTACGACGTCCTCGAGACCCTTTTCCGGCGCAAGCTCGACACCCACCAGACGACCTTCGCCATGGGCGAAGCGGTCGCACACTTGCATTACCTTCTTTACTCGGGCCGCGCGACGCGCGCGGTTGGCGCGGATGGCGTGGTCCGTTATGCTCCGGCCAGAATGACCGCCTGAACGCTCCCTCGGGCGGCATCCGAGCCGCCCCGGAGGAAAGTCTATGGAAGGCAAACCAGCATCCGGAAAAGCCGTCCCCGAAAACCTCGTGGATGACGCGTCAGAACGCGCGCGCGTGTATGCCCAAGTCGCGGATCGCGCCGGAAAGCTGCTTGCCGATTTTGCGAAGAAGCATCCCACCGGCCTGTCGGGTGGCGTGTCGGATGAACTCGGCATCGCCAAGGCGTTCATGGACATGTACGGCAAGCTGTTCGCCGACCCGGCCGCCCTGGCCGCGTTTTCGATGAACATGACGCTCGACTACATGAAACTCTGGCAGTCGAGCTGGATGCGCATGTTCGGTCACGAGTCCCAGCCGGTCGCGGCGCCCGCCAAAGGCGACAGCCGGTTCAAGGACGATGAGTGGCAGAGCAGTTTCGTGTTCGACTTCATCAAGCAGTCCTACCTGATCACCTCGCGCCACGTCCAGGAGACCGTCGCCGGCGTGGACCACCTGCCGGATGATTCAAGGAAAAAGGTCGCGTTCTTCACGCGCCAGTACCTCGACGCGCTGGCGCCGTCGAACTTTGCCATGACCAACCCCAAGGTGCTGCGCGAGACCATGGCGACCGGCGGGCAGAACCTCATCAAGGGCCTCGACAACCTTCTCGGCGACATCGAAAAGGGTGGCATCAGCATGACCGACGAGAAGGCGTTCGAGCTGGGCAAGAACGTCGCAACGACCCCGGGCAAGGTGGTGTTCCAGAACGCCCTGATGCAACTGATCCAGTACGCGCCGACGACGCCGGACGTATTGCGCACGCCGCTGGTGATCATCCCGCCCTGGATCAACAAGTACTACATCCTCGACCTGCGTGAATCAAACTCGTTCATCAAGTGGGCGTTGGACCAGGGGCACACGGTGTTCGTGATCTCCTGGGTGAACCCGGATGCCAGGCTGGCCGCAAAAGGCTTCGACGACTACATGATGGAAGGCCCGCTCGCCGCGCTGGACGCCGTTGAAAAGGCCACCGGCGAAAAGAAAGTGAACTTCATCGGGTATTGCCTGGGGGGCACGCTGCTGGGCTGCGTACTCGCATGGCTTGCGGCCAAAGGCGAGGACCGGGTTCGCTCGGCAACGTTTTTCGTTGCGCTGCTTGATTTCACGCAGCCGGGCGAGCTTGGCGTGTTCATCGACGAGGGCCAGGTGAAAAGCCTGGAGAACAAGATGAGCAAACGCGGCTACCTCGAGGGTGCGGAAATGGCGAGCACCTTCAACCTGCTGCGCGCCAACGATCTGGTCTGGTCGTTCGTGATCAACAATTACCTGATGGGCAAGGATCCCTTCCCCTTCGACCTGCTGTACTGGAATTCGGATTCAACACGCATGCCGGCGAAGATGCACAGTTTCTATCTGCGCAACATGTACATGAAGAACCTGCTCGGGGTGCCGGGCGGGATTGAATTGGCCGGCGTGCCGATCGACCTGGCGAAGGTGAAAGTCCCCGCCTACTTTATTTCGACGGCGGAAGACCACATCGCGCCTTGGAAGTCGACCTATCGGGGCTCCCGATACCTCGGTGGCGACGTTCGGTTCGTGCTCGGGGGTTCGGGCCACATCGCCGGGATCGTCAATCCGCCGGCCGCGAAAAAATATTGCTACTGGACCAATTCGGCCCGCCCCGATTCCGCAGATGAATGGTTCGCCACGGCGAAGCAGGCGCCGGGATCCTGGTGGCCCGACTGGCAGGCGTGGATGGAAAAGCACAGTGCGAAGACCCGGGTACCGGCGCGCACGCCAGGCGACGGTCTCAAGGTGCTTGGCGAGGCGCCCGGCTCCTACGCGATGCTACGCCTGAGTTCGCGCAAGTAGCGCAGGCCTTCGATCGCCCGGCTTCCGTACCAGGAGGTCATTTCGCCGTCGATCAGCATCACTTGTTTGCCGGTAAACACGGGAAGGCGGGCGAGTTCCGCGACGTGCCGGTCGCGAAAGCTGTAGGGCTCGGTCGAAAGCAGCACAATGTCGGTGGCAGGAACCCAGTCCTCCGCGAGGGAAATCTCCGGGTAGCGTAGCGTCGCGGTCTGCGGAAGCGTGTCCAATCCCGCCAGCGCCAGGGTGCGCGAAACGTAGGTATCGCGGGCGATCGTCATCCACGGATCCTTCCAGATCAGGTACAGCACCTTTCGGGGCGGAAAGTGCGCGTCTTCCAGTGCCGCGTGGGCGGCAAGGTATTCCGCGCAGAGGCGCTCGGCCGCCTCTTCAGCGCCGAAAATCCCGCCGATCAGCTGGTACAGGGCCAGATTGTCGAGTGGCGCGAGGGGATGCGTGACGATCAGGTGAGGCACGAACGCCGACAATGCCTCGGCGAGCGGTTTCTCGTTCTCATCGATGTTCAGGATCACGTGCGTCGGTGCAAGCGCGCGGATCTTTTCCACGTTGACGGTCTTGGTGCCACCGACCTTGGGTATCCCGCGCAGCAGCGACTTGGGGTGGATGCAGAACCCGGTGCGCCCGGCCAGCCGGTCGACTAGCCCGAGATCACAGACCAGTTCGGTGATCGAAGGCACCAGCGAGACGATGCGCGCAGTCGCATCGGCCCGCGCATGCAGCGTTCCCGCGGCGTCGCGCAATTCCGGCTGGATCGCCATTCAGAGCGGCAGGTCGCGCGGTTTGCGCGGGGCGCGCGCGCCGAGTCGGTCGTACAGCCAGGACGGAAGCAGGCGCAGTGCGGCGCCGACCAGCCCCATCTGCCAGGGAATCACCGCCAGCCTGCGTCGCGCGGCAATGGCGCGCGCGATTCGGCGCGCGGCTTCGTCTGCAGGCAGCAGGAAGGGCATCCGGTAGCGGTTGACTCGCGTCATCGGCGTATCAATGAAGCCCGGACAGATCGTGACCACCGAGACGCCACTGCCAGCGAGTTCCACCCTGAGGCTCTCAAGCCAGGTAGTCGCCGCGGCCTTGGAGGCACTGTAGGCCCCGGAACCCGGCAGGCCGCGAAATCCGGCCACGCTCGATATGCCCACGAGGGTGCCGCTGCGCGCAGCAAGCATCGCCGGGGCGAACGCCGACAAAGTCGCGGCCATGCCAACGACATTGGTGTCGAGTATGCGTTGCAGCTTTGCAATGTCTCCCGGCTCGCCGCCACTGGTTCCCACTGAAATTCCGGCGTTCGCGATCACGATATCGGGTGAACCAAAGCGATCGGTAAAATCTGCGGCGGCGCGACTCAGGGAGCCGGTATCAGTCACGTCCAGCGGATAGACCGCAACGTTTCCGGGTAAGTCGCGCGCGAGGCTCTCGAGCTGCTCCCGGCGGCGGGCTGCCAGGCCCAGGCACGAATCGGACGTCGCGTAGTGGCGGGCCAGCGCCTCCCCGATTCCAGCGGATGCGCCGGTGATGAAGACGCGCACCGGCGCGCCTTTTACT
>JBBQVP010000250.1:0-5572 GCA_038211455.1 Burkholderiales bacterium
AGGGCCCTCATGTCGCAGGCGGCCCCGTAGAGATGCACGGGGACGATGGCCCGCGTGCGCGGTGTGATGCGGCGCTCCAGGTCCTGTATGTCCATGAGCCAGTCGCTGGCTCGGCTGTCGCAGAAGACCGGCGTCGCGCCGGTCTGGGCAATGGTGTTCACGGAGGCGATGTAGGTAAAGGTCGGGACGATGACTTCGTCGCCTGGTCCCAGGCCAAGGCAGTGAAAGGCCAGGTGCAAGGCGACGGTACCGTTGCTGACGGCGATCGCGTGACGGCTTCCGGTAAAGTCGCGGACGGCCCCCTCGAACCGTTCGATATAGGAACCGATGGAGGATATCCATGTCGTATCGACGCAATCGAGCACATACGCACGTTCGTTGCCCGACAGGTCTGGCCGATAGACTGGAATGTTACTGTAGGATGTGGCTGGAGCAGTCACGTTGAGATAACCTTTGTTTTGGGCAATGCTGCGCGTAGCGACGCGACCGGGAATGCCGTGGTGAAACGCGTGTCAGCCTTTGCAACTGGACGCGCGCAGCGTCGCCCGTCCAGAGGAACCGTGGTCGCCTAAAACTGAACAGGAGAGAGCAGGCTGTCCAGACCGCGTGTCGCGCGGGCAAGATCCTCCGGGCCGTCGGGCAGGCCAAGCTCGCGCATCACGGCGTGCAGGTGATGGCATGTGCGCGCGACCGCAAGTTCGCTGTAGACCTTTTCGAGGAAGGTGATGAGTGCGGCGACGTAGGCTTCGGCCGAATGCGTCACGCGGGCATGGTCGCGGGCCCGCCGACCCATGGCCAGGGCCGCGTCACGGTCGTCCATGATGGTTTCGAAGTAATGGGCAACATGCGCCGCCTCCGCCCCCGGTGGGCATTTCAGGACCAGGCCATCTGGAACCTCGGCATAGCAGCCAATGTCGGAGACGAGAGTGGGGCGACCCGAAAGAAGGCCGACAATGAGCGAGGCTGAAGCACCTTCGGAAACCGGGTAGCGAAGGCAGGAGATCACATCCGCCCCCGCCAGAACGATCCCGAGCATGTCCTCGGAGATCTCGCCGAGAATGTCAGGCGGTTCAATGCCGACCCGTGCCGCAAGGGCTGACAACTCGTCTCTGGCTTCTGGAGACGCCTTGCCGGCAATGACATAGCGAACCGAGGTCCGAAGCCGCGGGGAGGCGGCGATGGCGCGGATGACCTGGTCCGCGCGCTTGTTCTGGTTGAGCCAACCCACGGTGACGACGACCAGGCGCCCTGGTGCCACCCGCGGCGGCGCCAGTTCGGGGAAATCGAAGCAAAGCGGGATGGTCGCCACGGGGCCCTTGCAGCCGCGTTCAACCATGGGTCGATAATGCGCAGCATGCACGATCGCGCCCACCGACAATGAGGTGATGAGCGACAAGGAGTCCTGCGTGGCAAGGATCGGAACGTGGGGGGAACTGCGCGTCAACTCCGAGACAATGTCAGGGTTTGTCAGCCAGCCCTGGCTTTTGTCATGGATGATACTGATGCACGGCACCCGCGTGATGAGGGGCAAGGCCGCACCGTGATAGGGCAGGTAATCGCCGAAGTTGACAAGAACCGCGTCAAAGGCACCGTTCAGCAGGTCGGCGGTCCAATGCATCGACGGATGCACAGGACCAGGCGCGGGCAGGGCCGGCCACGACGCCGGTTCCCCCACTTCCGTCCGGAACACCTCGACCGCGTGTCCGAGTTCGGTCAGGCGCCGGACGACCTGGGACCCGAAGGTCGCAATGGCCGACTGGCGGTTCCATGGCCCTGCCCAGGCGATCCGGAGCGTCATGCAAGAAGCTGCACGATGGTATCGGGCCAAGTCAGGCGGAGCGCGTCCAGTGCGTCGCGCGCCTGGCAGCCCAGGATGGCGGTCCGCGCCGGATCGCTCGCCGCTTCGCGCAGAGCCGCTGCTACCGCCTGCGCCGTCGGCTCGACGACCCAGCCGGTCTCGCCGTCCCGCACCAGCCGGAGCACCCCACCGGAATCGGACGTCGTGATGATTGGCTTCCGCGCCTGGGCTGCTTCCATGGTGACGTAGCTGATGGAATCCTCGTCATAGGGGAGATAGGCGACCGCAGTCGCGCCGTTCACCAGCGCGGCAAGATCTGCGCGCGGAAGATAGCGAAGATCGAGGCGCAGGCGGTCTTCCACACCATGCTCCGCCGAGAGCCGGCGAAGGCGATCCGCATCGCCGGCTCCGTCCGGCGGGCCTGCCATGATCATGCGGACCCCGGGTGCGTAGGCCAGAGCCTCAACCAGCAGATGCTGCCGCTTTGCCCCGTTCACGCGGCCGCTGGCAAGGATATAGCCTCCGTCCTGCCCGCCCTTGAATATCTCCGGGTCGTTGAGCGGTTGGGCTAAGACCGTACTTTCGACGCCGTTGTAGCGGCGCAGGCGGTCTGTCACGGTTGGTGCGATCGTAAAGACGCGGCGCGCCTCCCGCATTGCAACGCTGTCTGCGCGACGTATGGCCTCGCGGATGCGGTCGCCTTCCGGTGTCGGCTGGATGTGCGACATGCCCGCATCGAAGAGGTCGTAGGCCTGTCGGAACTGGTGCACGAGCCAGATGACCTTGTCAGGCCAGGGCACGAGGTAGACCGGGAACTTGAGAGCGATCACGCGGTCCACATTGCTGAGGCGAATGCTGCGCGCGATCAGCATCTCGTCGAGCAGCCGTTCCGGCGGGTCCCAGGAAAAGGGAATCCGCACAGCCTCCGCCGTTGCGCCGTGCGCCTGGAGGTTGCGCACAAGGTGGTCACAAAGGTCCTCCGCACCACCGCGTACGAAGGGCGCCATGTTGTTGATGACAAGCACCTTCATGCGAGCAAATGCGCGATTACCGTGTCCCACTCGATCCCCAGCATGCCGATCTGGGCCTGGGCCGCTTCCCCCAGGCGCCGGGCGAGAGCGCGGTCGTCGTAGAGGCGGTCGAAAGCAGCGGCGAGGGCAACCGGATCCGGGGCAACATTGAGGCCGGTAACATTGTCGGTCACAAACTCGGGCACCCCGCCGGAATCCGTCACCGTGACAGTGCAGCGGGCCGCATGGGCCGCTTCCAGGGTCGGATAACCGTAGGAATCCTCATCATAGGGTACGTAGGTGGACGCGAGTGCGCCAGAAAGCCGTGCGGCCTTCTCCTCCTCGGTTATCCAGCGTTCCTCGATGATCAACCGGTCGGCCACGCCGTGATCATTGGCGATCTGCTGAAGTTCAGTGATATAGGCCGCGGAAGAACTGCGACCGCAGAGACGAAGACGTACGTGCGAGCGCGTGTGCCCAAGCGCCTGCACGAGCAAATGCTGCCGCTTGTGATGCTGCATCCGGCAAACGCAGACAATCTCGTCCCCGTAGTCGCCGGCAACGAACCGTTCAGGCGCCATGACCGGGGGGTAGAGCACGTGTCCCTCGATACCGTTGAAGTGCCGGAGGCGATCCGACACGACCCGCGAGTTCGTGAACACGCGATGGGCTTCCCGCAACGCCGATGTATCGGCGCGGATGATGGTGCTGCGCAGAGTACGGTAGTGCAAGTTGTCCGGAAAGTATCGGTACTCCGTATCCCACAGATCATAGAGCAATCTGATGTGATGTATGAACCAGACGACCTTGCGTCGGTGCCGGACGACATGTGCCGGCGGACGAAAGGTGATGACCCTGTCGAAGGCACTGTCGAGATCGAGCAGCCGGAAAGCGTTCATTTGGGGCAGTAGAACGTCCGGATCGTCGCTGCTGGGGAGGTAGATGATCTCCACCTCGTGTCCGCGCGCGCGCAATTGCTCATCGAGCCATTCGACGATGAAGCGGTAGCCGCCGTTGATGTGGGGCACCATCGACGAGACAAGGCCAATGCGCATCCCTAGGCGACCGTTCGCAACGGCCGTGCAGGCACGCCACCGACGACAGTGTTGTCCGGAATATCCGCCACTACGGCAGCGCCGGCACCGACGACAGAATCTGCGCCAATGCTGACGCCTGGCCGTGCAGACGCGCCGGCACCGACCAAGGTCCGATCCCCGACTGTGATGCTACCGGCGAGCGATACGCCTGGTGCAATGTGGGCGGCCCGACCGATTCTGTTGTCATGCTCGACAATGGCGCCGGTGTTGATGATCGCGAGGTCACCCACATCAGCCAGTGTGCCCACGACGGCGCGGGCCATCACCACCGCGCCAGAACCAATCCGCGCGCTTGGCGAAACAAGGGCAGAGGGATGCACCACGGTCGCCAGGATGAAGCCGATGCCGCGCAACTGCGCCCCCACTTTTTCCCGCACGCGATTATCGCCGATGGCGACCACAGCGTCGGTGACCCCTTCGTCCAGCAGTCTCTCCAGTACCTCGTCGCCACCGATCACCTGAACACCCAAGACGGCGCTCGTCACGGGATGCGGGTCAACAAGGCCTACGATTTCAAAGCCGCCCGCAGCAGCCATGGCTTCGAGCACCACCTTCGCATGCCCGCCCGCCCCGATCACGACGGTCCGGCGCGGGCCCCCGGTCATGCGAGCCGCAGCCCGGGCCTGCTGGCCGGCGAGTCCCGCAGGAACAGGAGATTCATGGAGACGACGTCTCCCAGGCCCGTGCCCCGCAGGGGGCGCAGCGAAGCAGTCGCTTCATCGATCTCCCAGGGCACGAGGCCGTGGTCCTGGAAGGCAGACAACCAGGCCCCGATCGTCCCGCCCGCGCGTCGAATGTGGGATGGACCGAATTCCACCACCACGGCGAGGCGCGGGTTGTCGGCGATGACGCGCACCATGCCGCGGAGGACCTGCAATTCGTATCCTTCCGCGTCCACCTTCACCACGTCCACCCGGCCGCCGGGCGGAATGATCGCATCCAGCGGCCGAACGCCAACTTCGACCTCGCCCACGCTGTCGAGCCCGTCGAGCAAGGTGCTCCAACCCGAGGTACGGCCGATGTGCAGCGTCGCACGACCCTCTTCCGCACCGGCCGCGGCTTCGATCACGGTGACGCGGTCCGTAAGGTCGTTCAACGCCATGGTCCGGCGCAACAGCGACGCCGTTCGCGGCGCGGGCTCCACGGCGATGACGCTGCCATCGCTGCCGACCTGCCGTGCGGCAGGCAGGCAGAGCAGGCCCACATTCGCCCCAACGTCCACGTAGCTGCTTCCTGGCTGCAGGAGTGCCAAGAGCACGTTCTGCGTGCCCGGCTCCAGCTGCCCGGACGACTCGACCGCGTGAAGCAACAGCGCTTCGTCGTTGGCGGGAACCAGGACGTAGCCATGGCTGGTCCGAATGGCGACATCCTCGCCCATGGGGATGAAAAAGCGGCGCAACATCGTCACGACCACATCGAGCCGCGAAACCGCTGTTTGACCGGCAGCTTCAACCCTGCTCATGACGTGCCGTTCCGCTTGGATCTCAGCGCGCAGCGCAGAGATCAACGCCGGGGCGGCGCCTGAACGCAATTCCTCCTGCAGGCTGGCGACTGCTTTTTCAAAGGTGGCAGTACGGATTTGGCCAAGCGACAGAGTGTCGAGCCGTATTGGAAGTTGTTCGGTGATGGCGTGCAGCACCTCCAGCTTCTCGGCACACTTGGTCTGC
>JBBQVP010000251.1:0-5554 GCA_038211455.1 Burkholderiales bacterium
CTACCGCAATCCGTTCGGCCTCGAATACGACAGCGGCGACTACCCCGGTGTGCAGGCGCGCGCATTGAAACTCGCCGACTGGGCAGGGTTCGATGCGCGCCGCGCCGACGCGCGCAGCCGCGGCCGCCTGCGCGGCATCGGGATGTCGAACTACATCGAGCTCAACACCGGCGCGCCGCTGGAGCGCGCGGAAATCCGAGTGCTTGCCGAAGGCGAAGCCGATGGACAACCCGCGGGTCGTGTGGAGGTCGTGATCGGCACGCTGTCCTCGGGACAGGGACACGAGACCAGCTTCGCGCAGCTGATGGTCGAATGGCTGAACGTCGATATCTCGCGCGTGCGCATCGTCACGGGAGACAGCGATGTCGCACAGGTTGGCGGCGGATCCCATTCGGGGCGCTCGATGCGCATGGCGGCGGTCGTCATGGCGGGCGCCGCCGACCGCGTCGTCGAACAGGGCCGCGAGCGCGCGGCCGAGCGGCTCGAAGCCGCCGCAGCCGACATCGAATTCGTGCGCGGCCGCTTCAGCGTAAAAGGCACCGACCGCTCGATCGGCCTGTTCGAGGTGGCGCCGCTCTCGGGCAGTCACGACGAGACCACCCCGCTTCCCTCGTACCCCTACGGCTGCGCGGTGAGCGAAGTCGAGATCGATCCCGAGACCGGCGTGGTCGAGGTCGTGCGGCATTCGAACGTGGACGACTGCGGTCGCGCGGTGAATCCGTTGATCCTGCACGGCCAGACGCATGGCGGCATCGCGGCAGGCATCGGCCAGGCGCTGTGGGAAGACTGTCACTACGACAGCGCGAGCGGACAGCTCCTGTCGGGAAGCTTCATGGACTACACGCTGCCGCGCGCCGACATGCTGCCGATGTTCGCGACCGAAATCAGCGAAGTCCCCTCCACCACCCATCCACTGGGCATGCGCGGTGGCGGTGAGGGCGGCACCACGCCGGCGCTGGCTGCAGTAGCCAATGCGATCGTCGATGCGCTGGCCGAATTCGGTGTCGAGCACATCGAGCTGCCGGCCACGCCCGAGCGCGTCTGGCGGGCCATCCGGGGTCGCTGAAACCGGGCCGCCGTCGGGCACGCGGAATCGAAACGGTTGTCCGGAATTCCGCCAGGTTCTGCGATACTTGGCCTCATGAAAACGAACCCGCACGATCAAGCTGAACTCCTGGCCCTGCAGCAATATGGTGTCGGCCAGCCCGTCACCCGCACCGAGGATCCGGTGCTGCTACGCGGCGAAGGCCGCTACACCGACGACCTGAACGAGCCCGGCCAGGCCTATGCGTACATGGTGCGCAGCCAGTACGCGCACGGCATCATCCGCGGCATCGACACCGCAGCGGCAAAGGCGATGCCCGGTGTGCTCGCGGTCTATACCGGCCACGACCTCACGGCCTACGGCAACCACAAGTGCGTCGCACCGCTGAACAACCGCGACGGCACGCCGATGAAAAAGCCCGCGCGGCGCTCGCTGCCGACCGACAAGGTACGCTTCGTCGGCGACCCGATCGCCTGCGTGATCGCCGACACCTATTTCCACGCCCGCGACGCGGCCGAAGCGGTCGAGGTCGACATCGAAGAGCTGCCCGCGGTGAGTCTGGCCAGTGCCGCCGCACAGCCCGGCGCGCCGCAGTTGTATGACGATGTCCCGGATAACGTCGCCTGCGACTTCCACTACGGAGACGCTGCAAAGGTCGCCACGGCCTTCGCGGGCGCGGCGCATGTCACGAAAGTGACGATCCGAAACACCCGACTGGTGGTCAATGCGCTGGAGCCGCGTGCCGGCATCTGCGTCTACGACGCCGCCAAGGAACACTGGACCCTGACCGCGCCGGGACAGGGCGTGTTCGGCATGAAAGCCCAGTTGGTCGACATCCTCGGCGTGAAGCCGAGCCAGGTGCGCATGGTCACCCACCATGTGGGCGGCTCCTTTGGCATGAAGGGCTCGATCTATCCCGAATACGTCTGCCTCGCGCACGCCGCGCGCGAACTCGGCCGACCGGTCAAGTGGACCGACGACCGCTCCGGCAGCTTCGTCTCCGACCAGCACGGCCGCGACCACGAGATGAGCGCCGAGCTGGCGCTTGACGTAGAAGGCAAGTTCCTAGCAGTGCGGGTCTTCGGCCACGGCAACGTGGGTGCCTATCTCGGCGCAGTGGCGCCGATGCCGCTGACCATGAACGCGGTGAAGAACACGCTCTCGGTGTACCGCACGCCGCTGCTCGAAGTGTCGACCAAGGCGGTGTTCACCAACACCTCGCCGGTCAGCGCCTACCGCGGCGCCGGACGGCCCGAGGCCAACCTCTACATGGAGCGGCTGATCGAGAACGCAGCCGTCGAGATGGGCATCGACGCGCTCGAACTGCGCCGGCGCAACCACATCAAGCCGGCGGAAATGCCCTACACCGCCGGCAACGAGCTGACCTACGACAGCGGCGAATTCGGCGCGATCCTGGAGGAGGCACTCGTTGCGGCTGACGTAAAGGGCTTCGCCGCGCGCAAGGCGCAAAGCAAGGCCAAAGGCAAGCTGCGCGGCATGGGCGTGGGCAGCTATCTTGAAGTCACCGCGCCGCCGAACAAGGAAATGGGCGGCATCCGTTTCGAGTCCTCGGGCGACGATGCGGGCAACGTGACGATCATCACCGGTACGCTCGACTACGGCCAGGGGCACGCCGCGCCGTTTGCGCAGGTGCTCGCCGCGCGCCTGGGCATCCCGTTTGGCAGGATCCGCCTCTTGCAGAGCGATTCCGACCAGCTGGTGTTCGGCGCCGGCACCGGCGGATCGCGTTCGATGATGATGAGCGGTGCGGCCATTGCAGAAGCCTCCGCACTGGTGATCGAGAAAGGCAAGGCGCTCGCCGGCACTGAATTCGAGACTGCGGTGGCGGATATCGAGTTCAATCCCGCGACCAGCCGCTTCACGGTGGCAGGCACCGACCGCTCGATCGGCCTGATGGAACTGGCCGACAAACACCCCGGCAAGCTTGACGTCTCGCATGTCACCGAGGTAATCCCCTCCTCGTTTCCCAACGGCTGCCACGTCGCCGAGGTCGAGATCGACCCGGAAACCGGCAAGGTGGACGTGGTGCGCTACAACTCGGTGAACGACTTCGGCACCATCGTGAACCCGCTGCTCGTCGCGGGGCAGATCCACGGCGGCGTAATGCAAGGCATCGGCCAGGTGCTGATGGAAAACACGCTGTACGACGACCAGGGCCAGTTGCTGACGGGTTCCTTCATGGACTACGCGATGCCGCGGGCCGACGACGGGCCGGCCGAGATCGGCTTCATCAGCCACCCGGTGCCGGCGACCAGCAATCCTCTGGGCGTAAAGGGCTGTGGCGAGGCCGGTTGCGCGGGCTCGATGACCTCGCTCAACAACGCGATCATCGATGCGCTCTCTGAATTCGGCATCCGGCAGTTCGACATGCCCGCTTCGCCCGAGCGGGTCTGGCAGGCGATCCACGGCACGGCGCGCTGAGCGCCTGGGATCTTGAATTAGAAGCTTTTAGTCAGATAAGTCAAGCGCTGGAGCAGCTATCCCGTCAGTTGGTGTATCGATATCGATACACTGACAGCTTAACACCGCGACTCAGCCGGGCGCCTTATCCTCGAATCCGACGAACACCGCCGCCTCGTCGACTGACTTGCGCTCGGATACCACGGCATTCGCGGGGAAGCTGTAATCCGGCCAGCCCAGCGCGATGCTTTTCATGATGACCTGATCTTCCGCAATTCCGGCGTGCTCACGCACCACGGGTGATTGCATGATCCCCTGGCTGTTGATCACCGCGCCCAGCCCGCGCGACCAGGCGGCGTTGACCAGCGCGGTGGCCACGGCGCCACAATCAAAGGGCGCATCGTCGCTGCCGTTCAGCGCCCGATCGAAGGTCACGATCACACACACAGGCGCGTCGAATTGACGGAAACCGCGCATCACCCAGTCCTGCCGCCTGTCCTTGTCATCGCGCTCGATGCCCATGGCGGAGAACAATTGCTTGGCGACCCCGATCTGCCGTTCGCGGTGCTTGCCTGCAAAGGCCTGGCCGGTGCGGAATTCCCGCGATTGCGGCACGCCGGCCAGCATGCGTTCAGTATTGCCGGCGCGGATTCTATCCAGCGGTTCACCGGTGATGACGTAGAAATTCCACGGCTGGGTGTTCATCGACGAGGGCGCACGCATCGCCAGGCCGATGATTTCCTCGATCAGCGCGCGGGGAACCGGGTCGGGCTTGTAGCCGCGGATGCTCCGCCGACCGAGAATGACGTCGTCAAACAGCATCGCCAGTCCCTACGAGCGCAGGACCACCCCCGCGGCGGCTCCCGTCAACGCGCCGCGTTCCCAGGTCACCGCGCCGTTCACCACGGTGTATTCGATGCCCTGTGAGCGCATCACCATGCGCTTCGCGCCGCCGGGCAGGTCGTAGCGCCGTTCCGGCCGGCCCATCGAGCCGACGGTATCGGGATCGAAGATCGCGACATCGGCGGCCAGGCCCGGCGCGAGGCGGCCGCGATCCTTGATGCCGAAGAAATCCGCCGGGTCGGAGGTCATGCGCTGGACCGCGTGTTCCAGGGTCAGCACCTTCTTCTCGCGCACCCAGGTGCCGAGCATGTAGCTGGGGTAACCCGAGTCGCACAGCATATCGAGGTGCGCGCCGCCGTCGCCCAGACCCAGCAGCATGGCGGGGTTGTTGAGGATCTCGGCCATCCGGTCGACCCGGTTGTTGAACGAGATCATGGTGAATTCGTTGTCCAGATCGTCGGCCAGGGTCAGGTCGAGGAAGGCATCGACACCGTCCTTGCCCTGCGCCGCCGCGAGCTCGGCCACCGTCTGCCCCTCGAACTGCTTCAGCGCCGCGGACTGCACCTCGTGCACCGTGATCCGCTCCCAGTTGCCGAACCCCGCCGGACGCTTCAGTTCCTCGCGGAACTGCGCGCGGAAGGCCGGGTCGCGGTACACCGCCGCCTGCGCCGCCTTCGACTTGTCCTCGAACACCCGCTTCCACGACGGGAACGCGGCAAACGAAAACGGATTGCGCATGTTGATTTCGCGGGTCAGCGGCAAGGGCGAGGTCTGCGGGCGCGCGCCGCGCGCGATCATCGGCGCCGCCTTCTTCAGCGAGGTGCGCACCGCCTCCGAAATGTCGTCGCGGTCGAACATCGCGATGAAGGTGATCGGGCGGGCGCTCTCCGTCAACATGAAGTCGAGCAATTCGAGTTCCGGGTCGTCCATCACACCGATCTGCTTGGTCATCGCGATCTCGATCGCGCCCTTGGACCGCTCCTTCAGCACGTTGCAATAGGCCTTCAGCTCCGCGCGGCTCGCATTGCGGCAGGCAAGCGGCCGGCCCGCATAGCCCATGTGCTGGTTCAGCAAGGTGCTCGAAAAACCGAACGCGCCTGCGTCCATCGCCTCGCCCAGCAGCGCCTTGATGCTCGCGGTTTCGTCCACGGTTGCCTCGCGTTCCATCGAGGCCTCGCCCATGACGTAATGGCGAAACGGCGTCAGCGGCGCGAGGAAGGCGAGGTTGAGCGAGGGCTTGCGCTT
>JBBQVP010000252.1:0-5541 GCA_038211455.1 Burkholderiales bacterium
ATCTTCCGCTTCTCGCCTGCGCCGTGCAACGCAACTGCGACATCTCGGATGCGCGGCATGCGGGGGACTACGGCTTGTGCACCTACCTGCTCAAGATGCGGGAGTTCTACCGCTGGGAGAACGAGTTGCCGTTCGACCGCAAGCTGCCGAAAGACCAGCTCGGGGAGTGGCTGACGGACCGCGAGCGGCTCTGGGACAGCGTCGAGGAAAATGATTTTCTCCGCCTTCCGCTGGGGGCCGGGGAGGTCGACCCGGTCGATGTAGACCCGATCGACGTAGACCCGCTCGACGTAGACCCGTTCGAGGCCGAGATCGCCAATCGCGCGCTGCTGCCACGCGGCCTCGTATACAGCGCGGGTTACGGCCGGCTGCGAAAGCCGATGTTCTTCCTTGCCGACCTGCAGCGGGTCGAACAGCGTTCCGGATTCACGGTGCTGGTGTCCGCGTGCGAACACGCGCGCGAGCTGTCCGCGCCCCCGGCCATGCTGCAGGGACGCACGATTTTCCTGCGCCAGGAGTCGCTGCGCCGTTACCTGTGGGAGAAGGTGGAGGAGTGGCAATGGCGCAAGCTCGACAATCCGATGGGCCGCGCGCTGGCGAACTACGGATTCGCCACTGACCCCGACGCCGCGCTCTCACGGATGGCCGAAAACGAAGCGGAAACGATGATCCTGCACGAGGTCGGCGAAGCGAAGGCGGGAGAGTTGCTCGGTGAAGCCTGGTCAGGCTGGTTCGCCGCCAGCGTGCCCGCACGCAGCGAGCCGTTCGTGCGCGCGCTGCGCGACCTGCTCGCCGACTGCCTATCCACGCTGCCCGGGCTGCTGGCCGGGCCCAACCTGCCTGCGCTGCATTTCTACTTCGCGACCTTCGACGCGCCGCGCCGCCAGTTGTTTCCCCAGGCCATGGCGGCTTACGAGGAGTTCGTCCGCACGGGGATGAACGATCGGCTGGCCCGGGTCGCGCAGGAAGGCGCGGAACGATGGCTGGCCGCGGCTCGCAGACTGATCGGGCTGGAAGGTGACGCCCTGGACGCCGCGCTGCGCGGCTTTCTCAGCGAAAAAGCCGGGCTGGGTGAGCCATTTGTCCTGCGAGAGCGCAATCCGGCGACTTAGCCTGCGGATTGCGCTGGCGGCCCGCGGCGGTCGATAATGCGCTCCCCATGGATCATCTCGACCCACGCCAGGCCCACGAATTCCTGCGCGAGCATGCCGATGCGCTGTTCATCGACTGCCGCAGCGAAATGGAGTACCTGTTCGTCGGCCATCCGGTCGGCGCGCTCCACGTTGCGTGGAACGACGGTCCCGACTGGGAGATCAACCCGCATTTCGTCGGGCAGGTGAAGAAACTCGCGGGCGCCAATCACGCGACCCGCCCGATCGTGCTGATCTGCCGCAGCGGGAACCGCTCGCAGGAGGCCGGCGAGACATTGGAGCGCCACGGGCTGAAGCGGATCTATAACGTGGCACATGGTTTCGAGGGCGAGCTGAACGACAAGCATCAGCGCAGCGCGGCGACCGGCTGGCGCCACGACGGCCTGCCATGGGAGCAGTGCTGAGGTCTCTGCCGTATTTTTGTATCGATATCGATACACCAGTTGGCCTGAAGGCCGCTCCAGTACTAGAGTTACATAAATATATTATTCAGATTCTGAAGGAATTCTGGTGACCTCGGGGATCGCCTTGTCGAGCAGCTTCCTGACCAGGATCACCATTTCGGGCGCTTCGATATCCAGCATCTGCTCGATCACCCATTTGTTGTCGCCGCGCGCCGCCGGGTCGGACACCATCGCCTCGGACACCTTCGTGGCGAAATAGCCCAGGCAGGCATAGTCCGGATCCGCGCCGAGGTAGGCGAACCCCGCATAGTCCCCGAAGCGCGCGTTGAGCAGGGTGATGAAAGGACCCCGGTAGTCTCCCGGCCCGAGCAGGTCGAGCTGATTGTTCTCCATGGTCGCGGCCAGGTGGCGGACCAGCTCGCCGATCAGCGTGGCCCGGTCGGCGTCGCTCAGCTTCCCGCCCGTTTGCACATACACCGACCGGTCAATCAGCTGGACCAGAAACGCGATGAACTCGGTAAGAATGCTCGTCACCATCCGGTCCGAGCCGAAGCGGAAGCCTTCCTTTTCCATATGCTTGAAAATTTCGAGCGAAATCTTCCAGACGTTCGCGCCGAGAATCCCGGCGACCTCGGCGAGCGTGCGCACGCCCTTTTTTCGCCAGCGCGTCTTGACGAGTGCGATCGAGGGGTGGGTGCTGATAATGGCCATGATTCGATTTCAGTGATGGGTCGATAAGGATACTCGTAGTCGCGACGACATCGGCAGGCAGCGCCAATGGTCGGCCAACTGGCTAAAATGTGGAACGTATATGTGACCTGTTTTCGGTGCGGGCTAAGCTGGCAGGTCCTTTCTCAATGCCCTGGTATTCGCTGGAGCGAACGATGTCTGGATTGGATATGGAAATGGCCAGCGGGATTGCCGCATTCGAGGCCAAGGAGTTCGCCCGCGCAATGCAGTTGCTGCAGCCGCTTGCCGAGAATGGCAACCCGCAGGCGCAGTACCGGGTTGCGATCATGGCGCAGGTCGGCCTGGGCGTGGTGAAGAACTGCGCACATGCGGTCAAATGGATGCACGCTGCCGCCGAGCAGGGTTTCGCGCTCGCACAGCATGGCCTGGGCTTCATGTATTTCCAGGGCGAGTGCACCAAGGCCGACGCGGTCGAAGCCGCAAAATGGTTCACGCTCGCGGCCGAGCAGGGGATGGCCGGTTCGCAGTCCACCCTGGCGATGATGTACGAGAAAGGCGTTGGCGTAGAGCGCGACGCGGTTGCAGCTGCAAAGTGGCGCGAGCAAGCGGAAAAGCAAGCCTGAGCATGCGCTTCAAGGTGATCGTCGGTGAGCAGGTCTATGCGGTGGACGTCCCGGAAGATCTGCTGCAGACGGCCGGCGCGTTCCACGCCAGGCTTGATAGCGACATGGACCGGGGCTGGCAGATGAGCCGCGAGTTCGTCGCCAAACCAGACCGGCTGCAACGCTGCCAGATCGTCGCCGAGAAACTGCTCACCAGCCTGAACAACGGCAACGAAGCGAGCGCCATGCTGATGGCGGGGTACATTGCCGTGCGCATGCCGGGTTCCATCGGGGTGGATGTCGATGACGCGGGCGAGATGCAGAACACCGAAGTCCTTTTTCCAGAGGAGGGGGGCCAGGGGAACCTGGGTTCCCCTGTTCCCAGACGGTGAGCTTTGCGGGCGGCAGGCTGCGAGAGGTCAAACCCCTCGGATTCATCTACGAGGCGACCGAATCGTTGCCGGCCGATGTGTGCAGGGAAGCGATCCGGCGATTCGAGTCGCAGGCCGGGCAGCAATATGCAGGGCGCATCGGCGACGGCAGAGAGGAGGCGCCTGCGATCAAGCGGTCCACGGACTTGCGTATCAGCGGGCGCGAAGACTGGCGCGACATCGACCAGGCACTGGCGCGGCACCTGGTGGCCTCAGTGACTGCGCTCGCGGGCGAGTTCCCGTTTTTCGGCGCCAACTCTTTCAAGGATGTCGGCTACAACCTGCAGCGCACGCTGCCGGGCGAGTTCTACCACTGGCATGTGGATGCCGGTCCCGGAGAGTTCAGCCAGCGCCAGCTGGTTGCGATCTGGTATCTGAACGACGTCCCCGGGCCCGGCGGGGAAACCGAATTCCCGCTGCAGCAAGTTGCGATCAAGCCGGCGCAGGGAAAGCTGATCCTGTTTCCGCCTTTCTGGACGCATGTCCATCGCGGCGTCACGTTGCAGGCAGGCGTGAAGTACATTGTCACTACATGGGTCAGTTTCGCCTGAGGCGACGCGCATATGCTTCTTGCCATTCCGAATGTCCTGAAACCCGATGAGCTCCAGCTGGTGCGTGAGTGGCTGGCGGAGGCGCCTTTTGTGGACGGGCGCCTGTCGGCGGGGGCCGTGGCGCGGCGCGTCAAAAGCAACCAGGAGATCGCGCAGGGCGCACCCGACCTGGAGCGGCTGAATCGCCTGGTGATGGGCAACCTCGTGCGTCACCCCGTGTATCGCGCCGGCGCCTTGCCGTTGCACGCGGCCAGCCCGTTCTATGCGCGCTACCGGCCCGGAATGACCTACGGAGACCACCTCGACGACCCGATCATGGGAACCGAAGGCGTCATGTACCGCTCGGACATCGCCGTCACCGTGTTCCTGAACGAGCCCGCGGAATATGAAGGCGGCGAACTGGTCATACGCACGGCGAGTGGAGAGACCGCGATCAAGTCGGCCGCGGGCGACGCGGTGCTGTATCCCGCGAGCAGCATCCACCAGGTCAGCCCGGTGACGCGCGGGGAGCGGCTGGTGGCCGTCACCTGGTTGCAAAGCCTGGTGCGCGACCCGGCGAAGCGGGAGCTGCTTTTCGGCCTTAACACGGCGCGTGAGCGGCTGCTGCAAAGCGCGCCGGATGCGCCCGAAACGGTGCAGGTCAACGCGGCCTACATGAACCTGATCCGCATGTGGTCGGACATCTGAGGGTGTGCCATGGCTGAACCCGAGCTCTGCATCGAAGCGCGCATCCTGCAGGCGGTCAAACTGACGCTGGCCAGCGTGATCAAGGACACGGCCACGCCGCACGGCATGCGCCACCCCTTGTCCGATGCGACGATCGAAGACATGCGCCAGTGCCTTTCGCTCATCAGCGCACGCGAGCGTGAGCTCGCGCAGGGCGCGCAGGGGGCGCAGGGCGCGCAGGGGGCGACCGAACGTCCGCGATTCAGCGACGAGCCGGTGCGTAGTGACTCGGTGATTCACTTTCACAAGAAAAAGCCCTCGGATGATCTCCAGGGCTAGACGGGGGAGGGCGAACCATGGACCAGGGTAGTTGCAGTTCGCTTGAACCCTACGCCCTGCGCGTGCTGGGCGACAGCATGGAGCCGGAATTCGCCGATGGTTGCGTCGTGATCGTCGATCCCGGCTATGCGCCGCGGGATGGCTCGTTCGTGATCGTCGAATTCGCCGGGGATGTTTTCTTCCGCCAGCTGGTCATTGACGGCGAGCGCCGGTTTCTCAAACCCCTCAATGCGAAGTACGGAAGTTTCGAGCTGACCCCGCCCTATGTGATCCGGGGCGGAGTGGTGCAGCAGGCAGGCAGGCGGCGCGCGCAGCGCAGGCACTACGCCTAGCCGCGGCGCATTCCCACCGGTCGGTACTGCCGGTCAATACCCGCCTTTGCGCATGCTCTCGGGGAGCCCGGCGATCTTTCCCGCCTGCTTGGAGGGGTTGCCGGGAAACAGATCGAACAGCGTCTTGTTGTCGACTTTCCGGTCAGGCCATTTTTCCTGCATGGCCTTCAGCATGGCGCGGTTGTTCGGCTGCTCGCCGTTGTGGTTTAGGTAGGCGTCGCGCAGGTAGTCGATGACGTCCCAGTGTTCCTGCGTGAGGCTCAGGCCTTCGGTTGCGGCGATCGCTTCTCCGACCTCGCGATCCCATTCGTCGTGCGACTCCAGATAGCCGTTTTCGGTCGCTTCCAGAACCTTGCCGTTCACTTCGTATGCCAT
>JBBQVP010000253.1:0-5524 GCA_038211455.1 Burkholderiales bacterium
TTGGGCTTCGGGTGTTCGGGGCGGGTCCCCGCGACGCCTGTGTGCCAGTTGCATATGATACCCTAACGCGACCCTGAAAAAAGCCGCAAACCCGGGCTTGAAACAGGGTTTCCGGCCTATCTTCCGCAACCCGACATGTCCCTGGACCTTGATCAGATCCGCCGCATTGCCCGGCTCGCGCGCCTCGCCGTCAGCGACGTCGAAGCCGCGGCCACGGCCGCCCAGTTGAACGGCGTCCTCGCGCTCGTCGAGCAGATGCAGGCAGTGGATACGCAGGGGATCGAACCCATGGCGCATGCCCTGGACGTCGTACAGCGACTGCGCGAGGACACGGTGACCGAAATCGACCGGCATACGGCGTTCCAGTCTGTCGCCCCCGCCGTGGAAGACGGCCTCTACCTTGTGCCGAAAGTGATCGAGTAGGCCGTGCTCGACGCCTCCCTGTCAGAGTTGGCCGCCGCGCTGGCGGCCAGGAAAGTGTCGAGCGTGGAACTTACGCGCCTGTTCCTCGCGCGCATCGCCCGCCTCAATGGCGAGTTGAATGCCTTCATTACCGTGGACGAGGCGCAGGCGCTTGCCGGGGCCCGTGCGGCGGATGAGCGTCGCGCGAACGGCGCAGACGGCCCCTTGCTCGGCATCCCCGTCGCGCACAAGGACATCTTCTGCACGCAGGGCCTGCGTACGACCTGCGGCTCGAAAATGCTCGCGGACTTCATTTCGCCCTATGACGCCCACGTGATCGAGCAGTTCGGCCGCGCTGGAGCGGTGCTCCTTGGCAAGACCAATATGGACGAGTTCGCGATGGGCTCGTCCAACGAAAATTCGTTCTTCGGCCCGGTGTGCAACCCCTGGAAGACAAGCGCGGTGCCCGGCGGTTCGTCAGGCGGCTCGGCGGTTGCAGTGGCGGCCCGCCTGGCGCCCGCTGCGACAGGGACCGATACCGGGGGGTCGATCCGGCAGCCGGCCGCGCTGACGGGGATCTGCGGGCTCAAGCCGACCTATGGCGCGGTGTCGCGCTACGGGATGGTCGCGTTTGCCTCGTCGCTCGACCAGGCCGGGCCGATGGGCCGCAGCGCGGCCGACCTCTCCGTCTTGCTGAACGTCATGGCCGGGTTCGATGTGCGCGACTCCACCAGCCTGGATCGCCCGAAGGAAGACTATGCGAGGGACCTCGGCCGATCCGTGGCGGGACTGCGGATCGGCTTGCCGAAGGAGTATTTCGGCGAAGGCGTGGACGCGGACGTCGCCGGGCGCGTGCGCGACGCAATCCGCTGGTTCGAGGGCCAGGGCGCGAAAATGGTCGATATCACCCTGCCGAATACGCACCTGGCGATCCCGGCCTACTATGTGCTCGCGCCGGCGGAGGCGTCCTCGAACCTCGCGCGCTTCGACGGGGTGCGCTATGGCCACCGCGCCGCGGAGTACGCCGACCTGTACGAGATGTACTGCAAGTCCCGCGCCGAGGGTTTTGGTGCGGAGGTGAAGCGGCGCATCCTGATCGGCACCTATGTGCTCTCGCACGGCTATTACGACGCCTACTACCTCAAGGCGCAGAAGATCCGCCGCCTGATCGCCCGGGATTTCTCCGAGGCCTTCACGCAATGCGACCTGATCATGGGACCCGCCACGCCGACTACCGCGTTCGACATAGGCGCGAAAAGCGGCGACCCGGTGCAGATGTACCTGACCGACATATTTACGATCTCCCTCAATCTCGCGGGCCTGCCCGGCATGTCCATTCCGGCCGGTTTCGACACGGGCGGGTTGCCGGTCGGCCTGCAGATCATGGGCAACTATTTTTCCGAGGCGCGCATGCTGAATGCGGCACACCAGTACCAGCAGGCCACTGACTGGCACCGGCGCGTGCCGGCGGGCACGCCGCTGTGATGCGCGCCGTGATGAACTCCGTGACGCAACCCGGCGAGGCTCCCGAATGACCTGGGAAATCGTCATCGGCCTGGAAACCCACGCGCAGCTCGCGACACGAAGCAAGATCTTTTCCGGCGCCTCGACTGCGTTCGGCGCCGCGCCGAATACCCAGGCATCCGCCGTCGACATCGCGCTGCCCGGTGTATTGCCGGTGCTAAATGCCACTGCAGTGGAGTTTGCGATGCGCCTGGGCCTGGCGATCGGCGCAACGATCAGCCCTCGTTCGGTGTTCGCGCGCAAGAATTATTTCTACCCGGACCTGCCCAAGGGCTACCAGATCAGCCAATACGAGCTGCCGGTGGTGCAGAACGGCACGCTGAAAATCGTCACGCCGGAGGGTGAGAAGACGGTGCGCATTTTGCGCGCCCACCTCGAGGAGGATGCAGGCAAATCCCTGCATGAAGATTTTAAGGGCATGTCCGGCATCGACCTGAACCGGGCCGGCACCCCGCTGCTCGAAATCGTCACCGAGCCCGACATGCGCGGCGCAGCCGAGGCGGTGACCTATGCGAAGGCGTTGCATGCGCTGGTGCGCTGGATTGGAATCTGCGATGGCAACATGCAGGAAGGCTCGTTTCGCTGCGATGCCAACGTTTCTGTGCGGCGTCCCGGCGAGCCGCTGGGCACGCGCTGCGAGATCAAGAACCTCAACTCGTTTCGCTTCATGGAGCAGGCGATCGAGTACGAGGTGCGGCGCCAGATCGAACTGATCGAAGATGGCGGGAAAGTGGTGCAGGAGACGCGCCTGTACGACCCGGATCGCGACGAGACGCGCTCGATGCGCTCCAAGGAGGACGCGCAGGACTATCGCTATTTCCCCGACCCCGACCTGCTTCCCCTCGTGATCGCCGAGGCCGACATCGCGCGCGTGCGCGCTGCGCTGCCCGAACTGCCGCATGCCAAGCGCGAGCGCTTCGTGCGCGAGTTCGGGCTGACCGAATACGATGCCGGACTGCTCACCTCGTCGCGCGAGGCGGCGGACTATTTCGAGACGCTGGTGCGCGAATCGCGTGCCGAGCCGAAGATCTGCGCGAACTGGCAGAACGGGGAACTTGCCGCCGCGCTCAACCGCGCGGGGCGCGATGTCTCCGCGAGTCCGGTATCCGCCACAGCGCTCGGTGGCCTGCTCCTGCGCATCGCAGACGGCACGATCTCCGGCAAGATCGCCAAGGATGTCTTCGAGGCAATGTGGGCCGGCGAAGCGGCGGGCGCGGACGCTGCGGATGCCGTCATCGCGGCGAAGGGCCTGAAGCAGATTTCCGATGCCGGCGAAATCGGCAGGCTCGTGGACGAAGTCCTCGCCGCAAACCCGAAGCAGGTCGAGGATTACCGCGCGGGCAAGGAAAAGGCGTTCAACTCGCTCGTCGGGCAGGTCATGAAAGCCACCCGTGGCAAGGCCAACCCCGGGCAAGTGAACGAGATGCTGAAGAAGAAACTCGCCGGCTGAGCGTTACTGCTTGTTGCGCGGGGCGCCCGGGCCACTGACCAACTCGACGTAGCGGCGCTTGTATTCGTCGTAGCGGGCGTTGATGATCTCGACGTCCTTCTTTTTGGCCGTCAGCAGCTCCTGCTGCGCCTTCCGATCGATCTCGATGTTGCGGATGTCCTGCAGCAGCTTCGCGGGCGGCTGGTTCTTGCCCTGGTAGAACTCCATTTCCTTCTTGAGTTTGGCACCGTTCTTGTCGATCTGGGCGATCTTGTCCTGCGTCTGCTTGACCGCCGCCTCGTTGTCCTTGAGTGCTGAACTGCGCGCGATCTCGATATCCTTCTCACTCCCGTAGGTGGCGAGCAGCGCCTTGTTCTTGCGCGCCTCCTCTTTTTCCGTGCGGGCGGCCTCGGCCTCCTTTTCCTTCGTGGCGCGTTCCTCGGCCTCCTTGGCTGCGCGCTGCTGGGGCGTGAGCATGGCATCGGTGCGCTTCACCACCATGCCCTGCTTGTTCATCTGCTCGGTCGATTGACCTGCGCATTGCGGCGGCAGGGTCGAGCCTACGTAGGTCTTGCCGTCCTTGCCCACGCACTTGACGATCTGCGCCTGCGCGGCAAACGGCGCGAATGCGGCCGCGGACACGAGTAATGCTTTGACCAGATCCTGTTTGAACATCACTTCCCCCGATTTACCAATGGCAATGCGGCAATGCCCCGCGCCGCATTCTGCGCACCCGCACATTCTGCGCTTTTCGCGCGCGGCACTCAACCTGTGCAACCGCCGAATGCAGCCTTTCATCAACGCGCTCGAAGCTCTTTTGTTGACTCGGGCGCGCGCCCGGATGCGTTAGAATTCTGCTACCTTTTCCCGCTCAGGCCCAGCCAATCCGACCATGGTCTTTACCGACAAGGCACTGATCGCCGAGATCACCGCCAAAATGCTGCTCGAAGTGAAGGCGGTTCTGTTTTCCGACGCCAAGCCGTTCATCTTCACCTCAGGGTGGGCGAGCCCGGTCTATATCGACGGCCGCAAGCTGATTTCGTATCCGCGCATCCGCAGCCAGCTGATCGACTTTGCCGCCGCCACCGTCGTGCGCGAGGTCGGTTTCGAGCAGTTCGACACAGTCGCGGGCGGCGAGACGGCGGGCATCCCCTACGCCGCCTGGATCGCCGATCGCCTCGCGCTGCCGATGCAGTATGTGCGCAAGAAGCCCAAGGGGTTCGGCCGCAATGCCCAGATCGAGGGCCATGTGGAGGAGGGCGCGCGCACGCTGCTGGTCGAGGACCTGACCACTGACGGGCGCTCGAAAGTGATCTTCTGCAAGGCGCTGCGCGATGCGGGCGCGCTGGTCGATCATGTGTACGTCAATTTCTACTACGACATTTTCCCGGAGTCGAAGAAGATCCTTGCCGACCTCAACGTGCAACTGCACTACCTGTCGACGTGGTGGGACGTGCTCGCCGTCGTGAAGAAGGGCGGCTACCTGGCGACAGCGCAGATCGACGAAGTGGAAAAGTTCCTGCACGAGCCGGCCAAGTGGTCGGCCGCGCATGGTGGTGTGGCGAGCTTCCCGTCAAGCTAGGTTTTTCCGCTATCTGATCAAACGGGGGTGCGGGGGCGGAGCCCCTGCGTTACACGACATGAAGGTCATCAGCGTCAACGTCAACGGGATCCGATCGGCTGCGCGCAAGGGGTTCTACGCGTGGCTTGCTGCGCAGCGCGCCGACTTCGTCTGCCTGCAGGAGATCAAGGCGCACGAGGCGGACCTCGACGAGTCAATCGTGCGCCCTGCGAAATTCACCGCGGCGTTCTCCCTCGCCGAGAAGAAAGGCTACAGCGGCGTGGGCCTGTACAGCCGTGCGAAGCCCGACAGCGTGCAGCGCGGCTTCGGCAGCCGGGAGTTCGATGCCGAAGGCCGCTATGTCGAAATGCGGTTCGGGAAGCTCTCCGTGGTGTCGGTGTACTTTCCTTCCGGTTCGAGTTCGCCCGAGCGTCAGGAGGCCAAGTTCCGCTTCCTCGGGGAATTCCGCCCGCACTTGAAAAAGCTGATCAGGTCCGGGCGCGAAGTCATTCTGTGCGGCGACGTGAACATCGCGCACAAGGAGATTGATCTTCGCAACTGGAAATCAAACCAGAAGAACTCGGGCTTCCTGCCCGAGGAGCGCGCCT
>JBBQVP010000254.1:0-5420 GCA_038211455.1 Burkholderiales bacterium
CACCCCGACCCGGTAGCGGTTGGTCGTGAGTTCCAGCGACTTCGCATACGCGGCGATCGTTCCTTCCAGCAACTGGCGCTGCGCATCCAGCGCGCGCAGCTGGAAGTAATTCTGCGCCAGCGTGGCCTGCACGCTCAGGCGCACGTTCTCGACATCGGCCGCGCTGGCCTGCGCGCCCGCCTCTCCCGCTTCGACATTGCGCCCGATCCGGCCCCACAGGTCGGCCTCCCATGAGAGGTTCAGCGGCGCCGAATAGATCGTTCGCTTGCTGGTCGAGACGCCGACCACCGGCCCGGTCGTCGCAGAGGGCCGCGAGCGCGTCTCCGACACGCCCCCGGTCACGCTGGGGAACCACGCGGCGCGAGCCGACTGCATCAGCGCGGTGGCCTGGCGGAACTGGGCTTCCGATGCGATCAGGGTCTGGTTCGACACGCTTACCTGCGCCATCAGCGCATCCAGTTTCGCGTCAGCATAGGTCGCCCACCAGTGTCCGCGGCGCGCATCGTCCCTGGGTTGCGCGGTCTGCCAAACCGCCGCCTCCTTGTATGCCGCAGGCGCCTCCACGCCGGGCCGCACGTAATCCGGGCCGGCCGTGCAGCCCGCGCCCAGTCCTGCGAGAACCGCGGCCGCCCGCATGAGCCACTTGTCGAACTTCCTCATCCCTGACCTCCCAGCGCCGTGCGATACGCCGACCACGGCCAGCGTCGCGCGGCCCACAGCCTGAACCGGTCGAGGTACAGGTACACCACCGGCGTCGTATACAGCGTCAGGATCTGGCTGAACACCAGGCCGCCGACGATCGCGATGCCAAGCGGGCGACGCAGCTCTGCGCCGTCACCGAAACCGATGGCCAGCGGCACCGCGCCCAGCAGCGCCGCCATCGTCGTCATCATGATCGGCCGGAACCGCAGCAGGCATGCCTCGTGGATCGCCTTCTCGGGTGCAAGCCCCCGCGTGCGCTCGGCGTCGAGCGCGAAGTCCACCATCATGATCGCGTTTTTCTTCACGATGCCGATCAGCAGGATCACGCCGATCAGCGCAATGATGCTGAACTCGGTATTGAAGGCGAGCAGCGCCAGCAGCGCGCCCACGCCTGCGGAGGGGAGCGTGGACAGGATCGTGATCGGGTGCACCAGGCTTTCGTAGAGGATGCCGAGCACGATGTACACGGTGACCAGCGCCGCGAGGATCAGCCAGGGCTGGCTATCGAGCGAGGCCTGGAAGGCGCGCGCCGTCCCCTGGTACGTCCCGTGCACGCTGCTCGGCAACCCGATCCGATCGAGCGCGACCCGGATTGCCGCCGTCGCCTGCGAAAGCGACACGCCCTCAGGCAGGTTGAACGAAATGGTCGAGGCCGCGAACTGTCCCTGGTGGTTCACCCCTAGCGGGGCACTGCCCGGTCCGTAGGTCGCGAACGCCGAGAGTGGCACCTGCGCGCCGCCGGGTCCCGACACGTAGAGGTTCCGCAGCGTCTCGGGGCTCTGCCAGAACTCGGGCGCCGCCTCCATCACCACGCGGTACTGGTTGAGCGGGTTGTAGATGGTGGAGACGATGCGCTGGCCGAACGCATCGTTCAGCGTCGCGTCGATCATGCGCGTCGTGATCCCCAGCTGCGCCGCCCGGTCGTGGTCGATCGTGATCGTGGTTTGCAGTCCCTTGTCCTCCCGGTCGCTGTTCACATCCACGATCTCCGGCACATCGCTCATCGCGCGGCGCACCTTCGGCTCCCAGTCACGCAGCGCGTCGAGCTCGTCGGCCTGCAGCGTGAACTGGTACTGCGCGCTGGACTGCCGGCCGCCGATGCGGATGTCCTGCACCGGGATCAGGAACAGGCTCGCGCCGGGCTCCTTCGCCAGCTTGCCGCGCAGCCGCCCGACCACCCGGTCCGCAGAGAGCTTGCGCACCGCGAGCGGCTTCAGCGTGACGAACATGAACGCGCTGTTGCGCTGCGCGCCGCCGGTGAATGCGACCACGGTTTCCACGGCCGGGTCGTTGCGCACGATATCGACGAACGCGGCGACCTTGTCGCGCATGGCCTGGAACGAGATGCTCTGGTCGGCCTGCACGCGCCCCACGATCCGGCCCGTGTCCTGCTGTGGGAAGAAGCCCTTGGGCACGATCGTGTACAGGTAGACGTTCAGACCGATGGTCGCGGCGAGCAGCACCATCATCAAGCGTCCGTGGCGCAGCGCCCAGCCGAGCGTCACCTCGTAGGCGCGCAGCATCGCCGCAAAGGACCGCTCGCTGGCGCGGTACAGCCTGCCGTGCGCGTCGTCCTTGTTCTCCGCGCGCAGCAGCCGCGCGCACATCATCGGCGTCGTGGTGAGCGAGACCAGGAGGGAGATCAAAATCGCCACCGAGAGCACCACCGCGAACTCGCGGAACAGGCGCCCCACGATCCCGCCCATCAGCAGGATGGGGATAAACACCGCGATCAGCGACAGGCTCATCGAGAGCACCGTGAAGCCGACTTCGCGCGAGCCCTGCAGCGCCGCCTGCATCGGCGTCATCCCGCCTTCGATCCGCCGCGAGATATTCTCGAGCACGACAATCGCATCATCCACCACGAACCCGGTGGAGATCGTCAGCGCCATCAGCGAGAGGTTGTCCACGCTGTAGCCGCACAGGTACATCACGCCGAAGGTGCCGACCAGCGACACCGGCACCGCCACGCTCGGGATCAGCGTGGCCCGCCAGCTCCGCAGGAACATGAACACCACCATGATCACCAGGGCGATCGAGATCGCCAGCGCGCGCTCGACGTCGCGCAGGCTGGCCCGGATCGTCGGGGTGCGGTCCAGCGCCACCTCGACGTCGATGGCGCCAGAAATCGACGCGCGCAGCACCGGCAGCAGATCGCGCACCCGGTCGACGGTATCGATGATGTTCGCGTTCGGCTGGCGGTAAAGGATGATCAGCACCGATTGCCTGCCATTGGCGGAGCCCGAGTTGCGCAGGTCCTGCACCGAATCCACCACCTCCCCCACATCCGACAGGCGCACCGCTGCGCCGTTGCGGTAGGCGACGATCAACGGCAGGTAGTCGGCCGCCCGCTTCGCCTGGTCGTTGGCGAGGATCTGCCAGTGGCGCGTGGCGTCCTCCACCGAGCCCTTGGGCCGGTTCACGTTGGTTGCCGCGATCGCGGCGCGCACCTGCTCCATTCCGATCCCGTACTTGTTCAGGGTCGTCGGGTTCAGTTCGACGCGCACCGCGGGCAGCGAGCTGCCACCGACGGTCACCTCGCCGATGCCCTGCACCTGGGAGAGTTTCTGCGCGAGCACAGTGGAGGCCGCGTCGTAGATCTGTCCCGGGGTCATCGTGTCGGAAGTCAGCGAAAGGATCATGATCGGCGCGTCGGCCGGATTGACCTTGCGATAGGTCGGGTTGCTCGGCATGCCGCTTGGCAGCATCGGGCGCGCCGCATTCAGCGCGGCCTGAACTTCGCGCGCCGCGCCGTCGATGCTGCGGCTCAGGTCGAACTGCAGCGTGATGCGCGTGCTGCCGAGGGAACTCGAGGAGGTGATCTCGGTGATCCCCGCGATCCGCCCGAGCGCGCGTTCAAGCGGCGTGGCCACCGTGGCCGCCATGGTCTCGGGACTCGCACCGGGCAACGCGGCACGCACCGAGATCGTCGGGTAGTCGACCTGCGGCAGGGGCGCGACCGGCAGCAGCGTGAACGCGATGGCCCCCGCCAGCGCGATGCCCAGCGTCAGCAGCGTGGTGGCCACAGGGCGCTCGATGAACGGGCGGCTGATGTTCATGCGGCGTTCATCCGGCGTTCATTGGGCGGCACCGCGCGCGCGTCTGGCGCGTCTGGCGAGCCGGTCGAACCAGAGGTAGATGACCGGCGTGGTGAACAGCGTCAACACCTGGCTCACCAGCAGCCCGCCGACCATGGTGATTCCCAGCGGGTTGCGTAGCTCCGATCCCACGCCACTGCCGAGCATCAACGGCAGGGCGGCGAGCAGCGCGGCGAGCGTGGTCATCAGGATCGGGCGGAAACGCAGCAGGCAGGCCTGGCGGATCGCCTCGCGCGGCGAGCGGCCCTCCTTCCTCTCGGCCTCCAGCGCGAAGTCGATCATCATGATCGCGTTCTTCTTCACGATCCCGATCAGCAGGATGATCCCGATGACCCCGATGATGCCCAGGTCGTTATTCGACACGATCAGCGCGAGCAGCGCGCCGACCCCGGCCGAGGGCAGCGTGGACAGGATCGTCACCGGGTGGATGTAGCTCTCGTACAGCACGCCGAGCACGATATACATGGTGACGATCGCTGCGAGGATCAGCAGCAGCGTGTTGTCAAGCGATGCCTGGAACGCGAGCGCCGCCCCCTGGAACCGCGTCTGCACCGAGAGCGGCATCGCGATGCCCTTCTGCGCGGCATGGATCGCGTCGACCGCCTCGCCCAGCGATGCGCCGGGGGCGAGGTTGAACGAAATGGTGGCGGAAGGAAACTGCCCGAGGTGGTTGATCACCAGCGGGGTGGGCTTCTCGATCACGCGCGCCACCGCCGACAGGCGCACCTGCTCGCCGTTCGAGGAGCCCACGTGGATGTCCTCGAGCGCAGCAGGGCCGGTCCTGAATTCAGGCTTCACCTCCAGCACCACGCGGTACTGGCTCGTCTGGGTGAAGATCGTCGAGATCAGGCGCTGGCCGAAGGCGTTGTAGAGCGCGTTGTCGATCGCGGCGGTCGTGACGCCCAGCCGCCCCGCGGTCGCGCGGTCGATCTCCACGTACGCCTGCAGCCCCTGGTCCTGCAAGTCACTCGTCACGTCGGCCAGTTGCGGCAGGCCGCGCAGGCGCTCGACCAGCCGGGGAACCCACAGGCTCAGCTCGGCCGGGTCCGCGTCCTCGACACTCATCTGGTACTGGGTGCGGCTGACGCGGTCCTCGATGGTCAGATCTTGCACCGGCTGCATGTAGAGGCCGATTCCCTCGACTTTTGCCACCCGCGCCTGCAGCCGCCGGATCACCTCGGTCGCCCGCTCGCTGCGCTCGGCGTGCGGCTTCAGGTTGATCAGCATCCGGCCGCTGTTGAGGGTTGTGTTGATGCCATCCACGCCGATGAACGAGGACAGGCTCGCGACGGCGGGATCCTCGAGCACCACGCGCGCCAGCGCCTGCTGGCGCTCGGACATCGCGGCAAAGGAAATCGACTGGGGCGCCTCCGTCACGCCCTGGATCAGGCCGGTGTCCTGGGAAGGGAAGAACCCCTTGGGCACGAAGATGTAGAGCACCACCGTCAGCGCCAGCGTGCCGGCCGCGACCAGCAGCGTCGCCCCCTGGCGCTCGAGCACCCAGTCGAGCATCCGCGCGTAGCGCGCGATCACGGCATCGAAAAACCGCCCGCTCGAGCGGTAGAACGCGCCGCGCTCGGACTCGGGCCGGTGGCGCAGCAGCTTGGCGCACATCATCGG
>JBBQVP010000255.1:0-5388 GCA_038211455.1 Burkholderiales bacterium
CTGCTCACTCCAACGCTGAAGGTCAAGCGCGTGCAGGTCCTCGCAAACAGCGCCGACGCCCTCGGGCGCATCTACGCGGGACACTGAGATGGGCAAGGCCTCGCACCAGCCGGAAAACCTGGCGCTACCCGAAGGCAAGCACGCCACGCTGCGCGTGGTGCCGATGCCGGCGGACGCCAACCACAACGGCGACATCTTCGGCGGCTGGATCATGTCGCAGGTCGACATCGCCGGGGGCACCGTCGCCGGGCGTGTCGCACGCGGCCGAGTCGCAACGGTGGCGGTGAATTCGTTCGTCTTCAAGCAACCCGTGCAGATCGGCGACCTGGTCTCCTTCTACGCGGACCTGGTGCGCGTGGGCAATACCTCGGTGACAGTCAACGTCGAGGTCTACGCTGAGCGTCGGCCGTCCGACCCGAAGGTCGTCAAGGTGACCGAAGCCACGCTCACGTATGTGGCGATCGATCCTGGCGGAAAGCCGCGCGCGATCCCGAAATAGCAGCGCGCAGCGATCCGACCCACGTGATGCAGCCGGTCCGCTTTCCCGCGCTGGACGGCTATTCGCTCGGCGCAACCCTGTATCGTCCGCGGCCTTGCGGTGAAGATGCAGCCACGTCCGGCGATGGTGCCGTCGCGCCCTACGACGACGCCGTCGCGCCTAACGGCGCGGCCGTCGTGATCCACGCTGCGGCGGGCGTGCGCCAGGAGTACTACGCGAAATTCGCGGGCTATCTCGCCGGGCGAGGCTTCATTGTCCTGACCTTCGACTACCGTGGCATCGGCGCGTCGCGGCCACCGAAGCTGCGCGGGTTCGCAGCGCGCATGCGCGATTGGGCCGCGCTGGATGCCGGAGGCGCGCTTGACTATCTGGAGCGCGAAGCACCGGGTGCGCGCATCTCCGTGGTAGGCCACAGCTTCGGGGGGCAGTGCCTGGCGATCGTGCCGGGCAGCGAGCGTTACGCCTCGGCGCTCGCGGTTGCCTCGCAAAGCGGCTACTGGGGCCACTGGTCCGGCGCGGGACGCGCGGGCATGTGGCTCCTGACCCACGTGGTGCTGCCCGGCGCATCCGGACTGCTCGGATACTTCCCCGCGCGCAGGCTCGGACAGGGCGAGGACCTTCCAGCGGGCGTGGCCACCGAATGGGCGCGCTGGTGCCGCCACCCGGGCTACCTCGTCGGCGCGCTGGGCGAAGAGCAACGCTATGCCGGTTTTCGCGCGCCGCTGCGCGTGGCGTGGGTGGCCGATGACGGCTATGCGCCGCGCGCGGCCGCCGAGGCGCTGCGCGCGTTCTATCCGTCGGCACGAAGCGAGCTTCACGAGATCCATCCCGGCTCGCACGGCGGGCAGCGCATCGGGCACTTCGGCTTCTTCCGTGAACGCTTTCGCGCTACGCTCTGGAAGGATGCTGCGGACTGGCTGGCGGAGCAGAAATGAAGGATCCCGAAGTCAAGGTGGCAGTCATCTCGGGCCGGTCCAGCCGGGCCTTCACGCTGATCGAGATGGTGTTCGTGCTCGGCATCATCGCGCTGCTCGCGCTGATGACAATCCCGCTGTACATGGAGCGCAACATCCAGCTGCAGGTAAAGGAGGGCGTGGAGTTCGCGGCGTTCATGCAGCGCAATGTGTCGGCCGCATATGCCCTTTCCGGCGCGCTGCCCAAGGACAATGCCGGTGCGGGACTGCCGGCGCCGGAAAAAGTCATCGGCAACTACGTCGTCTCGGGGACGGTGTCCGATGGCGTGATCACCCTCGTATTCGGCAATCTCGCAGTCAAGAACATCCGGGGCAGGAAACTCACGCTGCGCCCGGGCTACGTGGCGGACGCGCCACAGGTGCCGATCTCCTGGGTCTGCGGGCCCGGCAAGATGCCGGCCAGGCTGACGATCGCGGGGAGCGACGCCACCGACATCCCGCAGCAATGGCTGCCCGTGGCCTGCCGTCCCTAGCCTTTCTTGCCTGCCCCGGCGCGCTGCCGGTCGAAGACCACCTTGGCAGCAAACAGGTCAGCGACCTCCGCGTCGGTATAGCCGATGCCGCGCAGCACGTCCTCCGAATGCTGGCCCAGCCACGGCGCCGGCTTGCGGATCGCCGTAAGATCGCCCGTCGACTTGATTGGCAGACCCAGGGTCTTCATCGGGCCGATGATCGGGTGGTCGATATCGACCACCATGTTGCGCGCCCGGACATGGGGGTCGTTAAGGGCCTGCTCGTAGCGATACACCGGCCCCGCTGGAACCTCGGCCGCATCGAGCAGTTCCACCCAGTGCGCGGTCGGCTGCGTAGTCAGGATCGCCTCGATCTCGGCTTCCAGAACATCGATGTTCTTCATCCGCAGGGGCAGTGTTTCGAACCGCGGGTCGGTAAGCCATTCGGGCCTGCCGCAGACCATGTTGCAGAAATTGCGCCACAGCTTGTCGTTGCTCGCGCCCAGCGTCACATAGCCATCCTGCGTACGGTAGGCCTGGTACGGGGAAGAACGTCGGTGGCGGGTCCCGATGGCCGTGGGCACTTCTCCGGAACCGAAATAGGCGCCGAACTCCCACTGCGTCCACGCGAGCCCTGCCTCGAGCAGCGATGTCTCCAGGTACTGCCCCTTGCCCGTCCTCAGCTTGCCGATATACGCGCCGAGGATGCCGTACAGGGCCGTCACGCCGCTGGCGATATCGTTCATCGCGATGCCGACCTTGGCCGGCCGGCCACCGGGCGCGCCGGTCATCATCATGATCCCGGACATGCCTTGGGCGATGATGTCGAACCCGCCCTTTTTCCCGTATGGCCCGGTCTGGCCGAAACCCGACATCGAGGCATAGATCACGCCGGGATTGAACTGCGTCACTGACGCGTAGTCGATGCCGAGCTTCTTCACGACGCCGGGACGGAAGTTCTCCGTGATGATCTCCGCCTTCGCCGCGAGGCGGTTGAAGATCTCCTTGCCGCGCGCATCCTTCATGTTGAGCGCGATGCTCTTTTTGTTGCGGTTGAGCACCGCGAAGCAGTACGACTCGTCGTTGACCTTTGGCTCGAAATTGCGCGAGGTATCGCCGCCCGGGAAGTTCTCCACCTTGACGACCTCGGCGCCCATGTCGCCCAGCACCATGCTGCAGTAGGGCCCGGCCATCACGTTGGTGAGGTCGAGCACGTTCACGCCTTCGAGTGGCAGCGACATGCCCCTACCCCTTCCGGATCACGGTCAGCTGGCTGGTATCGATCGCTGCCCAGACGGGCGCATCGATCTCGAACACGTCCTGGGCACGTGCCGTCACACGCAGCGGCTCGGCGATTCCGGGCAGGCGCACGTGGTAATCCCAGTATTCACCCAGGTAGGCGCGGCGCTGCACCTTGCCCTGTACGCAGAGGCTGCCGGCCAGCGCACCAGGATCCTGCCTGTGCAGGTGCACGCTCTGCGGGCGCAGCGAAACAAGCACTTCCGCGGGAAGGGGCTCGTCCGACTGCAGCGCGCCCTTCGGCACGGAGAACCCGCCGAACTGCACCGTCACGCCTTCCAGCCGCCCTTCGAGGAAATTCGTCCGTCCGATGAAACCGGCGACGAACCGCGTCTGCGGCCGCCCGTAGAGCGCGTAGGGGGCATCGATCTGCTCGACGCGGCCCTTGTTCATCACTGCGATCCGGTCGGAGGTCACCATGGCCTCGGCCTGGTCGTGCGTGACGTACACCATCGCAATCTTGAACTCGTCGTGCAGGCGGCGGATCTCGAAGCGCATCTCCTCGCGCAGGTTCGCGTCCAGGTTGGACAACGGCTCATCGAGCAACAGCACGGCCGGCTTGACCACGATCGAACGCGCGAGCGCCACGCGCTGCTGCTGCCCGCCGCTCAGTTCCGCCGGATAGCGGTCGCGCAGCGCGCCGAGCTGCACCACACCGAGGATTTCGTCGACGCGTTTGCGGATCTCGTCGTCCTTCAGCTTGCGAATCTTGAGGCCGAAGCCGACGTTCTCCGCCACGGTCATGTTCGGCCAGATCGCATAACTCTGGAAGATCATCGACATGTGGCGCTTCTCGGGAGGAAGGGTCGACCCGGGCGAGGACACGACCTCGCCGTCGACCTCGATCGTGCCCGAGCTGGGCGCCATGAACCCGGCGATCATGCGCAGCGTGGTCGTCTTGCCGCAGCCCGAGGGGCCGAGCAGCGAGACGAGCTCGCCCTCGCCGAGAGTCAGGTTGAAGTTCTCAACGGCCGTGAAACTGCCGAACGTGCGCCCTACATTACGCAGCACCAGCTTGCTCACGCAGCGGTCCTCCGGAGCATGAAGTCGCGGCCCATCAGGCGAAAGCCGATCAGGATCAGCACGACAGTGATAAACACGAGTACCAGCCCGATCGCGGCCAGCATCTCGAAATTGCCCTCGTCGCTCTTGTCGAACAGGAGCACCGAGAGGACCTGGGTATTGATCGAATACAGGAAGATCGCCGCGCTGAGCTCGCGCGTGCCGGGAATGAACACAAGGATGAACGCCCCGGCCAGGCTGCGCTTCAGCAGCGGCGCCACCACCCGGCGGATCGCGGTGAAGCGGGTGCCGCCGAGGATGCGCACCGCATCTTCAAGCTCGGGATTGATGCTGCGGATCGCCGCGTTGCTGTTGGAATACGCGATCGGCAGGAAGCGCGTGGCGTAGGCGAGGATCAGGATCCACGCGGTGCCGTAGAGCGTGAGCGGCGGGTTCGTATAGGCCGCGTAGAAGCCGATCGCCAGCACGATGCCGGGAATGACGAATGGCGCCATCGTCAGGAAGGACAGCACCGCTGCCACCTTCTTGCCGACCAGCTCGCGGTTGACCACGTAGGCAATGCACAGCGCCAGCAGCACGGCGATGATCGACGCGGTGCCTGCGTAGGTGAAGGTATTGATCGTTGCGTTGCGCGTCAGGGTGTTCTCGAACATCGTGAAGTACAGGTTCTTGAACGTCAGGTTGTCGAGTGAAAATCCGCGCCCCCAGGCCTTGGCGAGCGCCGCCTGGCAGATCACCACCATCGGCATGAAGAACGACATCGTGCACACCGCAAGGCAGTAACCGAGCATCGGCCACTTCCAGCGCCCGAGCGGGATCGGGCGGCGCTCACCACCCTTGCCGGTGAGCGAGACATAGCCCTTGCGGTGCGTTATCCGGCGCTGCACCCAGAACATGAACACCGTGATGCACAGCAGCGGCATCGCGTAGGCCGCCGCGACGCCAACCTTGGGCGGGTACTCGAAGAACTGCCAGAGCTGCGTGGTGACCACGTGGAACCGCCCGGGAAGCGCAAGCAGGGCCGGCGAGCCGAACAACGCGATCGCCTCGAGGAACACGAGGATGAACGCGCCGAGGATCGCCGGCAGCGCGAGCGGCAGCGTGATCGAGAATGTCGTGCGCAGGTTGCCCGCGCCGAGGA
>JBBQVP010000256.1:0-5371 GCA_038211455.1 Burkholderiales bacterium
CGGGTGTCGTCGTGACTGGCAAGCGCGATCCGGTGCTTTCTCGCGTAATCGACGAAGTAGCGCCGATGCGGGGCCGCGTAGCGCTCCTGCAGTGTTTTCGAGTTGGCCACCTGGCGGTGGAATTTTTCGTCCGACCAGCCCTTCCTGCCCGTGTAGTAGGTATGCGCCTGCTGCAGGTTCTCCCACTGCCGCTGGCCCGGCGTGTGGTCCATGAGCGAGATCAGGCCGACGCGCGGATCGCCGATGAACGGTGCAAACAGCTCTACGGTGTTCGGCGCCGGCAATTCGCAGCGCACGTGCAGCAGATGATCCGCGCGCAGCAGGCCGGCATCGGCGGTCCGATCGATGCAGTCGATCACCTCGCCCCATCCCCGGCCGCGGACAGCGTCCTCATCCGCGTCGCCGACACCCAGCGCATCGAATACCGTGGTAATCCCTGCTGCGACGATCTCGGCGTCGTGCGCAAGCAGCGCCGGCAGCGCCGGCCAATGTACCTTGGGCCTCGGCATCAGGTGGCGCTCGAAGTTGTCGGTGTGGAGTTCCACCAGGCCCGGCAGCAGATAGTCCCCCTCGAGGTCGGCAGCCTCCGGCACCGATGTGCCACCCGAATCGACGGCGACGATGGTGCCGCCAGCCACGGCGAGCGTGCCTTGCACGACCTCGCCATCCAGCACCAGCCGCGCGCTCTTGAATACGAGTTCGCCGTTCATTGGAATTGCGCCATGTCGAGCACGCGCGTCGCAACCGCGTCGCGCACCTTGGCATCGTGGAAGATCCCGACGATCGCGGCTCCGCGCGTGCGCGCCTCGTTGATGATGCTGACTACCGTGACGCGATTGCCTGCATCGAGTGACGCGGTCGGCTCGTCGAGCAGCAGGAGCGGCCAGGGCCTGATAAGGCTGCGCGCGATGTTCACGCGCTGCTGCTCTCCGCCCGAAAACGTCGCCGGCGGGACGTACCACAGGCGCTGCGGAATACGCAGGCGCAACAGCAGGTTCTGCGCTTCCCGCCTGGCTTCGCGGACCCGCTCCTTGTCAGCGCCGGCCCCGTCCAGCAGGGACTCCGCCACGATGTCGATGGTCGGCACCCGGGGAATGACGCGAAGGAACTGGCTGACATAGCCGATCGTGTCGCGCCTCAGTTCGAGCAATTCCCGCGGCGAGGCGGTTGTGAGGTCCACGTTGCGTCCCGCATGCCGCACCCGGATCGACCCGGCGCTCGCGCGATAGTTGGCATAGATCAGCTTCAGCAGGGTGCTCTTTCCCGCGCCCGAGGGCCCGTCGAGTGCGACGCATTCGCCCGGCTTTACGTCGAAATCCACCAGGCTGAGCACCGGAAGTTCGGCCCCGCCCTGGTTGTGCAGGACAAAGGTTTTCGCCAGCCCGGCGACAGTCAGCGCGGCAGGACGATCGGAAAAGCTCATGACTGCAGCACCGAGGCGACCAGCAACTGCGTATAGGGGTGCTGGGGGTCGTCGAGCACCTGGTCGGTCAGCCCGGTTTCAACGACCCGTCCCGACTTCATCACGATCATCCGGTGGGCGAGCAGCCGGGCGACTGCCAGGTCATGGGTCACGACAATCGCGGCAAGCGACAGCTGACGGGTCAGCGTGCGCAGCAGGTCCAGCAGCTTTGCCTGCACCGACACGTCGAGCCCCGAGGTCGGCTCGTCCATGAATACCAGGCGGGGACGGGTAACCAGGTTGCGTGCGATCTGCAGGCGCTGGCGCATGCCGCCGGAGAAGGTCTTCGGCGATTCGTCCATCCGCGCGGCATCCATCTCGACGCGCGCCAGCCACGTCGATGCCTCCTCGCGGATGCGCCCATAGTGGCGCTCGCCGAGCGCCATCAGGCGCTCGCCGACATTGGCGCCCGCAGAAACGTTCATGCGCAAGCCCTCCGCCGCGTGCTGGTGGACGAATCCCCAGTCAGTGCGCGCGAGCAGCCTGCGCGCCGCCTCGGACAACGCGAAGATGTCCGCCATGCCCTCGTGCCGGGTGTGGAATTCGACGCTGCCTGCATCCGGCTTCTGCCGCGCCGACAGGCAATCGAGCAGCGTGGTCTTGCCCGAACCCGACTCGCCGACCACTGCGAGCACTTCCCCGGCATAGAGGTCGAATGAGATGTCGTCCACTGCCGTGCGGGATGCAAAGCGCCGGACCACCCCGCGAACGCGCAGGACCGGCAATTCGTCACTCATGCGTTTCCCTCCGCTCGCGGCAAAAATCGGTATCCGAACAGACATGCATGCGGCCGCCCATGTCATCGGTAATCACTTCGTCGAGAAAGCTGGCGTTCGATCCGCACAGTGCGCAGACCGAATCCCAGCGCTGCACTTCGAACGGATGGTCCTCGAACGCCAGGCTTTCCACTTTCGTATAAGGGGGCACAGCGTAGATGCGCTTCTCGCGCCCGGCCCCGAACAGCTGCAGCGCAGGGTTCATGTGCATCTTGGGATTGTCGAACTTCGGGATCGGCGATGGCGCCATCAGGTAGCGGTCATCGACCATCACCGGATAGTCGTAGGTGGTCGCGATGTGGCCGAAGTGCGCAATATCTTCGTACAGCTTCACGTGCATCAAACCGTACTCGGCGAGGCCGTGCATCCGGCGTGTCTCCGCCTCCCGCGGTTCGAGGCGCTGCAGCGGCTCGGGCTGCGGCACCTGGTAGACGATGATCTGCCCGGGCTTCAGGGGTGTCTCCGGAATCCGGTGCCGCGTCTGGATCAGCGAAGCCTGGGAGGTCCGATCGGTCGTCGCTACACCGGTCGTGCGCTGGAAGAAACGCCGGATGTTCACGGCGTTCACCGTGTCGTCCGCGCCCTGGTCGATGACTTTGAGCACATCCTGCGGACCGATGACGGATGCAGTGACCTGGATGCCGCCCGTACCCCAACCGTAGGGAAGCGGCATCTCGCGCGAGCCGAACGGCACCTGGTAGCCGGGAATCGCGACGGCCTTCAGGATCGCGCGCCGGATCATGCGCTTGGTGCGCTCATCCAGGTAGCCGAAGTTGTAGGCCGGATCCCGCGTGACCACGCCATCGGACGCTTCGGGAAGGTCGCCCGCTATCATGCCCGCTCCCCGTCTTCGGCCGGTTGCGCGCGCATCCTGCGCACCAGTTCCAGCTCGGCCTGGAAATCGACATAGTGCGGCAGCTTCAGGTGCTGGACGAAGCCCGAGGCCTCGAGATTGTCGCTGTGCGAAAGCACGAACTCCTGCATCTGCACCGGCGACTCCGCGTCCTCGCCGAGTTCGGCTGCGCGCAGTGCACGGTCGACCAGCGACATCGCCATGGCTTTGCGCTCGCTGTGGCCGAATGCAAGGCCGTAGCCGCGCGTGAACTGCGGCGGCTCGGTCTTGGAACCGCCGAACTGGTTCACCATCTGGCATTCGGTGAGCTCGATTTCGCCGATGGAAATCGGAAAGCCGAGCTCCTCGGGTTCGATCTCCACCTCCGCGCAGCCATAGCGGATTTCTCCAGCGAACGGATGCGTATGGGCATAGCCGCGCTGGCTCGAGTACCCCATCGCGAGCAGGAACCCCTCGTCGCCACGCGCGAGGTTCTGCAGGCGTCGGGAGCGGTCTGCCGGAAACGACAGCGGCTCGCGCGTCAGGTCGCCGGGCTCGGGATCACCCGCCGCCGGTGCATGCGATTCGATGAGCCCCTCCTGGTTGAGGAGATCCATGACCCGTGGCACGTATCCCGCCTCGCTTTCACCCTCTGGCGCGGCCACAGGGACGCCTGCCGCGGCCAGGGAAAAGTCCAGCAGTCGCTGGGTGTAGTCGTAGGTCGGCCCCAGCACCTGCCCGCCCGGCAGGTCCTTGTAGGTGGCCGAGACCCGGCGCCACAGGCGCATATGCGCGGTGTCCAGGGGCAGCGTGTAGCCCAGACGTGGCAGCGTGGTCCGGTAGGCGCGCAGCAGGAAGATCGCCTCCACCAGGTCACCGGCAGCCTGCTTGATCGCAAGCGCAGCGAGTTCCGGGTCGTAGATGGAACCCTCGGTCATCACTCTGTCCACCGAGAGGCGCAACTGCTGTGTAATCTGCTCGAGACCCAGTTCCGGCACCTCGGTATCACCGCGCCTGCGCTCGCTAAGCAAAGCATACGAGTTGAGGATGGCCCGCTCACCGCCCTTGACCGCTACGTACATCTCGCCTCCTCGATCCGGGTCGTGCGCGGCAGGCCCACGAGGCGATTTCCGCAGGCCAGGTAAAGGTCTACGCCGCATGGAAAAAGGTTCCGGTTTGCCGCCCATTGCGCGACGAACTCCGGGCCCAGCCCGCCGACTTCAAGACGGCGCCGCCCGGATATGCCCGGACCGCTCAACGTCCAGCCCCCGCCCTCGCGCAAGGCCGCGACCTGCACCACCAGGGTCGCGGACCGGTCGGGATACGATTCCGTGCCGGTATGGAAACTCGCCAGCGCGGAGTTCGCTTCCCCGTCATCCAGCACCGCAAAGTCGGCCGTCGCCGCTTCAGCGACCAGCGCACAGCCGGTATGGAAGCGCAGGTGCGCCGGCACCGAGGTGCGCCTGAGCTCCGGGGACAGCCACAAACCGGTGTCCTGGTCGAGCAGCGCAAGCAACAGCGCGTTCGTCGCCGGTTCCAGCCCTTCTGGCGCGCGCGCATCGCTCTGCACCTCGACAGGTGAACCGGGATGCGCAAGCGCGTCCAGGCAGCGGCGGAATACGCTCTGGCTGCCGAGCGATGGGTCAGTGAATCCCGGTTCAATCTGCGACAGGTCGATGTTCAAGCGCCCGCCTCGCGTGCCACCGTAAAGAATTCAACCCGTGTCGCCTGCGCCCGCCGGCGCATCGACTCTGCGCGCGCGTCGGCGGCGCGTTGCGCCGGCTCGACGACAGTAGAGAGAACCGCTTCGCGCGAGGCAGGTGCCTGAAGAAGCGCGTCGGCCAGCGCCGCGAGTTCCGCCTTGCGCTGCGAACGCCCCTGCACGTACGCGACGCCAGTGATCCCCTCCGGCAGGCGCAGCGTGCAGCGCGTGACCGTCATTTCACCCAGGTTGAAGCGGTCGCCGGTGCCGCCAATTCGTGCGCGCAGCATCATGAGGCCCGTCTCGGGCCGACGCAGCCAGACGAATTCCTGCGAGGCAAATGCCGTCATACCGGCTTCGAGGATGCTCGCCGGAGCCTTCGCCAGGATTCCGATCCAGCGCTGTCGCATCGCGACCGGTGCACTGTCAACAGCATGCAACATAGGGTCTTTATTCTCCGCTTCCAACGAACATGAATCTGTGTGACCCGATGCTAGCCTCCTGTCATTAAGGTTTTGTGACTGCAACGCGGATGAATGGGACCCCGATGCCTGACACTGCACGCTATGCCTTGTATTTCGTTCCCCCGGAAAGCAGCG
>JBBQVP010000257.1:0-5330 GCA_038211455.1 Burkholderiales bacterium
GTCCGCGTACTTGGCGAAGTGCTGGCCCCAGTGCTGGCCGCCCTTGATCAACAGGCTGGGAATGGTGTTCTTCTTCCCCACCATGCCGCGGTAGATTCCCGCATTCTGCACGCCGGTATCCGGATCCTTGGTCACGATACACGCGTAGGTATTGATGTAGCGGCCACCCTCGAGGTAATGCCACTTGGGCACGGGAAACTCGAGCAGGTCGACATCCTTGCCCCTGATGATGTTCTGCCTGACCGGGCCGTCGGCAACCAGCACCGGCTGGATCTCCTCCCGGTTTTTCTTCATCACGTGCTGGACGATCTGCTGATTGGTTGCGTCCTTCGGAAACCCGAGCGCCAGCGCAAGGCGCCCGCGCGTGCCGATCCCACCGCAGAAAACCCGGCGCCCGCGCGTCTTTTCATGGCCCTTCACGTTCTCGAACAGCAGCGCCGGCCCCTGCTCTTCCAGCACCCGGCGCGAGATCGTGCCGATCTCGCAGTCCCAGTCGACCTTCGCGCCCACCCGGTGAAGCTCGCCTGCCTTCTCGAGCAGCGCAATCCATTCCCGCAAATCGATGCAGCCCATGCCGTCTCTCCTGAGTGAACTGGCACACGGTAGCAAGCCGGGCCTGCCCTGCCTATGCGTTGTTTGCATGTCGGAATCGCAAGTCCTGAACCTGGGGTCGCGGCAACAGTTGTTTACCTTTGCGCGCCTTTCTCCGGGGCATAATCATGCTTTCCTATTGCGTGTCCTGCCCTATGTTTTCGCCTGCGTTGCTTACTTCCGTTCGAACGACTGCGTCAGTCCTCCTCGCCGCGGGCCTCACACTGGGGCTGCCCGGCACGGCAGCCGCTCAATCGGCAGCCCGGAACGTGGCGTCTAACGAGGCCGCGCGCGGCGTGCTGCCGCCGCCCGGAGCCGACGTCGATTACACAGTCAAGGACCGCGATACGATGATCGGCATCTCCCGCAGGTACCTCAACAGCGGCGAGAAACTCGAAGTACAGCGTGCCCTGTGGGAACACAACCGGCTCAGGGACAAGGACTCGATCAGTCCTGGCCAGGTGATCCGCATCCCCGAAAACTGGATGCGCAACGAGGCCGGCCCGATTGAACTGGCGCACGTCGAAGGCGAAGCGCAATTCCGCGGCCAGGCGCTGAAGCCCGGCGCAGCCATCACCGCAGGCGACACTGTTCGCACCGGGAAAGATGGCTACGTCACGATCCGGCTGGCCGACGGCTCGACATTGTCGCTGCAGCCCGGGAGTGAGATGCAGGTGGAGTCGGTGAAAAAATCACCTCTTGCGAATGCACCGGAAGCGAAGTTCCTCCTCAAGTCCGGGCGCGTCGAAGCGGCGGTACAAAAACGCCAGCCCGGCGGCGCGCGATTCGAAGTGCGCACGCCGATTGCAGTAGCTGCGGTGCGCGGAACGAAATTCCGGGTCACGGCGGACGCCGAGAAACATACCGCCACCAGCGAAGTCCTGGAGGGCGTGGTGCAGGTCAACGACAGCGGCAACCTCGGCAGCGTTGCCGTAAAGGACGGTTTTGGCACCCGGGTGAAGGAAGGCCAGCCGCCAGCAGAACCGCGCGCATTGCTGGCTGCCCCGCGCATGTGGACGGGAATCCGCCTTTCGCTGCGCGCCCCGGTCAAGCTGAACTTCACCAAGCTTGAAGGTGCGACCAGCTACCGTGTGCTTGTGGCCCGGCGCGCAGATTTTGCCGAGGTAATCGTCAGCGATATCCTGCTCACGAACGAGATCACGCTGCCGGCGCTGGAGAACGGGCCCTACTTCCTCAAGCTGCGTGGCATTGACGATCTCGGGCTCGAGGGCCGCGACGCAACAGCAGACCTGGTTCTGAGTGTCCAGGCGCCTGCCGCCGCACCACCTGCCAAGTCACCTTAGCACGGGCAGCGAAACGCTGAACCGCGAACCCTTGCCGGGTTCGCTCTCCACATCGATCCGGCCGCCGTGCTTCTCGACCGCGGTCTTGACGAACGCCAACCCGAGTCCTGCGCCCTTTTCCCCCTTGCGCTTGGCCGCCTCCAGGCGCTCGAAGCGATCGAACAGCCTCGGCAGGTCCTGCGCCGGAATCCCGTAGCCCTGGTCCGAGAACGTGCAGCGCCAGCGCTCACCGTCGCGCTCGATCCCGCATTCGATCCGGGTATCGTCCGGGCTGTACTTGATCGCATTGCTCAGCAGGTTGATGAACACGCGAAACAGGACGTCGCGAATGCCGTGCGCCAGCGCCGCCTCGGGAGCGAACGCGATGCCGAGTCTGATATGACGCGCGCCGGCCTGCGACTCCGCCTCCTCGACCGCCGCACGCAGCAGGTCGACCAGGTCGACCGCGGCAAAGCGGGACGCATCGATCGCCTCGGCGCGGCCGAGCTGCACGAAGTCCTCGGCAAGAGAAAGGGAACGCTCCACGCTGCGCCGGATCTTGTCGAAGAAATCCTCCTTCTGCGTCTCCGGCGCCAGTTCGCGCAGGTCGAGCATGGCGGTGATTGACACCAGCGGAGAGCGCAGATCGTGGGAAAGAAAGCGCATGTACTCGTCGCGCTTTCTTTCCGCGTCCTTTAGCGGCGTGACGTCCACAAGGCTCACCAGCAGGCCGCGCCGCTCCCCGTCGCTGCCTGCGAACGGGACGACGCTGACGAAGAGGTCGCGCTTGTCCGTGTGCCGCGCTTCAAATGACCGCGGCGCGCTGCCCGGCAGCGTGTCCCATTGCGGTGCACCCTGCGCCAGCACCGGCCCGAGCACGTCCGGGAGGCGCTGGCCGCCGAGCGCGGTGGCCGGCCGGCCGATCAACGCCGCGGCCTGCGCGTTGACCAGCGTGACGCGCAGCTCTCGGTCGACCACCAGTGCAGCCTCGGGCAGGCCGTCCAGCGTGTCTGCCACGAAACGCCGCATGTCGCGCACCCGCGCCGATGCGCGCTGCACCTCGGCGATCCGCAGTTCGAGTTCATCGGACAGCCCCGCCTTACGCCGGCGCGAAGGCGGCGCGGCGTAGGGCAGCAGCTCGGGCTCGCGCGCCGCCTGCGCGAGCTCATCGTCCATGTAGCGCTGTGCAGCCTCCAATCTGCGCCAGCTCCACACCGGGTAGCAGAGTAGCAGCCCGAACGCGCCGGCCGAAGGCGCGAACCACCATCCTGCATAGGCCATTGCGATCATGGACGCGGCAAACGTACCGAACATCGCAACCGCCGTGACCAGCAACGCCGCTCGCGAGGACAGGCGCAGGTATGCGCTGAGAAGCATCAGCACCAGCAGCGCTGCGACCGCGACCTGCGCCGCGGCTGGCGCCACCTGGATGAATCCCGAGCCGCGAAGCCCGGCAAGCACGTTGGCGGACACCTCTACCCCCGGCATTGAACGCCCGAAGCCCGACACCGGCGTGGGGTACGAATCCATCATCCCGGCCGCCGTAGCGCCGACCAGGATCAGTTTCCCCGCCAGCGCCGCGCCGGGAACGTTCCCGCGGAGCACGTCGGCATAAGAGACCTGCTGGAAATGGCCGGGCGCGCCGAGGTATGCGACGTGGACCCAATGGTCACGCAGCCATACACCGCGCCCGGCTATGCCCGCCGAGCGGCGCTCGCCAGGCAGGTGCTGCCCGACGCCGGGTTCGGCGAGTTCCGCCAGCGCCGCCGCCAGGTGGAGGAACTGCCGGGACCCGCCCGCCAGTCCTTCACTCAGATACAGGCTGCGCGCAACGCCGTCCGCGTCGAGCTCGATGTGCGCATGTCCGAGCGCTGCGGCTGCCTGTGCAAAGGACACTGCAGGGAGGACCGCGCGCGGCGCTCCGGATTGCGCCGGCTCCATGATGACGGGCAGCACGACCTTGCCGTTGCGCTGGATTGCCGCTGCGAGCGCCTCGTCCCCGCCTGGATCGGTCCGGTCTGCCTCGGCTAGCAGAACGTCGATCACTACGCCGCGCACGCCGGCGTCAGTGAGCCGCTGGATCAGCGTGGCGTGGACCGCGCGCCGCCATGGCCAGCGGCCGATCTGATCGAGGCTGGACTGGTCGATCGCGACGATGACGATATCCGTGGGCGCCGGCCGGCTGCGCAGGCTGAGCGCCGCATCGTAGAGCGTCTGATCGAGGCGCCAGAACCAGCCGAAACCGGCGGCCAGGCCCGTCAGCAGCGAGACGGCTATCGCCGTGCCGATCCATTCGCGCAGGATCCGGCGCAGCGTGATTGATTTTTCCGTCATTCCGGCACTATACCGATGGCCGGTGACTCTAGCGAAACGCGAGCAGCACGATTCCGGCGAGCACCATCGCCGCTCCGACTGCCGTCCGCAGGCTCAGCCCTTCGCGATTCTTGAAAGCGATCAGGCTGACCGGGAAGATCATCAGCGGTGTTGTATGGGTCACCAGCGTGGCGAGGGCGATTTCGATGTAGTGCATGGCAGACACCACGAACATCGCGCCGCAGACGGTTGCCACCCCGCACCATGCGTACAGCACCAGCGCCTTCCGGTCCGCGGAGAGAATCTCCCTCCACGCACCGCGCCAGTCGCGGGTGAAGGCGAATTGGCACACCAGCGCGGTCGCTGACGCGATCAGCGTCCCGCACACCGCCTCGTTCCAGGTTCGCATCGCCAACCCCCGGAAAACGTTGCTCAGCCCGAACCCCGCCACCGTCAGCACTCCGATCACGATTCCCTTCTTCAGGGCTGCGCGCGAAGGGCGGTGCGCGCCTGCCACGCCGCGCTGCAACGGCTGAGTGAACCAAAGCCCGGTCATCACCAGCACCATCAGCCCGAGTTCGTAAGGTCCCAGCAACTCGCCCACAATGATCCAGGCGGCAACGAGCGTGAAAGCAGGGGCTGCGGAATGCACGACGCTTGCGCGCGCCGGACCGAGCAGGCTCACCGTGTCGAACAGCAGCCTGCGCCCAAGATAGGTGCCAATCAGGCCAGCAAGCGCAAACAGGCCAGCTTCCTTCCACTGCCATGTGAAGCTCCTGTCGCGAAGGAGAAGCTCCACCCCGAACAAGGTTCCAGAGAAGGCAATATTGACGATCAGGACAATAAAGAAGCCCAGTTCGATCGACATCCGCGCCATCGCAAGGCGCGAAAGCAGGATGTTCGACCCGAAGCAGAGCATCGAGAAAAACGACAGCGCAATTCCCATCCCGGCAGCATAAGCGTTAAGCCGTCGCGCAGCAGCCTGTTGCTGCGAAATGCCCGTCAGCGGCCGCCTTGCCGCCAGATTGTTGCCAAAGTAAACTAATCCGCATGGACGACCTCCCGAATCTCTTCGAACCCTACGACGAGCGTTCACAGCCGCGCATGACCGTTGCGGGCTACAAGGAGACGCTCGTCCGTGTG
>JBBQVP010000258.1:0-5295 GCA_038211455.1 Burkholderiales bacterium
CGGCCTCGTCGAGGATGAGCACGCTCACTTGGTTGAACATCACGGTCTTGTTCTGCACATGGTCGAGTAGCCGCCCCGGCGTGGCGACCAGCACTTCGACGCCGCGCTTGAGTTCGGCGATCTGCGCGCGCATGTCGGAGCCGCCGTAGACGCAGGTCGAGCGGATCGGCAGGTGCTTGGCGTAGGCCTTGAAACTTTCCTCGACCTGGATCGCGAGTTCGCGCGTCGGCGCCAGCACCAGCACCCGCACCGGGTGCTTGGCCGGCGAGGTGGAAGTCGAGGCCAAAGGCGCGAGGCGCTGAAGCGTCGGCAGGGCGAATGCGCCCGTCTTGCCGGTGCCGGTCTGGGCGCCGGCCATCAGGTCGCGCCCCTCAAGCACAATCGGAATCGCCTTCTCCTGGATCGGGGAAGGCTGCGTGTAGCCCATGTCAGTGACCGCCTGGAGCAGCGGCGGGATGAGGCCGAGTTGTTCGAAACCAGAACTGATAACGGGTGCCTGCAGAGGTTAAGGGCGATTGTCGCCGCGATTGGAGATGAGCCTTCCGAGGGCCAGCATTATACTCCGTTCCCCAATTGCTCCCGCAGTGCTCCCGCGGTACTCCCGCAGTGCTCCCTCCACACCCTCCCGAGCCCCCGTAATGATCCTGTTTCGCAACCTCTCCATTGCCCGCGGGCCCCGCACGCTGTTCGATCGCGCCTCCCTCACCCTCGAGCGCGGCTGGAAAATCGGCCTGGTCGGCGCCAACGGCTGCGGCAAGTCGAGCCTGCTGTCTCTGATGGCAGGGGAAATCACGGCCGACCGGGGCGATTGCGAGATCCAGCCCGGCACCCGCCTCGCCTGGATAGAACAGGTTGCCCCGGCGCTCGAACAACCGGTGCTCGAGTACCTGCTCGACGCCGACACCGAATTGCGGGCGGCAGAGGCTGCGATCGCCGAGGCCGAGGACGCGCACCACGACGCCGACGATGGCCACGCGCTGGCCCTGGCGCACGAACGCTTCGCGCACGCCGACGGCTATACGGCGCGGGCCCGGGCCGCGGCGCTGCTTGCCGGCCTCGGGTTTCCGCAGGATGCAGGGGCGCGCGCCGTGAAGGAATTCTCCGGCGGCTACCGCATGCGGCTGAACCTCGGCCGCGCCCTCATGAGTCCCTCAGACCTGCTCCTGCTGGACGAGCCGACCAACCACCTCGACATCGACACCGTGCTCTGGCTGGAGAACTGGCTGCGCGGCTATCCGGGCACGCTGCTGGTGGTGTCGCACGACCGCGATTTCCTCGACCGCATCATCGACCGCACGCTGGCGATCCTGCCCGGTGGCGAGGCCGGCTCCATGCGCCTGTACACGGGGAATTACTCGTCCTACGAACAGCAGCGCGCCTCGGAACTGATCCAGCAGGCCGCCTTCGCCACGCGCCAGGAGCGCGAGATCAAGCGCATCGAAAGTTTCGTCTCCCGCTTCAAGGCCAAGGCGAGCAAGGCGCGCCAGGCGCAGAGCCGCATGAAGCAGCTCGAGAAGATGGAAAAGGTTGCCCCGATCTATGCGGCCGACACTTTTCACTTCGAATTCGAGGAGCCCGAGCGGCAGCCCGAGCGCATCGTCACGCTCGAAGAGGTGTCGGTCGGCTACGGGGAGCGCGTGGTGCTGTCGAACATCTCCATGACGCTGACGAAAAGCGACCGGATCGCGATGATCGGCGCAAACGGCGCGGGCAAGACGACGCTGGTGCGCATGCTCGCCGGGGAACTCGAACCAACCGCAGGGCGCAGGACCACCGGGCGCGACATCGTGGTCGGCTACTTTGCCCAGCACCAGATCGAGACGCTGCGCGCCGACGAAACGCCGCTCGCGATGATGACGCGGCTGTTCCGCTCCGAGCGCGAGCAGCACCTGCGCGATTTCCTCGGCGGCTTCGGCTTCGCGGGCGAGGCGGCGCAGCGGCCGATCGGGCCCCTGTCTGGCGGCGAGAAGTCCCGGCTTGCGCTGGCCGCGCTGGTGCGGCGCAAGCCCAACCTGCTACTGCTGGACGAACCGACCAACCACCTCGACCTCGAGATGCGCAGGTCGCTGTCGATGGCGCTGCAGAGCTACGAAGGTGCACTGATCATCGTCTCACACGACCGCCACCTCATTTCGACCTGCGCCGACCGGATCATTGTCGTCGGCGACGGTGCGCTCACGGATTTCGACGGGGACCTCGAGGACTACCGCAAAGCGCGCCTGAAGACCGAGCGCGTGCAACGCGAGGACGCTCCGAGGACCAGCCGCAAGGACGAGCGCCGCGCCGATGCGCAGGCGCGAAGCGCGACCCGCGATGCGGTGCGCACGCGGCTGAAACCGCTGGAGAAACAACTGGCCACGCTGGAATCGCGGGTCGCGAAACTTACGCAGAACGCTGAGGCTGCGCGCGGTGCGCTGGCCGACCCGTCAATCTATGCGGACGACCGGCGGGACCACGTGAAAGACCTGACGCTGGCCGAAAGCCGCCTCAGGGCGGAACTATCGCAGGCCGAGGAGGACTGGCTGCACCTGTCGGCGAAGATCGAGGCGCTGCGCGGCGAAACTGCGGATACGGCGGACTGAGCACTCCGCCAAACATTTGACCGCGCACTCAGCCGGGCGCGCAGCCCAAACCTCAGTTGAGCGTGCGCGGCTCGGCTTCCTCGACCGCTTCGGGCTCGACGCCCGGCAGTTTCAATTCCATATCCCAGTCGCCCTTGCTGACCGCAGCCTGCAGCAGCCTGCAGACCGAATGGAGCAGGACCTCGTCCAGCGTGAGCGTGATTCCCTGCCCGTTTGACGGGTGGAGGGACACCACCGGCAGCCCCTTTGCGTCCTTGCCGGTCTGGATGCGCGCAAGCAGGATCGGCTCGGTACCCAGCGGCGTCGAGCGCGCGGTCTGCTGAAACGGTTTCGAGAAATCCGCGCGTTGCACCGCCTTCTGGTGCTCGATCCCGAGCAGTGCCTTGCGCGCCTCGGCGCTCGCCTGCACCTTGATGCGCGGGCTCGCCTCTTCGGCGAGCTTCACCAGCAGCGGCCAGAGCAGCTTGACGAAACGGCGCGTCAGCCACATGCGCACTTCGGCGCCATCGTCGGTGGACACGAGCATCTGCAGCCGATCATGCTCCGCGTTGAAGTCGATCTTGAGCTGGTGCAGTTTCATGTGCTCAGTTTACCTCGCCAGGTTTGGGTCGCGCGGATCGAACCATGCTGGCCGTACGCAGGCGTTTCACCGGAACCGCGCGCCTCAGCCGGCGCCGCGAATCCGCTGGATCAGGGTGGTGGTGGAACGCTGGTGCTCGAACGGGATGGAAACCACCCGGCCGCCGCGCGCGAGCACGCTTTGCGCACCGACGATCCGGTCGGCCGCCCAGTCGCCACCTTTCACCAGGACATCGGGGCGTAGTGCCTCGATCAGCCTCAGCGGCGTGTCCTCCTCGAACCAGGTGACGTAGTCCGCAGATTCCAGGGCGGCAATCACCGCAGCGCGATCCGCCAGCGCGTTCACGGGCCGGTCCTCGCCCTTGCCCAGCCTGCGCGCCGACGCGTCGCTGTTGAGCGCAACCACGAGCGCCGCGCCAAGCGCGCGCGCCTGCGCCAGGTAGGTCGTGTGGCCGCGGTGCAGGATGTCGAACACGCCGTTGGTGAAAACGAGCGGGCGGGTCGCGCCGGCGATCCCCCGCGCCACCACCTCGGGCGGGCGGAGCTTGCGCTCGTAGGCCGGCGCGCCGTGGTTCACCGCGGGTTCACTGCGGGTTCACTTCGGCTTGGCTTGCGCCTTGGCACCTTCGGACTTCGCCGGTTCGGGCGGGCGGCAGACGTCGTCGGTCGACTTGCAGTATTCGAACAGACGCACGACTTTCCTCACGCCACCCGTAGTGCGCGCAATGTCGGTCGCCGACTTGGCCTCGGCCTCGGTCACGATCCCGATCAGGTAGACCGTGCCGCTTTCAGTCACGACCTTGACGTGGAAAGGGTTGAACTGGTTGCCATCGACGAACCGCGCCTTCACCTTGGAGGTGATGTAGGCGTCGTTCGCGCGCGCCGAAAGCGCCGATCCGCCGGCCACCGCGATGTCGTTGGTGATCCCGCGAACGTTGGAGATCGAGGTGGCGATCTTCTCGATTTCCGCCTTGATCACCGGGTTGGGAACTTCGCCCGTCAGCAGAACCGCCCGGTTGTACGAGGTGATGCTGACATGCACCTTGTCACCGAAGCGCTCGGTAACCCGGTTGGAAGTCCGCAATTCGATCCCCTCATCTTCGATCTGGGTGCCCGAGGTGCGGCGGTCGTTGGCCGAGGTCACGACGGCCCCGACGCCTACCGCTGCAACGGGGATGCACCCCTGCAGGGCCGGTGCTGCGACGACCACGGCGATCAATGCATACCAGGCAACTCTGTTCATTCTTTCGCTCCAAAAAGTAAGGTGTCGATGCCGTCGCAAAGGCAGTGCAGGGTCAGCAGATGGACTTCCTGGATGCGCGCGGTCACAGCGTGCGGCACGCAGATCTGCACATCCCCGGCCGCAAGCAGCCCGGCCATTTTTCCGCCCCCGCGGCCACTCAGCACGACGCTGCGCATTCCCGCTTGCGCCGCCGCCTGCATCGCGCGCATCACGTTGGCGGACTTGCCTGAAGTCGATATCGCGAGCAGCACATCGCCTTTGCGGCCAAGCGCCTGCACCTGCTTTTCGAACACCTGCTCGAAGCTGTAATCGTTGGCAATCGAAGTCAGGGTCGAGGTGTCGGTGGTCAGCGCCATGGCTGCGAGCGGCGGACGTTCGACCTCGAAGCGGTTCAGGAGTTCCGCGGAAAAGTGCTGCGCATCTGCGGCCGACCCGCCGTTGCCGCAGGCAAGTATCTTCCCTCCGGAACGCAGGCACTCCACCATCAGGCCGACGGCCTGCGCGATGGGCGCAGCGAGCGTTTGCGAAGCGGCAAGCTTGACGCTGGCGCTGTCAGTAAAGTGCGCGGCGACTCGCGCTGCCAGTTGTGCTTGCAACGCCGTATCGTCTGGATGACCCATGGCGCGATTTTACACTGCATCCCCGGCGCGACGAGGGCTCGACCAGTGAATATGGATGCGGCGCAACCGGCCGAATCAGACCGTAAACGCGCTGCGGATCCAGCGCACGTCCGCGATGTCCAGGGTCCGTAGCAGCAGGACGTCGAAGCGGCAGGGCGACTCCGGCCGCCCGGCCAGGAAATAGCGCGCGGCAGCTGCGATACGCGCCTGCTTTCTCGTGGTGATGCTTTCCGCAGCGCCGCCGTACCCCTCGCCGCGGCGAAACCGGACT
>JBBQVP010000259.1:0-5291 GCA_038211455.1 Burkholderiales bacterium
GGCATAGGCATCGGTAAACGACATCGACTCGCCCTGCAGCCACGGCGAGGCGCGGTCGACCCAGCCCTCGATGCGCGCGAGACAGCCGCGATACTGCTTGACCGCCGCTGCCTTGACCTCGGCGCGCGCGGATTCGCTCTCGGCGTATTTCTGCGGCATGAAGACGCGATTGAAGGCCGGGTGCACGGTGTTGTTCATCCACGCCAGTTGCGCCAGCGCCTGTGCGCGCGCCCAGGGATCCGCCGGAAGGAGCTTCGCCTCCGGATTGGCGCGATCGATCCATTCGCAGATCGCGACGAGTTGTGCGAGCGGCTTGCCATCGACTACGAGCAGCGGCACCTGCGCGTCCGGGTTCAGGGCCTTGTACTCGGGCGTCAGGTGCTCGCCCTTGTGCAGCTTGACGAGTTTCGGCGTGAAATCGCGGCCGGTCGCGGCCTTGACGGTCTCGAGCGCGACGTGCGGCACGAACGAGCAGGAGCCGGGCCCGAAATGGAGTTCGACGTTCATTGCATTTCCCCCTTGGTGGACAGTGTCAGGCGAGGGCGGTTGGCTGCGGCGTGGTGCGCAGGATCCGTTCGTCCCCCGTAAACAGCAGGTAGTGGCGGCCCGAGGCGCGCCCGAGCATGGTGATGCCGATCTTCTTCGCGATGTCGTGGCCCATCTTGGTCAGGCCGGAACGGGAGACGAGGAACGGGATGCCCATCTGCGCGCACTTGATCACCATTTCGGAGGTCAGGCGGCCGGTGGTGTAGAAGACCTTGTCCGAGCCGTCGATGGCGTCGAGCCACATGAAGCCTGCGATCGCGTCGACAGCATTGTGGCGGCCCACGTCCTCGACGAACATCATGATCTCAGCGCCTTCGGGCGTTGCCCTTGCCAGCGCGCAGCCATGCACCGCGCCGGCCTGCTTGTAGATCGTCTCGTGCTTGCGCACCTGCTCGATCAGCGAAAACAGCTGGAAGTCCTCGAGCCGCACGTCCGTGCGCAGGTGAATCGTGTCGATCTCGTCCATCAGCCCGCCGAACACCGTGCCCTGGCCGCATCCTGTGGTGACGGTGCGCTTTCCGAGCCGTTCCTCCAGGTTCTTCACCCCGTTACGGGTGACGACCGCCACCGAATCGGTGTCCCAGTCGACCTGGACTTCGACGATGTCATCCACGGATCCCACCAGACGCTGGTTGCGCAGGTAGCCGATCGCGAGCGCCTCGGGCGCCTGGCCGAGCGTCATCAGCGTGACGAGTTCGCGCTTGTCGAGGTACATCGTGAGCGGGTGCTCGCCTGCGATCGCCGTGGGCACCATCTCGCCGCGCTCGTTGAACGCCTCGACTTCAAAGGTCGCGGGACGGCCGGCGTTGGTGAGTTTCGGGCGCGTCATCCTTCGCGCACTCGGCGTAGCGTGGCCATTCAGCCGCCGATATAGGACATCTCGACCTTCGACACCCGCGCAGTCTCGGCCGTGCGGATTTCGGAGTACCGGTCGCCGCGCGCGCGCCAGACGGCGACGATCTCGTCACGCAGGTCTTCTGCGGAAGCGCCTGCGCGCAGCAGCGTACGCAGGTCGTATCCGGCCTGGCCGAACAGGCAGGTGTACATCGCGCCTTCGGTCGACAGGCGCAGCCGGTTGCAGTCGCGGCAGAAGGCCTGGGTGACCGAGGAGATGACACCGATCTCGCCGCCGCCGTCACGGTAGCGCCAGCGTTCGGCCACCTCGCCGCGGTAATCAGGGTCTACCTGCTCGAGGGGGAGTTCGGCCGAGATGCGGCGCACGATCTCCTTCGATGCGATCACGTCGTCCATGCGCCAGCCGTTGGTGCTGCCCACGTCCATGAACTCGATGAAGCGAACGATGTGCCCGCTGCCCCGGAAGTGGCGCGCCATGTCGACGACCTGGTGGTCGTTCAGGCCGCGCTTCACCACCATGTTGACCTTGACCGGCGCGAGGCCCGCGGCGGCGGCGGCCTCGATGCCCTCGAGAACCTTGGCAACCGGGAAGTCCGCGTCGTTCATCGCCTTGAAGGTCGCGTCGTCGAGCGAATCCAGGCTGACGGTGATCCGCCTCAGGCCGGCCTCCTTCAGCGCCTTCGCCTTCTTCGCCAGCAGGGAGCCGTTGGTCGTGAGCGTGAGGTCGACATCCAGTTCTGCGAGCATCGCGATCAGACGCTCGAGGTCGCGGCGCACCAGCGGCTCGCCCCCCGTGAGGCGGATCTTCTCGACCCCGAGGCCGACGAACACGCGCGCCAGCGTGGCGATTTCCTCGAAACTGAGCAGCGAAGATTGCGGCAGAAACTTGTAGTTTTCATCGAACACGTCGCGCGGCATGCAGTACACGCAGCGGAAATTGCAGCGGTCGGTCACCGAGATGCGCAGGTCGCGCAGCCCGCGGCCGAGCGTGTCGGCAAAGCCGCCGCCGGCATAATGCGCGGCCTTCGCCAACGGGCTCGCCGCTCTGGCCATGGAGGCCGCGGGTCGAATCGGAATAACCTTTTCCTGCATGATGTTATCTGCACTCCTCAGAGGGCGGGAATCATATCAGAGGGGTCCGAGTGCGTTATAGTTCGCGCCATCCATTCAGGAGGCAGAAAAAGCAATGCAGGTGCCCGAAATTCCGCTCGCGGTCGTCATGCAGCGGCGCGCGATCCAGAGCCGCTGGCAGAGCGAGGTCTGGGAGCCGTTCGGCGTGGTGCTCAACCACGCGGGCGGCACGCAGCCCAGCCTGCTTGTTGAGGAGAACGGGATTTCGCAGTGGCTGCATCCGGGCTTTGCAGTCGAACTGCATCGTGACGAAACCGAGGGCTACTACCTGAATGTTTCATCGAACGAACCACGGGTGTTCGTGATGTGGCGGGTCGAAAGCGACTTCGCCACGCCGAAGTTCGTTACGCTGAGCTACAACGAGGCCGGCCGCCTGATGGACGGCGGCGAACAGGTCGATACGGTCCCGATGCCGGCCGAGTTGCTGGCCTGGGTCGGCGGATTCGTCGAAGCGCACTACCGGCCGGAGGTGAAGAAACGCACGCGTCCGAGGTCCTTCGTATCTCCGAAGGATCGCGCGGGAAACGCGTCGTGAGCGACGGCGTGTTCGCCTGATGGCCGACGACTTCGAGCAGATCGGCGGCTTCCTCTCGCGCTGGTCGCGGCGCAAGCTGGGGAACGCAGGAACGGCGCCTGAAAAACCGCAGGCTGAAGCGCCGGTATTGGCGGAGGTCACTCCACCGCAGGCCGTGCCGGCGGATGGGGAGCCGGCGCGAGCGCCAGAGCCGCTGCCCAGCTTGGAAAGCCTGACGCCGACCTCCGATTTCGCCCCGTTCATGCAGCCGCGGGTCGACGCGGGCGTAAAGACTGCCGCCCTCAAGCAGTTGTTCAAGGACCCGCATTTCAATGTGATGGACGGTCTGGACACCTATATCGAGGACTACAGCATCCCGGACCCGATACCCGCAGCGATGATGAAGTCGATGTACCAGGCGCGCGAGCACCTGTTCAGCGACGCGGAAAAAGCGCTGGCCGATGCAGAGGATGCGGCGGCGGAAAAGGCTGCGCAGGAGAAAGCCGCGGAAGACAAGGCGGCGGAAGAAAAAATGCTGTGCGACGCGGCTGATGCCATCGACGCCGAGCGGGATACGGCGTCCGACGAATTGCAACGCGAGCTGGATGCGCTGGACGCACAGGCGCAGGCTGCCGCCCACGATTCGGACCCGTCGCCGGGCGCGGAACCGCCGGCGCCCGGCCGCAAGGATGCCTGAAGCATGGCGCTGGAAGACAAGACCCTGAAGCTGTGCAACTGCAATGGCACGATCCCGCTCGATCCGAAACTGCTGGCAGCGGCACTGAAGGCGGGGCGTCCGCTGTCGATCCACACCGAACTGTGCAGGCGTGATGTGGGGGCTTTCCAGGCGGCGCTGAGCGAGCCCGAACTGCTCGTCGCCTGCACCCAGGAAGCGCCGTTGTTCGCTGAGATCGCCGAGGCCGCAGGCGCGCGCGGGACCATCGGATTCCTCAACCTGCGTGAAAACGCGGGCTGGTCGGCCGAGGGTAAGCAGTCCACGCCGAAGATGGCCGCGCTGCTGGCGCTGGCCGCGCTGCCTGAACCCGAGCCGGTGCCAACGGTCGAGTACAAGTCTGCCGGGGGCCTGCTGATCATCGGGCCCGCTGCGGCCGCGGTGGCGTGGGCCGAACGGCTGGCGGAAGAATTCGACGTGGGCGTGCTGCTTACCGACGGCGCGGCGCCGCAGGCCGAGTTGCCGTTCGATCGCCGCTACCCGATATGGTCGGGGAGGGTCGACGCGGTCCGCGGGTACCTCGGTGCTTTCGAGGTGGCGTGGTCGCAGCAGAATCCGATCGACCTCGAAGTCTGCACGCGCTGCAACGCCTGCCTGCGCGCCTGCCCGGAGGGCGCCATCGCCGCAGACTACCAGGTGGATCTCACAAAGTGCACCAGCCAGCGCGAGTGCGTGAAGGCCTGTGGCACGATCGGCGCAATCGACTTCAGTCGCAGCGACACGGCACGCCGCGAGACCTTCGACATGGTCCTCGACCTGTCGCGCGAGCCGGTGCTGAAAACCCCGGACCTGCCGCAAGGCTACCTCGCGCCGGGCGCCGATCCGCTCGAGCAGGCACTCGCAGCGCAGAAGCTGCCGCAGTTCGTCGGTGAGTTCGAAAAGCCGAAGTTCTTCGTCTACAAGGAGCGCATCTGCGCGCACAGCCGTTCAGCGAAGGCCGGCTGCACCAAGTGCATCGACGTCTGTTCGACCGGCGCGATCACGAGCGACGGCGATCGGGTCAAGGTCGAACCGCACCTGTGCGCAGGCTGCGGCGGGTGTTCCACCGTCTGCCCCTCTGGTGCGCTGGCCTACGCCTATCCGCGTGTTTCGGACACCGGCGCGCGGATCAAGACGGTGCTCAACACCTACCGCGAGGCCGGCGGCAAGGATGCCTGCCTCGTGTTCCACAACGCTGGCGACGGACGCGCGCTGGTGCAGTCGCTGGGGCGCCGCGCCGCGAGCGGCGCGGGCGGTGGAAAAGCGCGCGGCCTGCCGGCGCGCGCGATCCCGCTGGAGGTATTTCATGTCGCTTCGATCGGCATGGACGTCTGGCTCGGCGCGATCGCCTACGGCGCAAGCCAGGCGGTGGTTGTCTCCAGCGGTGCCGAACCCGAGGGCTATGTCGAGGCGATTCGCGCGCAGATGGGATATGCACAGACTGTGCTGAGTGCGCTCGGCTATGCGGGGCGGCACCTGGACCTGGTCGTCGCGGCTGGCGCGCAGGAGCTGGAGGATGCGCTCTGGTCGCTC
>JBBQVP010000260.1:0-5265 GCA_038211455.1 Burkholderiales bacterium
GTCAGGTGCAGCGCCAACCGCTGCACGAAGGCTTGCAGTTCCATCTCGCTGGCGCCGGCCCGCGCCTTGCGCACCACGGTGCGAAAGGAGTCCACCACCACCAGGGAGGGTTTGGACGCCTCGACTTCCTTGATGATTTCCTCCAGCACCGCGCCCAGGTCCTTCTCCAGTACCAGGTCGCTCAGGTTGATGAAACGCACCGCCTTATTCAGCTTGGCCGGATCGAAAAAAGAATATTGCTGCTGGTAGCGCAGCATTTTCAACGCGGGTTCCCCCAGGACGGTGAAATAGAGCGCGGGCTTCTGCGGGGTCGCGTTGGCGAACATGATTTGATGCGCCAGCGTGGTCTTGCCGGACCCCGGCGCGCCCGCGATGATATTGAAGGACAGTTCCGGCAGCCCGCCGCCGAGGATGTCATCGAGGCCGCGAACACCGGTCGGCAGTTGGAGGATTTTTACTCTGCCCGCCCGGCTGGAAATCACTTTTCCTGGCGACGCGCCCGCCGGGGTTTTATTTTTCAAGGTGCTTCTCCTGTTGCAAAATTCGGGTCTTCGACCTTTGGCCAGATATCGCGCAGAAATTGCAGCGTCAACGCCGGTCCGATGAAAGTCACCAGCAGTCCCGTGATCTGAGCCATGAGCACGACTTCGGCAGCCGCGGCCTCGCGTGGGTCAAGGTTCGTCTCCGGGCCCTCCAAAGACCCGTCGGCCCTGATGTGCAAGGCGGAAAGCGAGGGGGCGTCCTCGCCGGCCAGCGCCAGAGCGCGGGACAGGAGCGAGCGATACCCGCCGACGCCCACGAGTTTGCCGAGCGGCCCGCGCAATTTTTCGCAGGCGCGGAAGGGCCCGGATTCTTTTGCGCCGGCGGGAATGCCCAAATCCGCCTCGCACGCGAGGATTTTCCGCGCAAACGCTTTCAGCTTTGGGGTGGTGCTAACGGCCATGCGTTGGCTACCTTTCGCGAGGGGGCTGCGTTCGCCCGCGACAATAACAGAACAGCGCGACCGCAAAGCCGAGCCACGTGGAAGGCGCCTCGAATTATTGCCAGCCTGCAAACGGCCCTCTGTGCGTTTTAGCACATAGTGGCATCGCTGCCAGCGGATTTGTCCACAGGAGGGAGCGTCGGGAGGGGCGAAAAAATGCCTTTTCTCCGGCGCTAAATCATCAACTTATGATGGGCGAGATCCGCTCCTGGAGGGGACGCAATGAAATTTAATTTTCCAATTGCGGAATACTTACGCTGCATCGGGCAGCTGAAACACCCCGGGCTCTCCGCTGATTAACCCGCCGACGCCCATCAGCATCAGTGCGTTGCCCAGATGGATCTCCAGTTCCTGGAGGTCGAGATCCCCGTAGCGCTGAAACCCCATCGGGACATCCACTTTGCGCGCCCGCGACCCTACGTTGACCCTCACGCCGATCAGGCCCTGATTGTTCGCGGCAACAGCAGGTGGGATACGCAAGATGCGTTGATCGTGCCCGCCGCGACCCGGGCGGTCTGTTCGCTGGCAAACAGGGACACCCATAGGTGCGGCGCCGCACCGAGTTTGTCCGGTACCCCGAATAAGCTCCGATCTTAGAGTTGCGGAGATCGGTCATGGGTAAATATGTGCTGGGCTGGCTTCTTGGTGTGCCATTTATCGTGCTTGTCATCGTCTATCTGATATTTAACTGAACATAACAAGGAGCATTTCATGGATGCCAATTCCAACCGCAATTCTCCGAATTCCGGCACGATCCCCGGCAGCGGGGCGTCGGCCATAAGTCATGCTGCTGCCTCCACCCATGCGGCCATCGATGACGCCGCGCGCAAGGCGCAGCCGGCGATCGACCGCGTCGTGGAGATCGCGCACGAGGCCACCGATAAGGTCGGCAGTGCGGGCGGACAGGCGGCGAACTGGCTCAACGAGCGAGGCGAGCAGATCGCGGTAACCCAGAAGAAACTGCTGGACGGCACCTGCGAGTACGTCTCTGCCAACCCGATGAAATCAATCGGCATGGCGCTTGTGGCCGGCTTTCTGGTCAGCCGCATCGCGCGTTGATGCCCGCTTCGTCGCCGCCGGGCTCGTCCCGTCCGGGGCTCACGGGCGCGCTGTCAAATGTCGTGTCGGGCGCACGCCAGGTCGCCTCCGACCTGCTTGAACTGCTGGCCCTGGAGGCGCGCAGGGCCGGGCTCACGCTCATCTGGATGATTGCGCTTGGCCTGGCAACGGCTTTTCTCGGTGTCACGGCATGGCTGGCATTGATGGTGGTCCTTGCGCTTTGCGCCGTCGCATGGGGTCTGGGCTGGATTGGGGCATTTCTCGGACTGGCGGCCCTCAATTTGATTGGCGCATCTGTCACGGTCTGCGCGTGCATGAAGATCAGCCGGAACCTGCTGTTCAGCGCATCGCGCCGGCGAATTTCGAACACGCTGGCCGGTCGTTCCCCCGCAGAATGATGCGCGCACCTTCCGACACGGACATCCTGCGGGCCGAGCAGCGCCTGGTGGCGTCCGAGCGCGAGGTCGCGCAGAGCATCGCGCGATTGCGTCTCGAATTCCGCGCCACCCTCGCTAAGCCGGCAACGCTCCTCGGGATCGCATGCGTGGGCGTGATCGCGGGCTATTCGGTGGGGCGGCATTTCGGCCGCGGTCCGAAGCCGGTCGAACGAATCGCGGTGAAATCGACCGCTTCGCTCGCAGGAAACGCTTTCGCTTTCCTGGTGCGCCATGGACTGCGGCACTGGCCTCCCTGGTGATTCCCGCGATCTTCGAGCGCTACCCGCTGACCGAACCCGGGGCTGCGCGCGACTGCCTCGACGGGATCAGACCGGCAGTTTGAAGCCGCAGCCACTGCAGAAATTCACGCTCCCGGCGAGGCGTCCATCGGTCGCGCTGTAGGGCTTCATGTAAGCGCGGCACGCGAGACAATGCGGCGGGGATTTTTCCGTCGCGGCTTCCACGGGCTGGCCGGCGCAGAAGGGACAGAATTTCAGCGCCTCGCGCGAATACACGTTTGCCTGGCATTTGGGGCAGGGGCCCACAAAGGCGGGCCGCGCCTTGACCTGCACCGCGGAGCGCTCGAACCCCGCCGCATCCATGAGCTTGCGTGCGCGCATCCCGGCGAGGCCCGCAAGCAGGCCGTCCGGGAGCACGGCGAGCCGCGTGTTGTAGAACGTGGCGATGTCGTTGAAGTAGCCGCGCGCAAGCGCGATGCGCTCCTCGGTCTGAGCAAGCTCCCGTTGCAACTTGGCGAACGGAGCCTGCGCCTTCAGCTGGGGATACGCCTCGGCCACGAGGCGGACCGGATTGGACAACGCCACGGGGTCCGGGCCGGGTCTGCCGGGCGCGGTCGCGCCGCCCTGCGCGCGCATCGCCGCGAGCAGCGGCAGGACAATGCGCTCATGCTCGAGCAGGCCGTTCACCAGGTTCAGCAGGTTGGGCAGCAGGTCCGAGCGCCGCTTGAGCTCGACGTCGATGTTGGCCCATGCCCGGTTCACGCGCTGGCGCAGGTCGATGAGGCTGTTGAACAGCATGACGATCCAGCCCGCAAGCCACGCAAAGCCATACAGCGCAGCTGCCCGCACCAGGTGCGCGACGACCGGCGCCTGCGTCGGGTGCAGGTCCTGTTCGCGCAGGTAGACGCCGAGTGCCGCCATCGCCATCCCGGCCAGTCCGATCAGCCAGAACTGCCAGCGCAGCCCGCGGCTGACGCTTTCCTCCTTGCGCGTCGAGATCAGGAACACTGGGGCGCTGTCGTCCGCGGCAATCTCGGCCGCGACGATGTCGCGGCGCTGGCGCGCGTTGCCCACCACGAAGATCCGCGAGTGCAGGCGGATCGCCTCCTCCTTGAACTCGCGGATCCGGTCGGATCCGGGAAGCTCCCGCGCAAACGCCTGGTCGTACAGCGGATCCGAAGGTCTGCACTTGCGGTTCAGGATCGTTTCGAGCTCGACTTCGGCGCCTTCAGGCCGGATCCGGATGGTGCCGCGGTCGTCCTTGAGCTCGAAGGGCACTGTATCCACTGCGCCCTGCGCGACGGTCTCCCAGTCCGTCGTGGTCACGGTGCGCGTCTGGTTGTTGCCGTCGCTGTCCCTGTAGCTCTCGGTTTTGCTGCTGCTCTTCCGCTCGCGTACCGTGTAGCGGTAGTAGACGCACTCGACGCCGGCGAGGTGGCTTTTCATTGGCGCATCGCTTTCTGCCGTGCCTTTGAGCTCGACCAGCCCGATGAATACGCCGGCGGTCTTGGAAGTCGGCAGGTTGTCGATCAGCAGCTGGCGCCGGCCCGCGCGCAGGCTGAGCACAAAGCAGATCGCGACGACCACGCCGGCTGCGGCGGGCAGCCAGTGCCAGACCTGGTCCATGTGCGCCTCCCTGCGCTGGACTTGCCAATGCTCAGTCTATCTTTGCGGCAGACTCCCTAACGGCGGGCGCAGAAACCGACGCAATGCCTAGCCCTGCGGAATCCCGACGATCGCCTCGATCTCTACCTTCATCCCCGGGATCGCAAGTTCGCTGACACCGATGAGCGTGCTGGCCGGGCGAGCCGCCCCGAAGTACTCCTGGCGCACCGGGTTGATCTTCTTCCGGTCGTTTACGTCGGTCAGGTAAACCGTGACGCGGAGAACGTCGGCGAACGTGGCGCCGGCAGCATCGAGGACGATCTTCATGTTCTCGAACACCTGCCGGGCCTGCGCCGCGGGGTCCTCGCTGACAACCCGCCCCTGCGCGTCGAGGGGCGGGATTCCTGAGATGTACAGCGTGTCGTCCCAGCGCACCGCATCGCAGTAGTGGCTGATCGGCGCTGCGAGCGCCGGGAGCAGGAACTCCCGGCGCCTTGCGGACTTGTCGCTCACTTCTTGGTGGGCGCCACGCCAGCCTTGGCTTCCGGCCAATAGTAGTTGGCGGCAAACGAGTAGGGCGGGTGCATGAAGCGCTTGGCCGGCACGACGACCGACGCCCAGGCTTTTTGCGAGTCGAGGATCTTCTTGAAGATCGGATTCTTGGCCGACTCTTCCGCGACAAATCCGTCCCACGCCTTGAGGTAGGCAATCAGGATCTCGGGCGGCGTGCGCAGCACTTTTACGCCGTGTTTTTCCTGGAGTTCCTGGAGCGCGTCGGCGTTCTGCTTTTGCCACGCGGCGTACCACGAGATGTGCGCGTCACGCGCTGCCGAACGGATGATTTCGTGCTGCAGCGGGCTCATCGCCTTCCAGACATCGCCGTTGAAGACGATCTCGCCCATCGTGTTGTTCTCATGCATGCCGGGCGTGTAATGGTACTTGT
>JBBQVP010000261.1:0-5243 GCA_038211455.1 Burkholderiales bacterium
GAATGCCGCATGTTCCGGCTTCACGATGCCCATCTCGTGCGAGGCAAAGCAGGTGTCGAAGATCTGGGGAAATTCGGGGAACCTGTTCCAGTGCACCGCGTTGGTGTTGCTCAGGCAGGCCAGGTGGTGTTTTTCCCTGAGTACCCCCACGAGTTCCCTGGCGCCGGGAAAGAAACCCTTGGGCCAGCCGGCAAACGCGGCGATGAATTCGTCCGGACCGACGCGCAGCTCCCACTCCTTTACGAACGCTGCGGCGAAAGCTTCGGAGGATGTCTTTCCAGCCTCGAACTGTTTCACCGACGGGGAGTCGAGCCAGCGGCGCCACATTTCGGGCGTCTCCAGCGCATACGGCAGCAACGCCGTCAGGCCCTCGCTGCCGGTGTTCTCGATGAGCACGCCGCCCAGGTCGAACAGGATAACTTTGTCGCGCAACATGGCAGCGGCTGGCCCCTTCAGCCCAGCAGCCCGGGATTGCGCTGCCAGCTCGCATAGGTGAGGGCACAGGCAAACGTGACCCATGCCAGGTATGGCGTCAGCAACGCGCCGGCAACCGGCCGGACCCGCCAGAAACCGATGGTCGTGCCCAGGATGAGGACCCAGAGGACGATGATTTCCCAGAATGCATAGGCGCCCAGTTTCCAGACGAAAAACAGCCAGGTCCAGAGCGCGTTCGCCGCCAGCTGGACGACATACAGCGAGAGGACCAGGCGCGCGGCAAGGAAACCGCCCGACCGCCAGACGAGCCACGCGGCAATTCCCATCAGGAGGTAGAGCACACTCCACACTGGGGCGAACAGCCAGCCTGGCGGGGCCCATTCCGGCCGAACCAGCTGCGTGTAGAACGCGCCCGCGTTGGCCGACGCGAACCCCCCGACGGCGGCGGCGGCAAACGTCAGGACGAGCCACCCGGCCAGGCCGAGAATCTGTGCGGTCAATCGAATGCGGGGCATGGTTTTCCTTGGCGCTGCACGATCGTTCCAGGCGCGCTCCAGACGCACGCTACCCGTATTCCGGCGGCGAGGCCAGACCCGGGCGGCGCCAGAGGCCCGCTGAATTGCGGTAAGCTTGCACACCCCAGAAACCGCTTTCCCCCGGAGTTTCAATGCAATCCCCGAAAGTGCTTGAAGTCGATGGCGCGCGGCTCTGGAAGTCGCTCATGGACCTCGCCAGCATCGGCGCCACTCCCAAAGGCGGCGTGAAGCGCCTTACGCTGACCGACCTCGACCGGCAGGGGCGCGACCGGTTCGTCGAATGGGCGAAAGCAGCGGGCATGAGCGTGCGCGTGGATGCAATCGGCAATATCTTTGCGCGTCGCGCCGGTGAGGACGACAGTCTGCCTCCCGTGATGACCGGCAGCCACCTCGATACGCAGCCCTCGGGCGGGAAGTTCGACGGGGCTTACGGAGTGATGGCCGGGCTCGAAGTCGTGCGCCGGCTGAACGACCTGGGCATCCGCACCCGCGCGCCGATCGAGGTCGCCGCCTGGACCAATGAGGAAGGCTCGCGTTTCGTGCCCACGATGATGGGTTCCGGCGTGTTTGCTTCGATATATGAAGTCGGCGCGATGCATGCGCAGAAGGACGTCGAGGGAGTTTCGGTGGGTGAGGCGCTGAAGGCCATCGGTTACCAGGGCGACGCGAAGCCGGTCAAGGTGGGCGCGTACTTTGAGGCCCACATCGAACAGGGCCCGGTGCTTGAGAACACGAAAACCACCATCGGCGCGGTGCAGGGCGCGCTCGGCCAGCGCTGGTTCGACGTCGACATTACCGGGCAGGACTCGCACGCGGGGCCGACGCCAATGGAACTGCGCAAGGACGCGCTGCTTGCTGCCAGCCGGCTGGTGATCGAGACCAACCGCGTCGCGTGCACCTACCCGGACAACGCGCGCGCCACGGTCGGCCACCTGCGCGTGATGCCGAACTCGCGTAACGTCGTGCCCGGTGCGGTGGCGATGACGCTCGACGTGCGCAGCGCGAAGGACGAAACCCTGCTCAAGATGGTCGCCGACCTGAAGGCATCGGCGAAGAAGATCGAGGCCGAGACGCGTTGCACGATTGCAATCACGGAAGTCCTCTACTTCGCGCCCAGCCATTTTGACCCTGCGCTGATCGACAATGTGCGCAAGGCCGCCGCTGCACTGGGCCTGTCGTGCCGGGACATCGTCAGCGGCGCCGCGCATGATGCGGTTTACCTCAACCGGGTTGCGCCGACCGCGATGATATTCGTGCCCTGCGAGGGTGGCCTGTCGCACAACGAACTCGAAAACGCACGCCCCGACGAGATTGCCGCCGGCGCCAGCGTGCTTTTCAATGCCATGCTTGCCACGGCGGGCATCGCCGAACCGGCGAAGGTTGCCTGAACACCGATCACCCCGAGGAACCCATCCCATGAACGACCGCGCACAGAGCACGCTGAACCCCGCAACCGACCTTGAGCAGAGCGCTTTCTGGATGCCTTACACGGCAAACCGGGAGTTCAAGAAGTCGCCGCGCATGCTCGAGCGCGCCGAAGGGATGTACTACTACACGCCGGAGGGCCGCGAGATCCTCGACGGGACCGCCGGCCTGTGGTGCGTGAATGCCGGCCACTGCCGGCCGAAGATCGCCGAGGCGATTGCCGCGCAGGCGAAGAAGCTCGATTTCGCTCCGACCTTCCAGATGGGGCATCCGATCGCGTTCGAATTTGCCGAGCGGCTCGCGGGCATCATGCCCAAGGGCCTGTCGCGCGTGTTCTACACCAACTCCGGGTCCGAGTCGGCCGACACGGCGCTCAAGATCGCGCTGGCCTATCACCGCGCGCGCGGTGAAGCCGGGCGTTTCCGCCTGATCGGGCGCGAGCGCGGCTACCACGGCGTGAATTTCGGCGGCATGTCGGTCGGCGGCATTGTCGGCAACCGCAAGACCTTCGGGACTGCGATGCTTCCGGGCGTAGACCACATCCGCCATACCCACGACATCGAGCGCAATGCGTTCACGCGCGGCCAGCCGGCGTACGGCGCGGAGTTCGCCAACGACCTCGAGCGCCTGTGCGCGCTGCACGACCCGTCGACCATTGCCGCGGTGATTGTCGAGCCCGTCGCCGGCTCGACCGGGGTGCTGATTCCGCCGCAGGGCTATCTGCAGCGCCTGCGCGATATCTGCACAAAGCACGGCATCCTGCTGATCTATGACGAGGTCATCACCGGTTTCGGGCGCCTGGGCAAGCCGTTTGCAACGGACTATTTCGGCGTCAAGCCCGACCTGATCACCACCGCCAAGGGCATCACCAACGGCACGATCCCGATGGGTGCGGTGTTCGTCAGCGATGCGATCTACGAGACGTTCATGCAGGGACCTGCCGGGATGGAGTTCTTCCACGGCTACACCTACTCGGGCCATCCGATGGCCTGCGCCGCGGGAATCGCGACGCTCGACGTTTATGCCGAAGAGGGCCTGCTCACGCGCGTCGGGGAACTTGCGAAGTTCTGGGAAGACGCGGTCTGGGGCCTGAAAGGCGCGAAACACGTGATCGACCTGCGCGTTATCGGGCTGGTCGCGGCGATCGAACTCGCGCCGCGCGAAGGCGCCGCGGGCAAGCGCGCCTTCGAGGCGTTCACGCGCGCCTTCGAAAACGGTGTACTGATCCGGGTGACAGCCGACACGATCGCGCTGTCACCGCCGCTGATCGTCGAAAAGGCGCAGATCGAGCGCATCGTCGCGACCGTCGGCGAAGTGCTCAAAACCATCGACTGACCGCTTCTCGGCGGGCTCCCTCCCAGGCGCCTTTAAAAGGGAGGGGGTACGGGGGAACCGCAGGTTCCCCAGTTCCGAGCGTCGGGGGAACCGCAGGTTCCCCAGTTCCGAGCGTCGGGGGAACCGCAGGTTCCCCTGTTCCGAGCGTTCGTCTAGCCTCGTCTAGTTAGTGGCGTTGCGAACGACGCCGAGGCGGCGCCCGCGCGCCGGCTGGCGCAGCCGCGGCGGCGCTACCATGTCACGCACGAAATTCGGCAGCGCGAACACGCCCTCATGGGTCTCGCCGTTGTAGTAGCGCAGGTCGATCAGCTTCCGGTGGTCGATGCGCCGGTCGATTTCGTCGGCCGTGAAGGACTTCGGATCAAGCTTGTCGGACGCGCAGGCCATCGCCCACAGCGAGCCGTAGAGGGGGATGAACATGGTGTAGGGACGCACGATCCGGAACACCGAGTTCAGCCGGCTCGAGATTTCCGCCACCTGCCCTGACTGCGCGGAGGGCGAACCCAGGTGCAGCGTCAGCGCGCCGCCGGGGGCGAGCACGTGCCGGCACTGCTGGAAGAACTCGGTGGTGTAGAGCGGCTCGGCCGGGCCCATCGGGTCGTTCAGGTCGAGCACGATCAGGTCGAATTTCTCGCTCGTCTCGCGCACGAACTGCATCCCGTCGCCGATCACCAGGTTCAGCTTGGGGTTGTCGAACACGCCGTTGTGGACCGCTCCGAAATATTCCTTCGCGACCTTGATCACGTCCTCGTCGATCTCGACCAGCGTGACGCGCTGCACCGAGGGGTGCTTGAGGACCTCCTCGGAAGATCCCCCGTCCCCGCCGCCGATGATGAGGACGTTTTTCGGCCCCGCATGCGCGCTGGCGGCCGGATGGATCAGGTTCTCGTGGTAGACGAACTCGTCACGCTCGGAGGTCATGTTGAAACCGTCGAGGCGGAACAGCCTGCCGAAGTGCGGCGTGTCGTAGATCGAGATTTTCTGGAACTTCGTCTGCCATTCGCCGATCTGGCGCGTGGCCTTGATATAGAACCCGCTCGAATCGTTCAGCGGCTCGATCAGCGTGTGCTCTCCGCGGTCGATCTCGTGGGTGGCCGATTCAGTCGGCTTGAAGTGGTCGACCAGCGCGCGGAACAGGCCGCGCGCCTTCTCGCTGTTGTCGGCGCTGAAATTGCAGACATAGATGTCGAGCGTCAGCCCTTTTTTCTCCGGCCAGGTATGGATCGCGAGGTGGGACTCGGCGAGAACCACGGTGCCTGTGAATCCTGAACCTTCGAACTGGTGGAACGTGGCGTCCATCACCGTCAGGCCGGCATCGCGAACCATCTGGAGGCAAAGGTCGCGGAATCTGCTCCCGTCGAGCAGGACCTGAGGGTCGCAGCGGCAACCGGTCAGATCTCCGATGAGGTGCAATCCGTTCATTTTCGTTCCCCCGTAAAACGCGAAGGCGCAACCCGGTGCCCATTACGGGCTGCGCTCCAGGGTGCGCCTCTCCAATCCGCCTTGCGGCCT
>JBBQVP010000262.1:0-5188 GCA_038211455.1 Burkholderiales bacterium
ACGGTCTGCATGGGTAGGAAATATAGCCGGGTTGCCGGCCGCTTGCAAGTCACCTGTGGCAAGTCAGCGTCGTTTCAACACCGTCTTGCGCAGGAGCCAGGCGACGTATCCCGACATTGCGTAGGCCACGAACATCAGGAACAGGACCATCGGCGGCTTGACCGCCACGACGGTGATCGCGGCAATGACCAGCGGCACCGCCCAGACCGGAACCCGCTTCCGCAGATTGAAGTCCTTGAAGCTGTAGAAGGGGATGCTGACCACCATGGTCACCCCCGCAAACAAAGTCAGCACGAATGCGATGTAGCGCAGCCAGTCCACCCGGTCGATACCGAAATCGTCCGCGACCCAGATGAAGCCTGCGACCAGTGCGGCCGCCGCGGGACTCGGCAGTCCCTGGAAATAGCGCTTGTCGACTACTTCGATATTGGTATTGAAGCGTGCCAGCCGGACGGCAGCGGCGGCGCAGTAGACGAACGCGGGGACCCATCCGGTAGTGCCCAGATCCTTGAGCGCCCAGACATACATCACCAGCGCCGGGGCGGCGCCAAACGACACCATGTCAGACAGGCTGTCGTAGTCCGCCCCGAATTCGCTCTGCGTGCGCGTCATGCGCGCGACGCGGCCATCGAGGCCGTCGAGAACCATGGCGACGAAGATCGCCACCGCCGCCTGTTCAAATCGCGCATTCATCGCCTGCACGATGGCGTAGAAGCCCGCGAACAGCGCCGCGGTCGTCAGCAGGTTGGGCAGCAGGTAAACACTTCGCCGGCGCAGCGGCAGGCGCATTTCCGGACTGCGCACCTCCGCAAGCGGCTTGTTCTCCGGATCAGCCACGGTCCGCCAGCCTCGCGAGGATCGTCTCGGAGGCGTAGACCTTGTCGCCAATAGCCGCGCGCGGCTCGGCATCGAGAGGCAGGTAGAGGTCGACTCGCGATCCGAAGCGGATAAACCCGTAACGCTGCCCGCGCGCGAGTTCTGCTCCCGCCGCCACGTAGCACAGTATGCGACGCGCAATCAGGCCGGCGACCTGCACGCAGGTGATCTCCTGTCCCGAGCGCGTCTTCAGGAAGAGCGCGTTGCGCTCGTTTTCGAGAGATGCCTTGTCGAGCGCGGCATTGAAGAACGAACCCGCGTGGTAATCCACCCGGGCCACCGTCCCGTCGACCGGGGATCGGTTGGAGTGCACGTTGAACACGTTCATGAATACGCTGATCTTGAGGGCATCGCAGTCGCGATAGGGGTCGCGCGCACGCCCGACGACGACCACGCGCCCGTCGGCGGGAGACACTACCGCGCGAGGATCGTCGGGCACTTTGCGCGGGGGATCGCGAAAGAATTGCAGCACGAACAATGCAAGCAGCCAGACCGGAACAGACCAACCCCAACCGGCGGTCAACGCCACGCCCAGCGAGGCCGCGGCAAAGATTGCAAGGAAAGGCCAGCCTTCCTTCGCTATGATCGGATGTGGATAGTTCGACAACCTAGTTCCCTTTTTCGGCCTTCTCGACCGCCTCGCGATTGTTGCCCTCGCCGAGCTTCAGGGCGTCCGTCGTCCGGGAGGCGGCCGAATCGATCGTTTGTTTCGGGATAGAGCCGATCTTCTTCGCCGCTTCGGATTCCGGAACCTTGCCGTCGCAGCCAGCCAGCGCCGCGAGCAGCGCGCAAATGATCATTGTGCTTCTGCCCATGGGCGCCCTCCCGGCCGTGTCGGTGGTCAGTTCTTGCTCTTGTCCACGAGCTTGTTTTTCTTGATCCAGGGCATCATGTCGCGCAACTTGCTGCCAACGGTTTCGATCGGGTGCTGCGCGGTAATCCGGCGACGCGAAAGCAGCGTCGGGGCGCCCGCGCGGTTCTCAAGGATGAAGCTCTTCGCATACTCTCCGGTTTGGATATCCTTCAGGATCGCGCGCATCACGTCGCGCGTTTCGGCGTTGATGACCCGTGGTCCGCTCACGTACTCGCCGTATTCCGCGTTGTTGGAGATGGAGTAGTTCATCGTACCGATGCCGCCTTCGTACATCAGGTCGACGATCAATTTCAATTCGTGCAGGCATTCGAAATACGCCATCTCGGGCGCATAGCCCGCTTCGACCAGGGTGTCGAAACCCGCCTTCACCAGTTCGACGCAACCGCCGCAAAGAACGGCCTGCTCACCGAAAAGGTCGGTTTCGGTCTCTTCCTTGAAGTCGGTTTCGATGATCCCGGCCTTGCCTCCACCAATGGCCGAAGCATAAGAGAGCGCCATGTCGCGCGCCTTGCGCGAGGGATTCTGGTGCACGGCGATCAGCATCGGCACCCCGCCGCCACCTGCATAGGTGGAGCGCACCGTATGGCCCGGCGCCTTGGGCGCGACCATCCAGACATCAAGATCCGCACGCGGCGAGACCTGTCCGTAGTGGACGTTGAAGCCGTGTGCGAATGCGAGCGCAGCGCCCTTCTTCATGTTCGGCTCGACTTCGGACGCATAGGTCGCGGCGATATGCTCATCGGGCATCAGCATCATGACGATGTCCGCGCCCTTCACCGCCTCGCCGACCTCGGCCACTTTGAGGCCCGCCTTCTTGGCCTTGTCCCACGAAGCGCCACCCTTGCGCAACCCGACGGTTACCTTCACGCCGGATTCGTGCAGATTGAGTGAATGGGCATGGCCCTGCGAGCCGTAGCCCACGATGGTGACCTTCTTGCCCTTGATGAGCGAGAGGTCGGCGTCCTTGTCGTAATAGACCTTCATGGTTTTCCCCTTGGTGTGTGCGGTCGGCGGTTCGCGCTTGAACGAATTCGCGCAGCGACAGCCTTTCCAGAAACTAAAAAATCAGGCGCGCAGGATTCTGCTGCCGCGGCCTATGCCAGATGCGCCCGTTCGCACGGTCTCGATGATTGCACCCGCGTCGAGCGCATGTATGAATGCATCGAGCTTGTGGCCCGCGCCGGTCAGCTCGATGGTGTAGGTATTGTCAGACACGTCGATGATGCGCCCGCGAAAGATGTCCGCCATGCGCTTCATGTCCTCGCGCTCCTTCGCCCCGGCCCGCACCTTTATCAGCATCAGCTCGCGCTCGATGTGCTCGGCTTCCGACAGATCGACGACCTTGACCACTTCAACCAGCTTGTTGAGCTGCTTGGTGATCTGCTCGATGACCTCCTCGGAGCCGCTGGTCACGATGGTCATTCGCGACATGGACGCATCCTCCGTCGGTGCGACCGTGAGCGATTCGATGTTGTACGCCCGCGCCGAGAAAAGACCAGCTACGCGCGATAAAGCACCTGCCTCGTTTTCGAGGAGAACCGAAATGATGTGGCGCATCAGAGCTCTTCGGAGAGGATCATCTCCGAGATCCCCTTGCCGCCCGGGATCATCGGAAACACGTTTTCGGTCGGGTCGGTGAGGAAGTCGAGGAATACCAGCTCGGACTTGCTCGCGAACGCCTCTCGCAGCGCCGGCTCGACGTCTTCCGGCTTCGTGATCTGCACGCCACGGTGGCCGTAGCCTTCGGCGAGTTTCACGAAATCGGGCAACGCGTCCATGTAGGACTCCGAATAGCGGTTGCCATGGAAGAACTCCTGCCACTGGCGGACCATCCCCATGTACCTGTTGTTCAGGCTGACGATCTTGATCGGCAACCGGTACTGTTTGCAGGTAGACAGTTCCTGCAGGCACATCTGGATCGACGATTCGCCGGTGACGCACGCCACTGTTGCGCCGGGGTTGGCCATCTGCGCGCCCATCGCCGCCGGAAGCCCAAAGCCCATCGTGCCAAGGCCGCCGGAGTTGATCCAGCGGCGCGGCTTGTCGAATTTGTAGAATTGCGCCGCCCACATCTGGTGCTGGCCGACATCCGAGGTAATGAAGGCGTCGCCGCCGGTCACCTCGTAGAGCTTCTCCACAACGAACTGCGGCTTGATGATCTTGGAGTCATGGTCATAGCGCAGGCAGTTGCGCCCGCGCCACTCTTCGATGGATTTCCACCAGGGCTTCAGTTTCGCCGCATCAGGGCGCTTGGCGCCGGCCTTGATCAGCCGCAGGAATTCGTCGAGCACTTCATGCACGTGGCCGACGATCGGCACGTCCACCTTCACGCGCTTGGAGATCGACGATGGGTCGATATCGACATGGATGATCTTGCGCGGATTCTGCGCAAAGTGCGCGGGATTCCCGATCACCCGGTCGTCGAACCTGGCGCCGACGGCAAGCAGTACGTCGCAGTTCTGCATTGCCATGTTCGCTTCGTAGGTGCCGTGCATACCAAGCATGCCGAGGAACTGGCCGTCGGTAGCGGGGTAGCCGCCAAGGCCCATGAGGGTGTTGGTGATCGGGAAGCCGAGAAGCCGGGTGAGCGCGGTCAACTGTTCGGAAGCATTCGCAAGGACGACCCCCCCGCCCGTGTAAATCATCGGGCGCTCGGCCTCGAGCAGCAACTGCACGGCTTTCTTGATCTGCCCCGCGTGTCCCTTCACCACGGGATTGTACAAGCGCATCACCACCGACTCCGGATACAGGTATTCGGTCGAGAGCGCCGTGATGTCCTTCGGGATATCGACCAGCACCGGGCCTGGCCGCCCGGTCGTAGCGAGATAGAACGCCTTCTTGATCGTCGGCGCCAGGTCCGCGACATCCTTGACAAGAAAGTTGTGCTTTACGCAGGGCCGGGTGATCCCGACCGTGTCGACTTCCTGGAATGCGTCCATCCCGATCGCGTGGGTCGGCACCTGCCCGACCAGGATCACCATCGGAATCGAGTCCATGTACGCAGTGGCAATCCCTGTCACCGCGTTGGTCAGGCCCGGGCCGGACGTTACGAGGCACACGCCTACCTTGTTGCTGGAGCGCGAGTAGCCATCGGCGGCATGTGCCGCACCCTGTTCGTGACGCACCAGCACGTGCTTCACTTTGTCCTGCTTGAAGAGCTCGTCGTAGATGTAGAGCACCGCCCCGCCGGGGTAGCCGAAGACATACTCGACCCCCTCTTCCTGAAGGCAGCGTATAACGATCTCTGCGCCGGTGAGCTCCACGCCTTTGATTCTGTCCATGGACCTTGGGGAAACGTAAAACCTTGAACGTTAACCAGATTTTGCGGCGCGGTCAAGCTTGAAACCCGTGGGGCCAGCAACTCGCCGGGGCATTTGATAACATTCGCTCCGAGCCCGGCTGACAATATGGCAAGTTAAACTTGTCCGGGCCACCATG
>JBBQVP010000263.1:0-5172 GCA_038211455.1 Burkholderiales bacterium
CGCGTGGCTGCTCTGGCCGAGCATGTAGATGTTGGCGCCGGAACAGAACATGCGCGGCTTGCCGGAAGTGACGACCACGCTTTTCACTTCCGGGTGCTCGAAGCGGATCCGGTTCAGCGCGTCGTTCAGCTCGATGTCGACACCGAGGTCATACGAGTTGAGTTTGAGCTTGTAGCCGGGAACCAGTCCCTTGTCCTCCTGGATGTCGAGCGTCAGGGTAGCGACCGGCGCGTCGATCGAGAGCTTCCAGTGATTGTATTTCTCGGGGCTGGTGTCGAATGTGATCATCGGTACTCCTATGGGCGAAGGGGGTACGGGGGAGCTGCGAAGCTCCCCTGTTACACGCTGGTGTTCTTGCGCAGTTCGGTGAGGCTCTGGCGCAACGTGCGGCCGGCGGTATCCACGGACAGGTCGGCCTGGGCATACAGGTGCTTGCGCTCCATCAGCAACTGTTTCAGGTCGTCCATCGCAGCTTCATGGCCGTGGATCGGGCGCATGTCACCCTGCGCGATGACGCGCGCCATGTGCTCCTCGGGCGCCGCCTTCAGCCAGACGGTCAGGCAGGAGGCAAGCAGCCGCTCGTAGGTTTCCTGCGCGGTGACCAAGCTGCCGCCGGTGGCGATGACGCAGCGCGCGTTTTCCGCGAGGACCCGTTCCAGCGCGCGGCGCTCGAAGCGGCGGTAGCCTTCCTGGCCGTACATCGCGAACAGTTCGGACAGGCTCGCGCCCGCTTCCTGCTCGATCTCCCGGTCGAGTTCGATGAACGGCGCGCCGAGTTCGGCGGCGAGCCGGGTGCCGAGCGTGGACTTGCCCGCGCCGCGCAGCCCGACCAGCGCGATCCGGTCGCGCCGCGGCGTTCGCGGGGTTTCGCGCACGAGGTCCTCGACCGGCGTGTGCATCGCGAGGGCCAGCTGGCGCAGTAGCAGGATCGAAATGTTTCCCTGTCCGGATTCGAGCTGGGCGAGATAGCGCTCGGAGACCCCGGAGGATTCTGCAAGCGCCTTGCGCGTGATCCTGCGACCATCGCGCCACGCGCGCACACGCTCGCCGAGCTGGACGAGAAATGCATCGTCATGGGAACGGGTGGGTGGCAGGGCGGCGGTGTCGATCATCGGGTTGGGCGGACTGGAGTATGAAATATAATGCTTGAAAATATTTTAAGCTGCAATATAATGTATGTCAAACGAATCTCATTCACCCGCGTAGTCGCCCGCTTTCCTGGCCGTACCATCGCCCAACCTTGACCTCCTTTCGCCACCGATGAGCCTCAACCTCACCATCCTTGTCGGCACCATGACCGGCACCGCACAGCTCGTTGCCGAGGAACTCGAACTCGTCTGGGACGGGGAAGGTGTGAGCGTTGAGACGCTGCAGATGGACTCTCTTGACGCCTCCGTCTTCGCGCGCGATGGCGTGTTCCTTGTATGCACCTCGACCTACGGGCAGGGCGACGTGCCGGATAACGCCAAGAAGCTCTATGAACACCTGCAGGCCAGTCGCCCGGACCTCTCGCGGGTGCGCTACGGGGTATTCGGGCTGGGCGACCGCACCTATGCCGAGACGTTCAACTTCGGCGGCAAGCGCTTCGATGACCTGCTGGCCGAACTGGGCGCGCAGCGCATCGGTGAGCGCATCCAGCACGATGCCTCTTCGGGCGTGCTGCCGGAGGAGAAGGCCGAGGAATGGGCCGGCGAGTGGATCACGCAGGTGAAAGAGCGCGTGTCGGCGCCCGCCTGAGGAAACGCAGCCTGTGTTCGAAAAAGGCCTGCTGCGCGGCAAGCGCGTCCTGATCACCGGCGGTGGCACCGGCCTTGGCCTCGCGATCGGCCGGCGCTACGTCGAACTGGGCGCCACGCTGGTCATCTGCGGACGGCGTCTTGAGGTGCTGGAGAGCGCCGCCGCCGCGATACACGCCGACCTGGGCGCCGAAGTCGGCGTCGAGCAATGCGATGTGCGCTCAGCCGAGGCGGTGGAGGCGATGATGGATCGCATCTGGCAGGGCGGAGCGCTCGACATCCTCGTCAACAATGCGGCGGGAAACTTCCTGGCGAAGACCGAACGCCTCTCGCCACGCGCCATTGACGCGGTGCTCGACATCGTCCTGCACGGCGCGGCTTACTGCACGGTGGCCTGTGGCCGGCGCTGGATCGAGGCCGGACGGCCGGGCACGGTGCTCAGCATCCTCACGCTCTCGGCGCTGCAGGGCGCGCCCTACACCGTGCCCTCGGCGATGGCCAAGGCCGGCGTACTGGCGATGACGAAAAGCCTTGCGGTCGAATGGGGGCCGAAGAACATCCGCCTGGTGGCGGTTGCCCCCGGGCCGTTCCCGACACCGGGCGCGTGGGAGCAACTCATGCCTGAAGAGCGCCAGCAGGAGCCCGTCGCGAAATCGATCCCGCTCGGCCGTTACGGCGAGCACGCTGAACTCACCAACCTGTGCAGCTACCTGGTGTCCGACCAGGCCGGTTTCATCACGGGCGAAGCCGTCGTGATCGACGGGGGCAAGCGCTACCTGGGCGGGGCGGGGCCGAGTTCGATGCTCGGCTGGACCGACGCGCAGTGGGAGGCACTCACGTCTTCGCGCAAAGGAAAGCGCGGCAGCTGAGCGCGCATTCAGTAAAGCGTGTCAGCTGACGCGGTTTGGCAGGGCGCTCAGGTCACGACCAGCAGCGCATCCACCGCGATCCCGCCTTTCTCACCCATGATCACCGGGTTCACGTCGATCTCGGAGATGCGCTCTGCATGGTCGGCGGCGAGTTCCGACAGGCGCACCACCACGTCGACAAGCGCCTCGATGTCGACCGCGCGCGAACCGCGATATCCGTCGAGCAGCCGGCGGCCCTTGAGCCGGTCGATCATGCCGCGGGCTTCGGCCGGTGTGACCGGCGCCAGCCCGACCTGCACATCGGCCAGCAGTTCCACCAGCACCCCGCCGAGTCCCACCGTGACGATCGGCCCGAACTGCGGGTCCTGCGTGACACCGACCATCATTTCGAGCCCGGACGAAACCATCTCCGCGACCAGCACGCCGGCGACCCGCGGCGCGGGTGCGATGCGCGCGGCCGCCGCCGTGATTTCGGCATGCGCCTGGCGGAGTGCCGCAGGGTCAGCGACGCCGAGCCTGACGACCCCGGAATCGGTCTTGTGGGCGATGTCGGGGCTTTCGATCTTCAGGGCCACCGGGTAACCGATCGATTCGGCCGCAGCGAGCGCGGCTTTCAGATCGGCAGCCAGGACCTCGCGCGTGACGCGGATGCCGTAGGCTGCGAGCGCGGCTTTCGAGGCGCGCTCGGTCATCGTGCCCGGCTGCAGTTCTAGTACCTGCGGTTGCGTGCGTCGCGCGGCAGTGGGCCATTTTTCACGCTCGGCGCGGCGATGCCAGGAGGCGAGGGTCTGCAGGCAGCGCGCCGGCGAGCGGAACAGCGCGATGCGCGGGTCCGATTCGTATTCGCGGCTGCCCGGTCCTTCCAGCCACTCGGCGAACCACAGTGCGCAGATGATCTTGTCCGGGTAAAGGCCGGAGAATTCCTTGAGCATGTTGTAGCGGATCATCGTGTACTGCGCCTGAGAATAGGCGACCGGGAACACCAGCGAATCGAATTCCGGCCGGTCAAGGAACGCCTGCATGCAGCGCTCAAACGATCCCGCGTTGTTCAGCACCTGGGCGGTGACGTCGCAGGGGTTTGCGGTGGAGCCGAAATCGGGCACCTCTGCCGCGAGCAGCGCGCGGACCGCGTCGTCGGGCTGCGGCAGCGCCTGTCCCGCAGCTTCGGCCTTGGCCGCGGCGATGACGCCCGCGCCGCCCGAACCGACGAGGATCGCGGGCCCGGTGCCGGAAGGTGGCGGCGCTTTCGCAAAGAAGCTGGCGGTTTCGAGTACGGCCTCGATATCGTCGACCACGATCATCCCGGCCTTCTCGAACGCCGCGCGGTACGCCGCGTCACTGCCGGCGAGCGACCCGGTGTGCGACAGGGCCGCTTTGCGGCTCGCTTCGCCGGCGGTCATCTTGTAGACCACGATGGTCTTGCCTGCGGCGCGCGCGCGCGCGCCGAGCGCGAGCAGCCGCGCGCCGTCGCGCAGGCCCTCGAACAGCAGCCCGATCACCCTGACTTCGGGCTGGTCGACGAGGTAGGAGGCGAGGTCGCAGACATCGGCGTCGCAGGAGTTGCCGGAAGCGAGATAGTGCGTAAAGCCGATGCCACGCATGGGCGCCTGCACGAACACATAGCCCATGGCGCCGGACTGGGACACGAGCGCCACATGGCCGGTGAGCGCCGGCACCTCATGGTAGAAGGGCATGAACGACAGACCACAGCGCATCGCGTGGTTGACGATGCCGATGCAGTTCGGCCCGATGATCGGCATTCCCGCCTTGCGCCCGATCTCGGCGAGGCGCTCCTGCTCATTGATTCGCTCAGGCAGCCCGGTTTCGGCGTAGCCCGAGGCGTAGACGACGACGCCGCCCGCTCCGATCGCGGCGGCTTCGATGACGACCGCTTCGACGCGTTCGCGCGGCACGGCAACCACCACGCAGTCCGGCGGCGAGGGCAGGGCAGAGAGCGAGGCGACGCAGGGCCGGCCGGCGATTTCGCTGTACTTCGGGTTGATCGCGTGCACCACGCCCTTGTAGTCGCACAGGTTTTCGATCGACCTGCGGCCGAAATTGCCGGGTGTTTCCGAGGCGCCCACGACGGCGATCGATCGCGGGGCAAGCATGCGGCCGAGTTCGCGCGCGGTGTACAGGTCACGTTTCATGGGATTGCGCCCGGGGTAGATGGACTGGGTTGTCTGCGGCCGGGCGCAATTGGAAACCTGTGTCCGGTCCGACCAGGGAGAACAATATCAAACCTGATGCGGTCGTAGCGAAACAGCGCTTCGCCGCCGCATACGGCGGATTAGTATCGATTCGCAGGGTTGGCCGGGATGGCAGACGCCAGAGCGCCTGGCGCGAGCCCGGCGAAAAAAATCACAGGGGAGTGTTCCAATGAATCGTTTGATGAAAGTTCTTGCCGCCGCGATGCTGACCACGGGGCTGACCGCGGGCGTTGCGCTGGCGCAGAGCTACCCGGCCAAAACCGTGCGCATCATCGTGCCGTTCCCGCCCGGCGGGCCAACGGATCTCGCGGCACGCATCATCGCCGAGACCATGAGCAAGTCGTTCACCCATCCGGC
>JBBQVP010000264.1:0-5054 GCA_038211455.1 Burkholderiales bacterium
GCGAGCGACTGGCCGATGCGGCGGCCGGCCGCCAGCAGGAAAGTGTTGGCGATCCCGCCGCCAACGATCAGCTGGTCGACCTTGCCTGCGAGCGCCGCAAGGATGGTGAGCTTGGTCGACACCTTCGAGCCCGCGACGATCGCCACGAGCGGGCGCGCAGGATGGGCCAGCGCCTTGCCGAGCGCGTCGAGTTCGGCAGCGAGCAGCGGGCCGGCGCAGGCCACCGGCGCAAAACGCGCGACGCCGTGCGTCGTCGCCTCGGCGCGGTGTGCCGTGCCGAATGCGTCGTTCACATAGATGTCGCACAGCGCCGCGATCTTCTTCGCGAGGGCTTCGTCGTCCGCTTTCTCGCCGACATTGAAACGGCAGTTCTCCAGCATCACGAGTTTGCCGGGCGCGAGCGTCATCGGATCGAACGTGCCGCCGGCCCAGTCGCGCACCAGGGGCACATCAACACCGAGCAGGCCGGCGAGGTGTTTCGCCACCGGCGCGAGCGACTCGGACGCCTCGAATTTTCCTTCCTTGGGCCGGCCGAGATGCGAGACCAGCATCAGGCGCGCGCCGTGATCGAGGGCGAAACGGATGCCGGGCAAGGCCGCGCGGATGCGCGTGTCCTCGCTGATTCGCCCGTCCTGGAACGGCACGTTGAAGTCGACCCGCACGAGGACCCGCTTGCCCTGGAGCGCCAGGTCGGTCATGCGGAGGAACTTCACTTCGCGCTCATGAACGCGATGGTGGTGTCCAGCATGCGGTTGGAGAAGCCCCACTCGTTGTCGTACCAGCCGCCGACCTTGACCAGCGTGCCCTGCGACACCTTGGTGAGGGTCGCATCGAAGGTGCAGGACGCCGGGTTGTGGTTGTAGTCGATCGAGACCAGCGGCGCCTTGGTGTAGTCGAGGATGCCCTTCATCGCGCCGCCCGCGGCCTCGCTCATGAAGGCGTTGATTTCCTCGACCGTGGTCGCGCGCCCGGCAGTGAACGTGAGGTCGACCACCGAGACGTTGATCGTCGGAACGCGCATCGCGTAGCCGTCGAGCTTGCCGTTGAGTTCCGGCAGCACCAGCCCGACCGCGGCGGCCGCGCCAGTCTTGGTCGGGATCATCGACATCGTGGCCGAGCGCGCGCGGCGCAGGTCCTCGTGGTAGACGTCGGTCAGGACCTGGTCGTTGGTGTACGCGTGGATCGTGGTCATCAGGCCGGCGACGATGCCGACCTTGTCGTTCAGCACCTTGGCCATCGGCGCAAGGCAGTTCGTGGTGCACGAGGCGTTCGAGATCACCGTGTGCGCCGCCTTCAGCGTGGCGTGGTTGACGCCGTAGACGATGGTGCCGTCGACATCCTTGCCGCCCGGGGCCGAGATGATCACCTTCTTCGCGCCCGCGGCAATGTGCGCGCCGGCCTTTTCCTTGCTGGTGAACAGGCCCGTGCATTCGAGCACGACATCCACGCCGAGTTCCTTCCACGGCAGTTCGGCGGGATTGCGCTTGGCGCAGACACGGATCTTGTCGCCATTGACGACCATGTTCTCGCCATCGACCGAGACCGTGCCGGAGAATTTTCCGTGCGCCGTGTCGTAGCGGGTCAGATGCGCGTTGGTCTCGGCATTGCCGAGGTCGTTGATCGCGACGATCTGGATGTCGTGTGCGGGTTTTCCCGACTGCGCTCCCTCGTAGTGGGCACGAAGGATGTTCCGGCCGATGCGGCCATACCCGTTGATTGCAACCTTGATAGCCATGACGCTTACTCCTTGGAAAGAACCTGCATCACCGCCGAGACGACTGCCTCCGCGGTGATGCCGAAATGCCTGAACAGTTCCGCGGCCGGGGCGGACTCGCCGTAGGTGTCGAGGCCGATCACCCGGCCATTCAGGCCCACATATTTGTGCCACAAGCCGGTGACGCCGGCTTCCACCGCCACCCGCGGCATGCCTTCGGGCAGGACCGCCGCGCGCCAGCCCGCGTCCTGGCGGTCGAACACGCTGGTCGAGGGCATCGACACCACCCGCACCGCGACGCCCTGGGCCGCGAGCATGGCCTGCGCGGCGAGCGCGAGGGGCACCTCGGAGCCGGTCGCGAGGATCGCCGCTTTCGCGTCGGGCGCGGCGGAAAGCACGTATCCACCGCGCTTGATGTTTCCGGTCGTTGCAGCGTCACGCGCGGTGAACGCGACGTCCTGGCGCGAGAACAGCAGCGCGCTCGGGCCGTCGCGGCGTTCGACCGCGCACCCCCAGGCCACGGCGGATTCGACTGTGTCGCAGGGCCGCCAGACATCCAGCCCCGGCATCAGCCGCAGGCTCGCCGCGTGCTCGACCGACTGGTGCGTCGGGCCATCCTCGCCCAGCCCGATCGAATCGTGCGTAAACACCCAGATCGCGCGCAGTTTCATCAGCGCCGCCATGCGCAGCGCGTTGCGCGCGTAATCCGAGAACGTCAGGAACGTCGCGCCATACGGAATGAAACCGCCGTGCAACGCGAGCCCGTTCATGATCGCGGACATCCCGAACTCGCGCACGCCGTAGAACAGGTAGTTGCCGCCGCCACCGCTGGTGCCGACGGGCTTGGAGCCCGACCACAGCGTGAGGTTCGAACCGGCGAGATCCGCCGAGCCGCCGATCAGTTCCGGGAGCGCCGGTGCCAGACCTTCGATCGCGTTCTGCGAGGCCTTGCGCGTGGAAATGGATTCGGCCTTCGCGTTGGTATGCGCGACCAGCGCGTCGAGCTTCGCTGCGAAATCCTGCGGCAGTTCGCCGGCCATGCGGCGCTTGAACTCGGCGGCTTGCGCGGGAAATTCCGCGGCATAGGCGGCGAACTGCTTTTTCCACTGCGACTCGCGCCGTGCGCCCTTCTTCTTCGCATCCCAGCCCTTGTAGATCGCGGCGGGAATCTCGAATGGCGCATGGGTCCAGCCCAACGTCTCGCGGGCCGCGGCGATTTCCTTGTCGCCGAGCGGCGCGCCGTGCGCCGCGCCGGTGTTCGCCTTGGTCGGCGCGCCCTTGCCGATCACCGTCTTGCAGCAGATCAGGGTCGGACGCGCGGTCTCGCGCTTTGCCCGGCCGATCGCGCGATGCACGGCCGCGACATCGTGGCCATCGACATTGGCGATGACCTGCCAGCCGTAGGCGGCGAAGCGCTTGGGCACGTCGTCCGAGTACCAGTTCGCGATCGCGCCCTTCTCGGAGTCGATCGAGATCCCGTTATCGTCGTACAGGGCGATGAGTTTCCCGAGGCCCAAGGTGCCGGCCAGCGCGCAGGACTCGTGCGAAATGCCTTCCATCATGCAGCCGTCGCCAAGGAACGCGTAGGTATGGTGGTCGACGATCTCATGGCCGGGACGATTGAATTCAGCTGCGAGCAGTCGCTCGGCGATCGCCATGCCCACGGCGTTGGATATGCCCTGCCCAAGCGGCCCGGTGGTGGTTTCCACGCCCGGCGTGACGCCGACTTCGGGGTGGCCGGGCGTTTTCGAATGCAGCTGGCGAAAACGCCGGATCTCCGCCATCGGCAGGTCGTAGCCTGTCAGGTGCAGCACCGAATACAACAACATCGAGCCGTGGCCGTTGGAGAGTACGAAGCGGTCGCGGTCGGCCCAGTGCGGGTTGGACGGGCTGTATTTGAGGTTCTTCGTCCAGAGCGCAACGGCGATTTCCGCCATCCCCATGGGCATGCCGGGATGCCCCGATTTGGCTGCCTGCACGGCGTCCATGGAGAGGAATCGAATGGCATTGGCCAGGTCCCGGTCCGACGCCTTCTCCGCTACGCTTGAATTCATGATGCTCCGGGGAGGAAAACAGGAGGAAAAGAGGCCGAATTATAGCGAATGCGACTCATCCGACCCCGGATCTGGCGTGAAACGCCGTAAACTTGCAACCACTATGACAATGCCATTCACCAGCCCGGACGACTACGTCCATCTGGTCGCGCCGGACGATGCAGGCGCGACGCCCGAGGCCCACTGGTTCGTGTTTCGCGGCGACCAGTTGCTTGTCCAGGTCGGCCCACCATCGGGCGCGCCGACCGACGACCCTCGGGTGCGCGGGCGGCCGAGTTGGGCGAAGCTGCCTTTTGGCGCTGGTCTGCAGCCGCTGGGCATCGCGCCGACCCGGACACTCTATTTTGGCAAGCTGGGCGACACGCACCTGTATGCGGCAGAGGCCGACCGGGGAACCGAGCCACCTGAAGGCATGTCGTGGCAGGGGTTGCGCACGCTGTTCTCGGTGCTCGAGGATGCGCATTTCGCGCTCGCCGGCCGCGCCGTGCAGCTGATCGACTGGGATCGCAACCACCAGTTCTGCGGCCGTTGCGGCACGCCCACCGAATCAAAGCGCGAAGAGCGCGCGCGCGTTTGTCCCGCCTGCCACCTCAGTTGCTATCCGAAAATCGCGCCGGCAGTGATGGCCCTCGTCCGGCGCGGCAACAGCATGCTGCTCGGACGCAGCCCGCATTTCCCGCGCGGCATGTACAGCGCGCTCGCAGGTTTTGTCGAGCCGGGCGAAACGCTCGAGCAATGCATCGCGCGCGAAGTGCTCGAAGAAGTTGGTGTATCGGTCGAGAACATCCGCTATTTCGCGAGCCAGCCCTGGCCGTTTCCCAATTCACTGATGATTGCGTTCTTCTGCGACTACGCGGGCGGCGACATCCATCCGCAGGAGACCGAGATCGAGGATGCGAACTGGTTCGATGTCTTCCAATTGCCCCAACTTCCGAGTAAAATATCGATCGCCCGACGCCTGATCGATGCCGCCGTTGAAACCATGCGCGCGGAGTCCGGGCGCAACGCGTAACAATTTTTCCTGGTTCCGGGTTTTGTTTCAGTTTCATTGCAATGCGCGGGCGACTGGTCTGACGCTGGCATGAGCCGGCGGATGGTCGGCCCAAGAGAGGTCCTGCACGAAGTGCACGGTTTTCGTTTTTACTAGGCCGCAAGGCGGATTGGAGAGGCGCACCCTGGAGCGCAGCCCGTAATGGGCACCGGGTTGCGCCTTCGCGTTTTACGGGGGAACGAAAATGAACGGATTGCACCTCATCGGAGATCTGACCGGTTGCCGCTGCGACCCT
>JBBQVP010000265.1:0-5000 GCA_038211455.1 Burkholderiales bacterium
CCGCGCGGCGTGAGCAGGTAGGCGTAGCTGAGCTTGTTGTCGTTGTCCCTGAAGTTGCCGGCCTTGACCCAGCCCTTGGCGATCAGCGCGTTGAGGCAGTAGTTGATCTTGCCCAGGCTCGCGCCGAGCTCGCGCGCGAGGCCGCGCTGGCTGAGTTCGGGCCGGACTTCGAGCAGCCTGAGCAGTTGCAGGTCGGTGTCGTTCATTGCTGTTTTCGACAATGTGTTCAACGCTTGAACGGGGATTAGGCTGCACACACGGCCCGCTGTCAATCGACCATAGGGCCGAGTGAGCCGGAGGCCCGCCGCCGCGGGCAAAAAAACCTGTGGTCTGCTGGGCGCCGGGGGCCGGGCCTCGATTACTGCCATTTCTCTGGCAAAGTCCGCGCCTGGCGCGGGTTTCGTGGCAGATTACTGCCAACGGCGCTGACGATCCCAGGCGAGTTTTGCGGGCGGAGCAACGACACGCTTCACTTCAATGCGGCACGAACCTGGGCAAGCGCCGCGGCGATTGGTATGACCCGAACCGTTCCGCTCTCGACCTCCGCGATCCTGCGTTCGATTTCCACCGCCCACGCTTTTTCAATCTCGGCGTCTTCGGGGAGGCGCGCCAGCAGAATCTGTGCGAATGCCGCGCGTCGCGAGGGCGGATTTCGGCTATCAAACAACCCGGCTGACCGTAAGCTTCATTCGACCCCCACATACAGCGGAAAGGTCACGTCGTGGCGCATGGGCTCGAAGTTCGGCTGGCCGGCTCGCGCCCTCACGCCCCGATCCGCTGGATCAACGCTTCTTGCGCGAGGGTGTTGAGACTCTTGCCCTCCGCCTCGGCGACGATCGCGAGCTTTTCGTGCAGGTCGACGGGAATCCGAAGGTTGAATTTTCCGGAGTAGTTGCGCCGCGGCTCGATCCCCTTCTCGCGGCAAACGTCGAGGAAGACCTGGAGCGACTTCCTGAATTCGGCACGCAGCGCCTTGGGATTCTTGCCGAAGAAGTCCGCCCCACCGGCCAGGCCAAGGATCTCCCCCCTGAACATATCCAGCTCCGCGTCGTACTCTATCTTTGCATGGTACCCATCGAGGGTCATCAGGTTCATGGCGTTACTCCGTGCTGTTCCAGCCATTTTCGAATGCCTGCAACGGCGCCCTTGTCGGTGTTCGGCGAAGGGTGCGGGCGATGGAAGACACGAACTTCGTTGAACAGAACCACCGCGACGCGGCTTCCTTCGCGCTCGCTGATCTCAGCCCCAAGCTCGCGGAAAAGAACCTCAATGTCGCGCCATTTTATGTTCCCGCTTGCGGGATGCGCAAAAACGGCCACGAGCGTTCGTTGGGGCCTCCGCTTCATCTTGTTATGGTACTACAATTAAGTACTATCCAGTCACTGGCAGTGCACCGGGGAGGCCGGGCAGGCGAGGTTGTAGATCTCGTCGACTTCCACATGCAGCGGGAAAGTCACGGCGTGGCGCATGAGCTTGAATCGAAAGGATCGCGATGGCGTTTGGCGTGTCGACGAGAAGGCGCATCAGGTGTAGTCGTCGGATCCTTCCGGTGTCGCGTCGAAATCAGGCGCGATATGCAGGCTCTGCCCTTTTCCCGAGCCCGGTTTGCGCGGCGCTCCAAGCGGGTTCAGCGCCCGAGGATGCGCCCGGGCACGCTACCGCCCTGCAGTGCGCTCGCGCGCCCCGCATGCGGGTTTCACCTTCCCGGCACCTGCTACGCCGGGACCAGCCAGTCGCGCTCGACCCTGACCTTGTTCAGCTTGCCAAGCAACTCAAGCAGCACGAATGCGCGCGCCTCCCCGGCCTCGATCTCGAACACGCCCAGCAGCCCCGCGAACGGGCCGGCGCCGAATCCGACCGCATCGCCGCGCTGGAACGGCGCGCGCCGGGCGCAGGCGCCTTCGCCCGAGGCCTGTCGCGCGCGCAGGGTTTCCACCATGGCTTCCGGAATCACCGCGGGTTCCGCGCCGAAGCGCACCAGGCCGCACACACCGAGGGTCGAGCGCACCGGGGCGAGGCTCTGCGCGGCGCTGCCGGCGGCGGCGAACAGGTAGCGCGGGAACAGCGGCTCCACCGCATCCACCCAGCGGCCGCGGCGGCGGGCCTGCACGGCCAGGCGCGGCAGGAACACGCGGTAGCCCTGGCGCACGAGGTTCTCTTCGGCAAGCGCCTCACGGCGCGGCTTGCACAGCACGGCATGCCAGGGGGTCATCGCGGTTTCTTCGCGGGCGCCGCGGCCACCGCGGCCACCTGGGCCACTGCGGCCACTTCGGTTTGCAGGCGCTCGATCTCGTGGCGGAGGCGCTCGTATTCGTCCATCTTGCGGCGCAGGAACTGCACCGAGATCGCCGCCTTGCGCTTGATGCCGCGCGGGGTCAGCAGGTAGGCGTAGCCAAGCTTGTTGTCGTTGTCCCTGAAATTGCCGGCCTTGACCCAGCCCTTGGCGATCAGCGCGTTGAGGCAATAGTTGATCTTGCCCAGGCTCGCCCCGAGTTCGCGCGCGAGCTGGCGCTGGCTCAGTTCGGGCCGCGCCTCCAAGAGGCGCAGCAGTTGCAGGTCGGTGTCGGTCATCGCGACTTTGGTGTGGTGTTCAACGCTTGAACACCGATTAGGCGGCATGCACGGCCTGCTGTCAATCGACCATAGGGCCAAGTGGGCTGGAGGCCCGCCGCCGCGCGCAATAAAACCTGAGGTCTGCGAGGCGCCGGGGCCGGGGTCAGATTACTGACATTTCCCGGGCAAAGTCTGCGCCTGGCACGGTTTTCCGGGCAACTTGTCGACATCCACGCTGACGATCCTAAATGCGCAAGGCGTGCAGGACGTCTGCTCTCTGGCCGCGCTTGTCGCCGACGGATAAAGCGCCGTGGCCTCCCGCAAGTTGGCGCGGGCCAGGTTCGGCGAGCCGGCCCGCGCCCTCACGCCCCGACCCGGCGGCCGCGGTTCGCGCTACTTGCGAATACCTGCAACGGCGCCCTTGCCGGTGTTCGACTTCCGGGGAACGCCCGCGGACCCCGTCAGGCACGGTGCACTGTTCGCGTCTCGAAGCTTATGTTGAGGACCTTGCGGATCGCCGCGAAGACAGCAGAGAGGCTCTCCATTGTCGGGTTGCCGCGCGCGGAGAGCATGCGATGGACGCTCTTGCTCGGGCGGTGAGTCGCCATCGCGATCTGCTCAAAGCCTACGGTCGCATTCACCACATCGCGCAACAACAGGCGGGCCGCTTGCGCCTCGCCGTTGAGGAACATATCGGCGGCCTCTCTCAGCAGCGCTTCGGCGAACCCTGGATCGGTCCTGATCCGCGCTAGTACCGTTGCGGAGGAATCTACGGTCAGTCGTCTCATGAACCTATCCTTTATGCGATTTTCGTGTTTCGGACTTGCGGGTCTCATATTCGTTGCGCAATCTCTTGGCGCGCTTGATGTCGCCATCCTGGCCTCGTTTGGTTCCGCCTCCAAGCAGCACAATCAACCTGTCCCCGTCTTGCACAAGGTAAATTCGAATCCCGGGACCCCAATCGATTCGATACTCTTTGAGTGTTCCGTCTATGGTCTTCACATTTCCGATGCTGCCGGCCATCATCCGGGCGCGGGCGGCAGCAACCTTGGTGGCATATTCAACCGCCAATCCGTTGAACCACTGTCGATAGTGATTCTGGTCAGTCTCGGATACGTATTCTTCTACCCGGATTGCCATGTCGAATGGTAACTCATAAGTTACCTAAATACAACTCCTTCACCTTTTCAAATGCGCGGGCCAGGTTCGGCGAGCCGGCTCGCGCCCTCATGCCCCGACTCGCCGGATCAGCGCCTCTTGCGCGAGGGTGTTGAGACTCTTGCCCTCCGCCTCGGCGACGATCGCGAGCTTTTCGTGCAGGTCGATGGGAATCCGAAGGTTGAATTTTCCGGAGTCGTTGCGCCGCGGCTCGATCCCCTTCTCGCGGCAAACGTCGAGGAAGACCTGGAGCGACTTCCTGAATTCGGCACGCAGCGCCTTGGGATTCTTGCCGAAGAAGTCCGCCCCACCGGTGACGAGGATGCGTTTACGGGTGCTGTAAGTTCTCATGGGGGGTTCCGTTTCTTTCTGCCTTGACGCATGCAACATGGCATATATTACGCGGCATATACTACGCCATATACAACGCTGCCTGGAGCATCTTATGGACCGCACCGCTAAAATTTTTCTCAACAATCGCAGCCAGGCAGTCAGGTTGCCAAAGGACTTTCAGTTCACCGTGAGCGAGGTATTTATTCGCAGGCAAGGCAACGATGTGGTGCTATCGCCACGCCCTTCAAACTGGGAGTCCTATCTGGCAGGTGGCCCGGTAGCCCCCGCTGATTTCATGGCCGGGATTGAAGACTTGCCGGTTCAGGAGCGCGATCTCTGATGGCGCACTATCTCCTGGACACCGATATCTGCTCGTACATCATGAAACGTTCCCACCCGGTGTTGCTGGACCGGATCCGTTCAGTGCCAATTTCGGACCAGGCCGTATCCGTCGTAACAATGGCGGAGTTGCTGTACGGCGCAAAGGTGTCGACCCGGCCGAAACAGGCCCGCGATGCATTCAATGCATTCATCCGGCACCTGGAGGTCATTGAATGGTCCGCAGAGGCTGCAGAACACTACGCGGATATTCGGGCGAACCTCAAGCTGCGTGGCGAAATGATTGGCGCCAATGATTTGTTGATTGCGGCGCATGCCCGCAGTCTGAAGGCTGTGCTCGTGACGAATAACGTGCGTGAGTTTTGCAGGGTAAAAAGATTGAAGGTCGAGAACTGGTCTGTGGAATAAGGCAAAGCGGTGGCGCGGTCCGAGACCGCCCCATCACGTTGTCAACACTGAGCGCATTAGTTATACTCAGATATAACATTTATTAGGAGATTGCCATGCTTAGTGCTTCTCTTCGCAGGTCTGGGGGCTCCCTCATCATGACGATTCCTCAATCCTATGTTGAGCAGAACCAACTAGACGCCGGCTCTCGGGTGTCGGTTGAAATCAAT
>JBBQVP010000266.1:0-4936 GCA_038211455.1 Burkholderiales bacterium
GCTGGTATCGGACGGCCGCGGGTATGTCGTCAAGGGCCACGAGAATGGTTTCTTCCTCGGCACCAGCCTGTTCGACAACGTGAAGCCCGCGATGAGCATCTACAGGGACGAGATCTTCGGGCCGGTGCTGATCGTGCTGCGCGTGGAGACGCTGGAGGAGGCGATTGCGCTGGTGAACGCGAATCCGTATGCCAACGGCACCGCGATCTTCACCGAATCCGGCGGCGCCGCGCGCAGGTTCGAAGCCGAGATCCAGGTCGGCATGGTCGGCGTCAACGTGCCGATCCCGGTGCCGGTCGCGTTCTATTCGTTCGGCGGCTGGAAGAATTCCCTGTTCGGCGACCTGCACGTGCACGGCGCCGAGGGCGTGAAGTTCTACACCCGCACGAAAGTCATCACCACGCGCTGGCCGCACCAGGACACGCCCAAGGGTGGCGGATTCATCATGCCCACGCTGGGCTGAGAAAAAAATCGGGGTCAGAGTCGCTTTTTCCGGCGCCGGGGGCGCCGTCCCCTGTCTGGTGAATTATTGCCAAATTTAAGGGTAAGCCCAGTCCTGGCGCGGCGGTTTTGGTGAATTGCTGCCATGAGTCGCTTTTGTTTCTGCCAATAATTCGACTCTGACCCCGATTATTTCCTTGTCTTCGCCAGGTTAACGACGCTGACCCCGACCGCGTCGTCTCCGCGCTCAGCCTGCGAAGCGCGCCTCGGGCAGTCCGCGCACGCCGGGGCGCATCGCGAACAGGCTGCCGGCCAGCGGCTGCTTGGCGAGGTCCTCGGGCGTGAGGCGTTGCGTCGCCGAGGTCACGTACAGCGTATCCAGGTCCTTGCCGCCGAAGCAGCAGCAGGTGGGGTTGGCAACCGGCAAGTCGATCTTGCGGTCGATCCTGCCCTCGGGCGTATAGCGCACGATCCGCCAGCCGCCGTACTCTGCATTCCACAGACAGCCCTCGGCATCGACGCACGAGCCATCCGGGCGACCGCCGCCCGCGGCGAACACCCGCGCATTCGCAATTTCGCCACCGGCGAGGTCGAAGTCGTACGCCCAGATGGTGTTGCGGTGCGTGTCGGCGAAATACATGGTCCGGTTGTCCGGGCTCCACGCGATGCTGTTGGGCACGACGACATCGCCGCGCATGTGCGTGCACGAAAGATCCTTCGAAAGCCGGTACAGCGAACCCGTCGGTTCGCGCCGCGCATCGCTCATGGTGCCGGCCCAGAATCGCCCGGCCCGGTCGCAACGCCCGTCGTTGAAGCGGTTCTCCGGGAGATGCGCTTCCGGCTGCGCGGCGAGCCGCAGTGCGCCGCTTTCAGGATCGAGGAAGTGGATCCCCGACTGCAGCGCGGCCAGCATGCCGCCCTTCTCGCGCAACGCCACGCTGCCCACCACCGCGGGCAGGTCGAGCACGCGTGTCCTCCCGGTTGCCGGGTCCCAGCGTTTCAGTGACGGCCCGCGGCTGTCGATCCACCACACGACTTGCTCGCGATCGCACCACAGAGGGCATTCGCCCAGGCGGTCGCCGCTCCTGACCACGCACTCCACCGGTATCGTCATTGGTATCGTCATTGCCCGATTTCCTCCGAACGGGCACGATAGCACGCATGAATATCGTCTTTTACGGCACGCTGATCCACCACCTGAAGGACCTGTTCCTCGCCAAGGCGATAACGCCATGGAGCGTGGAACGTTTTTTCGAGCAGGACCCACGCGAGGATTTCGCGCGCGCGCTGGCCGACGCCGATGTGCTGGTCTCGCTCGGCTGGAACGCGACGTACCCGCCGGCGCCCAAGCTCAAGCTGATCCACCTGCCGGGCACCGGTTACGAGGGCATCGACTTCGCCGCGGTCCCGCCAGGGGTGGCCGTGTGCAACGCCTACGGCCACGCTGAAGGCATGGCCGAGTACACGCTGCTCGCGATGCTGGCGTGGTGCCATCGTTTCTATGCCGCCGACCAGAGCTTCCGCGAGGGCAGCTGGGAGTACAGCGGGCGCATGAACGGCCCGGTCAACGAGGAGCTCTACGGCAAGACGCTGGGCGTCATCGGCTTCGGTTCGATCGGCCGTGCGGTGGCCGAGCGCGCGAAGCCCTTCGGCATGCAGGTCGTTGCGATCAACCGAACGCAGCGCGAAAAGCCCGCGTGCGTGGACGAATGGGTGGGGTTCGACGCGCTTGACGCGACCCTGCCCAGGCTCGACTACATCGTCGTCGCCGCCGCGCTCGGGCCGCAAACCGAAGGGTTGATTGGCGCCGCCCAGTTTGCGCGCATGAAGCCCTCCGCCGTGCTGGTCAACGTGGGCCGCGGCGCGATCGTCGCGGAAAGCGCGCTCTACGAAGCGCTCAGGGAAAAGCGCATCCGCGGCGCAACGATCGATGCCTGGTACGGCAGCTATCCTTCGAAGGACAACCCCCGGGTGCCGCCCTCGAAGTATCCGTTCCATCAACTCGACAACCTCTACATGACCCCGCACACCTCGGCGTGGACCACCGGCATGATCGACCGGCGCTGGACCGAGATCGCGGAGAACCTCGACCGCTTCGCGCGCGGCGAGCCGCTCAGGAACCGGCTCAATTGAAGATCGCGCGCTGGTCTCTGCACTTCTACGAACTGCCCTACGCGCGCGAGGTGGTCTGGGCGAACGCGCGTGAAAGCACGGGCCTGTATGCGCTGCTGCGGCTCACCGACGCAGACGGCGTCGAGGGCGTGGCTGAAGGCACGATCAAGGCCACTTGGACCGGCGTGTCGCCCAGGTCGCTCGCCGCGTCCTTCGAGGATTTCCTGATGCCCAAGGTCGTCGGCGTCGAATGCGAAGGCGCTGTAGGCATCGCGAAGCTGCTCGCGGGCGTGCCGGAAAATCGTCTTGCCAAAGCGATGATCGACAACGCCGCATGGCAGATCGAGGCCTGCAGGGCCGGCCAGCCGCTGTGGAAACTCTGGGGCGGTGAGCCTTCGGTCGAACTCACCTGGGCCATCACCCGCCAGCCGCCGAAACTCATGGCCGATGAGGCCGCCGAAGTCTGCGCGCGTTACGGCTTCGGCACGCTGAAGGTCAAGGGCGGGCAGGGATTGGAGACCGACAAGCAAGCGATGCGCGAGATTCGCGCCGCCGTGGGCGACAAGGTGACGCTCTATGTGGATGCCAACAGCGCCTACAAGCGCGAGGAGGGCCTCGCCTATTCGCTTGCGATGCGCGACTCGGGCGCCACCGTGTCCGAGGACCCTTGTCCGCTCAAGCCAGATGCGCAGTTCAGCGCGCTGCAGGCCGGCGCGGGCATCCCGGTGCTGGTGGACCGCACCTGCACTTCGGCGCTGGATGCGGCGCACTACCTCGAAAAGGGCGCAATCGCATTGTCGACCAAGGCGGGGCGGATCGGCTTCTCGGAAGCGCGCGAAATATCGGCGCTGGCCGCAGCCCACGGTGCACGGGTGGCGCTCGGGCTCTACGCGGAGAGCGCGCTCGGCACGCTGGTCAGCCTGCAGTACGGCGCGGCGATCCCGCCGGCGCTGCAACTCGTCGCCGCGGAGCAGACGTTTTACCTCGGCATCACGGAGCAGGTCGTGACGGCGATGCCCGAAGTGAAGGGCGGCCGGATCGAACTCCCGGGCGAGGCCGACTACGCGAAGCTCGTCGACTGGGATCGCGTGAAGCGCTACGCGGTGTAGCCGGGTTCAGGCCGCCTGCGCCCGCGCGGCTGCTGCCGGCGCCGCTTCAATGGTCGAATCCAGATAGGAGTTTTCGTCGTTCGTCGTCGTGCGGCGCAGCTCGCGGCGCTGCGTGATGTCGTAGCGGCGGCCGCGGTGCAGGGTCGCACGGTTGTCCCAGATCACGAGGTCGCCCGGCTGCCATTCGTGCCGGTAGACGAACTCGCGCTGGGTGGCATGCTCGAGCAGTTCGGCAAGCAGCATGCGCCCCTCGGCGAGCGGCTTTTCGACGATATGCGTGGCGTGCACGCCCACCCACAGGACTTTGCGCCCGGAACCAGGGTGCGTGCGCACCAGCGGCCAGCGCACCGGCGGGAATTTCGCGAGTTCCGCTTCGGTGGGCTTGTCGCCCAGCCAGGTACGTGAATGCAGCGCGGCGTGCAGGCTGTGCAGGCCTTCGATCTCCGCTTTCAGGTCCGCCGGCAGAGCGTCGCACGCGGCGCGCAAGTCGCAGAATTCCGTCTGCCCGCCTTTGGGCGGCACCACGACGGCCGAGAGCATCGAGTACTTGCCGGCCGGCTGCTGGAACGAGCTGTCGCTGTGCCAGAGCTGGTTGGCGAAATTCGAGATCGTCTTGCGATCGTTCGCCCCGTGCAGGCTGCCGTCGGTCTTCACGTTGGAGATGTCGATCATCTCCTCATGCCTGAAGCGGCTGGGCGCGCCGGGGTAGAGCTTCTTCAGCCCGCTGTCGAGCGTGCCGAAGCGGCTCGCGAACGCGACCTGCTGGTCCTGGTCCAGCGGCTGGCCGCGGAACACCAGCACGCCGTATTGGTCCATTGCGGCGTCGATCGCGCGTATGGTCGCGTCGTCGATCGGTTGCGTGATGTCGACGCCGCTCGCTTCTGCGGCGAACCGCGGGTGCAGGGGCTCAAGCTGCAGCGGCATGGCAATCCTCCTCCTCAGGGGCGCGGGGAATTATGCGCCATGGCCGGCGGTTGCGCGGGTTTGTCTTTCACCGCGATGAACATGTACATCGCAGGCACCACGAACAGCGTGAACAACGTGCCGATCGCCATGCCGGTGAAGATCACCAGTCCCATCGAGTAGCGGCCGGCGGCGCCGGCGCCCGAGGCGACCACCAGCGGAATGACGCCAAACACCATCGCCGCCGTGGTCATCAGGATCGGGCGCAACCGGATGCTGGCGGCTTCCTCGATTGCCTCGCGCTTGGCCTTGCCCGCGCGGCGCAGCTGGTTGGCGACCTCGACGATCAGGATCCCGTGCTTGCTGATCAG
>JBBQVP010000267.1:0-4868 GCA_038211455.1 Burkholderiales bacterium
GTCATCGTGGCCGAAGACCCCCTCACCTGTGTGGTGCGCGGCTCGGGCATGGCGCTCGAAAAGATGGAGCACTTCGGCCCGATCTTCACGAATGACTGAGTGATGGGGGGATGGAGCACTCGCCCCCACCGTTCTTCAAGCGCGGTCCGGCGCCGCTCGTTCGCCTTGCTTTCTTCGCCTCCCTCTCCATTGCGCTGCTGGTACTCGACGCGCGATTCAAGTACGCCGAATCGCTGAGGAGCATGTTCGCGGTCGCGGCGTACCCGCTCCAGCAGGTCGCCACCGCCCCCGGACAGCTCGCCGGACGGATCGCGGGTTTCTTCGCCTCCCAGTCTTCCCTGCAGAAGGAGAACGCCGAGCTGCGCGCCCGGCTCGTCGGCGGTGCGATGGACGCCCAGCGCTATGCGGCGACCGCGGCAGAGCTTGCCCAGCTTCGCCGCCTGGTCGGCGCGCAGGAGCGGCTCGCGTTGCGCGCAACCCCTGTCGAGGTGCTGTATTCCGGACGCGACCTCTTCTCCCGCAAGCTGATCGTCAACAAGGGTGCCACGCAGGGTATCCAACCCGGCCAGGCCGTGGTGGACGAAAACGGCGTGGTCGGGCAGGTGACCCGCGTGCATCCGATGGTGTCCGAGGTCACCCTGCTCATCGACAAGGACCAGGCGATCCCGGTGCAGGTCGTGAGGAACGGCCTGCGTGCAGTTGCCTTCGGCTCCGGCTCGGTCGGCACGCTGGACCTGCGTTTCATGGCGGCGAACGCTGAGATCCAGACCGGCGACAAGCTGGTGACCTCGGGGATTGACGGCACGTACCCGGCCGGGTTGCCGGTGGCGACCGTGATCCGCATCGAGCGCGACACGGTGGCGGCCTTTGCACGCATCGTCTGCGAGCCGTCGGCGGGGGTCGAGAACAACCGCTACCTGCTCGCGCTGTCGACTGAGGCCAAACTGCCGCCGTACCCGGCGGACGCGGCGCGCCCCGAGCGCAAGACCAAGGGCAAGATCAAGCGCAGGAAGGATGCATCGAATGCCGATTAGCGCGTCGACCAATGGGGCTGCCGATGCTCGCTGAGCGACCTCAGTACATCCTGCTGCCGGTACGCGTGGGGACGATCTTCGTTTCGTTCCTCGCTGCGCTGCTGCTGAATTTCCTGCCCTGGCCGAGTCTTGCGCTGGTGCCGGATTTTGTCGCCCTCATCCTGACCTTCTGGTGCGTGCGCCAGCCGCGCCTGGTCGGCCTGGGCATCGGCTGGCTGCTCGGCCTGCTGATGGATACGGGCAACGGCGTACTGCTCGGCCAGCACGCGCTGGCTTACTCGCTTCTCGCGTTCGCCGCCATCAGCCTGTCGCGCCGCATCCTCTGGTTCACGTGGCTGCACCAGGCCATGCATGTCGCCGTACTGCTGGTCGGCGCGAAATCGGTCGAAGTACTGGTCCGACTTGCCACCGGCGCCCAGTTCCCGGGCTGGACCCTGCTCGTCGGTCCGCTCCTTGGCGCGCTCCTCTGGCCGGTGGCGAGCTACATCCTGCTCTCGCCGCAACGGCGGTCGATCGAGATCGACGAAACCCGGCCGATCTGAGCGCGATGCCAAACGAAACTGCACAGCAGGGGGTCTGAGGGGGCGCGCAGCCCCCCCTTCACTCGATGCGCCGGCCGGAACTCAAGAACCACGAGCGCGAGCTGCATAATTTCCAGCTGCGCATCGGCGCGGCTGGCATCGCCGTGCTGGTCGCATTCGGCTTGCTGCTCGCGCGCTTCGTCTACTTGCAGGTGGTGCAGCGCGACTACTACCACACCAAGGCCGAAGACAACCGGATCTCCATCGTTCCCGTGGCACCGAATCGCGGCCTGATCCTCGACCGCAACGGGGTGGTTCTCGCGCGCAACTACTCGGCTTACACGCTGGAGATCATGCAGGGCACGGTCACGGACCTGGAGCGCACGATCAACGAGCTGGCCGAAGTGGTGGATATCCAGCCCAAGGACCGCAGCCGGTTCAAGAAACTGATGGCCGAAACGCGTAACGCGGAGAGCCTGCCGATCCGGACGCGCCTGTCGGACGAGGAGGTCGCACGGTTTGCGGCCAACCGCTACCGTTTTCCGGGCGTGGAAATCAAGGCGCGCCTGTTCCGCCAGTATCCGTTCGGCGAAACTGCTTCACATGTCATTGGCTACATCGGCAGGATCAACGACCGTGACCAGGAGCGCCTCGAGGAACTCGGCGTGGAGGCCAACTACCGCGGCACGGATTTCGTGGGCAAGTCCGGTATCGAGGGCAGCTACCAGAACGATCTGCACGGCACTACGGGGATTGAACAGGTGGAAATCGATGCAGGCGGACGCGGGATCCGCACCTTGTCGCGCACACCGGCCCAGTCGGGCAACGACATTACGCTTGCGCTCGATATCAAGCTGCAGGAGGTGGCGGAGGCGGCGTTCGGCGAACGGCGCGGCGCGCTGGTCGCCATCGAGCCAGGAACAGGCGGCGTCCTCGCCTTCGTTTCGATGCCGGGATTCGATCCCAACCTGTTCGTCGAAGGCATCGATCCGCAAAGCTGGTCCGAGCTCAACAATTCGCCTGACCGGCCGCTTAACAATCGCGCGATCACGGGCCTGTATCCGCCGGGTTCGACATTCAAGCCTTTCCTCGCGCTTGCCGCGCTCGAGCTCGGCAAGCGCACGCCGAACCAGACCATATCCGACCCGGGATTCTTCGAATTCGGAGGCCGGCGCTTCCGCGACGACAAGGTCGGCGGCCACGGCACGGTAGACATGTACAAGTCGATCGTCGAGTCCTGCGACACCTATTACTACGTGCTTTCCAACGACTTGGGCATCGATGCAATCGCGCGATCGCTCGCCCCATTCGGGTTCGGCAGTCGCACCGGCATCGACCTGGAGGGCGAATCGGTCGGCATCCTGCCCTCGCCTGAGTGGAAGGCGCGGCGCTTTCGCAAGCCGGAGCAGAAAAAGTGGTATGCCGGCGAAACCATCTCGATCGGCATCGGCCAGGGCTACAACGCCTATACACCGGTGCAGCTTGCGCAAGCGACGGCCACGCTGGCCAACAGCGGCGCGGTATTCAAGCCACACCTCGTCAGCCATATCGACAACCAGCGCACCGGATCCCGCCGCTACCTAGAGCCCGAGCCAGTGCGCCGCATCCCCCTCAAGCCGGAGAACGTGGAGTTCATCAAGGGCGCGATGGCAGGGGTCAACAAGGAAGGCACGGGGGCGCGGGCGTTCGCCGGCGCGCAGTACACGAGCGGGGGCAAGACCGGCACCGCGCAGGTGATCGCGATCAAGGCAAACGAGAAGTACAACGAGAAGAACGTGCTCGAGCGGCACCGCGACCATTCGTTGTTCATCGCCTTCGCGCCGCTGGAGAACCCGAAGATCGCGCTCGCCGTCATCGTGGAGAACGGCGGGTTCGGTTCACGCGCAGCGGCCCCGATTGCGCGCGCTGTGCTCGACTACTACCTGCTGGGCAAGCTACCCGACGCGCCGAAGAAGCCGGCGCCGGAAATCGAAACACCGGACGCCAACTGATGGCCCTCGAAGCGCCCCACATGTTCCTGCGCCGCCTGGCGGACCGCTTTTCGGGAAGCGTCGACGGGCCACTGTTCAGCCTTGCGCTCCTCCTGGTCGGCATCGGTCTCGCGACGCTGTTCAGTGCGAGCTACGAGTATCCAGCGCGCGTGACATCTCAGGTCGCCAATGTCGCGGTTGCCTTCACGGCCATGTGGCTCGTCGCGCAGGTCCCGCCACAGACGCTGATGCGCTTCGCCGTCCCGGTTTACTTTGCCGGGCTGGTGCTGCTCGTCGCGGTCGCGATGTTCGGCGAGGTGACCAACGGCGCGCGCCGCTGGCTGCACGTCGGCGTCACGCGCTTCCAGCCTTCCGAAATGATGAAGATCGCCATGCCGCTGATGCTGGCGTGGTATTTCCACCGTCACGAGGCCACGCTGCGCACGCGCGATTTCATCGTCGCCGGCATCCTGCTGCTCCTGCCGGTGCTGCTGATCGCACGCCAGCCCGACCTCGGCACCGCAGTACTCGTTCTCGCGGCGGGTTGCTACGTGATCTTCTTTGCGGGACTGTCCTGGAAGGTGATCGTGGGCCTCGTCGTGCTCGGCCTTGCGGCGCTGTTCCCGCTCTGGGGGCTTATGCACGACTACCAGAGGCGGCGCGTGCTCACGCTGCTTGACCCGACCACCGACCCGCTGGGTGCGGGCTACCACATCATCCAGTCCACCATAGCCGTCGGCTCGGGCGGGATCCTCGGCAAGGGATGGCTGCAGGGAACCCAGACCCACCTTGAGTTCATTCCGGAGCGCCACACCGACTTCATCTTCGCGGTGTTCTCGGAGGAGTTCGGGCTGGTCGGAAATTGCGTGCTCCTCCTCCTGTACCTGCTGCTGATCGCGCGCGGGCTCATGATCGCGGCCAACGCGCCGACCTTCTTCACGCGGCTGCTGGCCGGCGCGGTAACGATGATCTTCTTTACCTATGCCTTCGTGAACATGGGAATGGTCTCGGGAATCCTTCCCGTTGTGGGCGTGCCGTTGCCTTTCGTCTCGTATGGCGGCACGGCGCTGGCGACCCTGTTCGTCGGTGTCGGGATCCTGATGAGCATCCACCGCCACCGGAAACTGGTGCAGACCTGAGCCGCGTTTATTGCGCAACATGGAATCGCATTGCGTTGCGCAAATGGATTAAAAACTCTTCCCGCATGTTGAAATAATGCCGCCATCTGTTAACTTAACTATGTGAATTTTCTAATCTTCCTTTTTCGGTCAGATTTGTTGCGGCGCATAACAAAGCCCTCTACTCTGGGTCATCACATCAGGAAGGAAGGCGCCATTTCCGCC
>JBBQVP010000268.1:0-4839 GCA_038211455.1 Burkholderiales bacterium
GTTGATCCGATGTTCAAGACAACTCTTATCGCATTGGCGACGTTTGCCACGCTTGCGCTAAGCGCGTCACCTTCCGAGACAGCCGCCGCCGAAGCCTCGCTTACGGGGAACGTGCTGCGTAAGACTGTCAGCGGCAAGACCGTTTACCTCAATATCTCAGGCTTCGAGCTGCCGATCCGCTATTCGGCCGGCGGTAGCATGACGGGGAGCATGAGCATGGTCGCGGCCGCCTTGTCGCGGGGGGACGGCGCCTCTGACCGAGGCAAATGGTGGATCTCAGGCGATCAGCTTTGCCAGCGCTGGACGAACTGGATGGACCGCAAGTCCTATTGCTACAAACTCACACTTAGAGGCAAAGCGATCACCTGGGTGCGCAATGACGGCCGTTCGGGCACGGCGCGAATTGGTGGCTAGGCGGGCGTCAGATCTGTCACGCGCGCCCGAGGGGCGACGAGATTGGCTTCAGGCGGCCTACCAACTCACACTGGCCTGGTGAGCCTCTTTTACTGGCACCGCTGCCTGCTCCGACAACGACTGAGTTTGATTTGAAGCGGTGCAGTGTGCACTAGCGACGACACCATCGAAAAGAGTGCAACGAGGCCAGCGACGACCCACGTTCGCGATGTTGATCTGACGACGCAACTTAGCGTTTGGGGCACTGCCATGCCAGCCGTACCGACGTTACGGTCGCTCACTTGAACAGAGCACGCGGCGTCAGGGGGCAATAGCGCGGACCAGTGTCCAAGCGCTGAATTAGGTGCCAACATCGAACTGTCTTAGCACGCGAGGGTGTTTGTTGAATAAACGAGTGAGGCTCGGTCACGTTCGCGTTCTCGGGCTGAGGCCTCCGCGTCCGCATCTGGTACGCCAACAGGCTGCTCGATCTTGCTGAGTGGCTTGAGGCGCGGAAGCGGCGTTGAACCGAACGAATCAGCTTATGATTCTCATGGCCCCGGACTACGGCCATCTCACATAACTCGGCCCCGGACTAGGGCCACATCGACTCAACCCCGCCCCTAGCGGGGTTTTTTGTTGCGGGCAGTTTGAAGGGGCCCCCAAGCAGCGCCAGTCCCGAGAGCTTAGGAAGCCCCGTTGCTCCCGGCGCGGGGCTTCTTGCCCGAACCGCTTCGGCCGCCTCGTAGGTATGAGTGTTCCGGGCGTTCCGACTTCCGCCGCCCTTGCCATTGCACGACGCGACCGTAATTCAGTCCGCCGCTAACCAATCTTCAACGAACAAGGCCAATCTTGCAGGCGACTCCGGCCCTCGTTTGTAGTGGCGTTGACGTAATCGGGGATTTTTGTAGGTGGCTTCTTGTGCGTGCGGATTGACTGCGCCCTTTACGGTTCTGATTGGCTTCGTGACCCTTCTCGGCGGTTGCACTTACCATCAAGAGGGACCGCCCGAAGCGCATTTCGAGCAATTTTCCGCTAAGCCACCTAGGGACGACACGGTCACCGTCTGTCACGCCTATGGGTGCAAAGCCCAAACGTCTTTCACTTTCACTCCTAGCGACATCGCTGAGATCTCTGAGCTGATGACTCGCGTCCGTCGTGACGACAGCCCGCGTGAGGAGCGTCGAGCCATAGCCTATGCAGTCGCGTGGATGGAGCGTCGGGTAGCCCCGATCGTCGGCACCGCGAGCGACCGCCCTAGCATGGACTTTGCAGGCTCTGGCGACGAGAGTCAGCAGGATTGCGTCGATGAGGCCACCAACGCGACGAGCTATCTGCTGGTACTAGACCGCCACCGGTTGATCCATCGACACGTTGTTGAGCAGCCCTTTGCCAAGGACGATTTGCGCCATTGGACGCATTGGGCTGCAGTGATCAAGGAAAGAGAAAGCGGGGAGCGTTTTGCCATCGATTCCTCGGCCGGTCCCAATGGCGAAAATCCCACGGTGCAGGCCGCAGCGAGTTTCTATCTGCCTGATGGATCCGGCGACGATAAACCCCCTGAAACGTCGAGCTACGCAACTTCTGATCCGGACCTTGCAGGCTTAAGCTACTCCGGAGCGGAGACGGGAAGCATCCGCTGAGAGGGTTTCGGCTTCAGTCGAGCGAGGAGTTATATCGGGGTCCGTAGGGATCCGATGGTCATGCCTGATGGGGGTCAGCGTCTTGTGTTGGCTCGTACGAGTTCGGCGGCGGCGGCGGGTCGTATGCGTTGGAGTAAGGTCTCTGCCATGGACGCATGAACAAAAAACCCGGCGGCTATGTCGTGAAGGATGAGAATGGCCAAGCCTTCGCCTATGCCTAAGCCCGCTTCCCGGGTCCGACGGGGGGGTCGGCGCATAGGAATAGGTCGCGGAACGTTTGCCACTCAGGGAACGTGAACCAACGGCTCTTGCTCGCGGTCCGGCATAAGAATCTGAGGCTTTGAAAACTAGGCGGAATTTCCCGCAACTCGCCAAATTGGCCTTCAGAGAAAGTTTCCGCCCAAGCTGCTGTCTGGCTGCCATCCACCATCTCCGTGGCGGCCTGAAAAAGCTTGCCCAAACGTCGCACATTCGAGTGGACTTCTCTCGCGAAGAGAGCGTCCATGCGGACGTCGTTGGTGGCCTAGAAGCCATTGTGCCAACGGCCAAGAGGGCCTCGCCTCAATGGCGGGGCTGTGGGTGGTGGGAGCACTGCGCATGAGGCGCAATTGCTCAAATGGAGGACCACCCAATGGCCAAATCACATCCTGTTGACGAGACCAGAACCGGCGCGGTCGATCGCACCAAGCGCCGACGCCGACCAGAGACTAATCAGACAAGTAAAAAAGCAAAGGCGCCGAAACGGCAAGCCCGCAGTAAGCCTGCCGCCCCCAATCGCAACAGAACTAAACCCGCCGCAGGCAAACAGACGAAACAACAAACCTGCCTAGACCTGCTCAGCCGCCAAGAAGGGGCAACGATAGAAGAGCTACAAGTTGCGACCGGTTGGCAGCAGCACAGTGTGCGCGGCTTTCTGGCTGGGACCGTCAAAAAGAAGATCGGCCTCACGCTCCTATCGGAGAAACCGGACGCGGGACCCCGCCGCTATCGCATTTCCGACCCGGTCTAACGATCATGGCGGAAGCTCTTCCGTCCGAAGGCAAAGCGGCGGCGGGGGCAGGTGGCGACTTAGAGGTGTTGCGGAGGCTTGAGGCTCTCCGCGATCTCAGTCCTGTCGAACTGCGCAAAGAGTGGCGGCGACTCTATCGGAGCCAGCCGCCGCGGCTTAGCCGAGACCTGCTCGTTCGCGCAATCGCCTATCGTATCCAGGAACTACGCTATGGCGGTCTCAGCAAGGCAGCCAGCCGCAAGCTCGCCGCGCTCAGGAAGGCGCATCAGCTTGGCGAGAAGATATCGGTTGAGGGTGCCCAGGAGATCAGAGTGGGCGCGCGGTTGATGCGTGAATGGAACGGCCGCACGCATATGGTCACGGTAGAGGAGGAATGCTTCCTTTACGCCGGACGCAGCTACCGATCGCTGAGCGCTGTCGCGCGTGACATCACTGGTGCCCGCTGGTCGGGCCCACGCTTCTTCGGGCTAGCCACGAAGAAGGGCGCTTCAGATGTCTAGGCGATCTGTGGCCGGTGCAAAGGCTGGCCGGCAAAAGTTGCGGTGCGGGATTTATACGCGCAAGTCCACGGAGGAGGGCCTAGAGCAAGAGTTCAACTCACTCGATGCGCAACGTGAAGCCTGCGAGGCCTTTATCGCCAGTCAAAAGCACGAAGGCTGGGTCATGCTGCCGACCCGATATGACGATGGCGGCTATTCTGGTGGAACTGTGGAGCGGCCAGCCCTGAAGCGCCTCCTGGAGGACATCGGCGGGTCAAAGGTGGACGTTGTCGTAGTCTACAAGATTGATCGGCTTACCCGCTCTCTGCTTGACTTTGCCAAGATCGTCGAGGTGTTCGACGCCCACGGCGTCTCTTTCGTCTCGGTGACGCAGGCCTTCAACACCGCGACCTCGATGGGCCGCCTGACCTTGAACGTGTTGCTGTCGTTTGCCCAGTTCGAGCGGGAGGTCACCGGCGAGCGCATTCGTGACAAGATCGCCGCTTCCAAGAAGAAGGGAATGTGGATGGGCGGCTATCCCCCACTCGGCTACGAGGTGAAGGATCGGAAGCTGATCCTCAACGAGATCGAAGCTGACACTGTCCGCCATATCTTCCGGCGTTATCAGGAACTCGGTTCGGTACGCCTGCTCAAGGAGCACCTCGATGAAGCTGGCATCGTCAGCAAGAGCCGCAAAGCGCCGGATGGTCGACCCTATGGCGCCAAGCCGATTGCTCGGGGAGCCCTCTATCATATGCTGCAGAACCGTATTTACTGCGGCGAGATCGTGCATAAGAACCAGGCTTATCCGGGCGAGCACGCGCCGATCATCGATGAGGAGCTCTGGCAGAGGGTTCAGACGACCTTGGCAGCGAACCGAGTCGATCGCGCTGCGGGCAAGGGCAGTCACCACGTAAGCTTGCTCGCCGGTCTCATCTACGACGCGCATGGCGAGCCCATGACGCCGAGTCATGCGGTAAAGAAGGGTGTCCGCTACCGCTACTACGTCTCCAAAAACCTGCTGACTGGAGGGCATAACAAAGCGACCAGAGGTCAGCGCATTCCGGCCTCTCATATCGAGGCTCTGGTCACGGGCCGAATCCACGCGTGGCTGGCTGATCCCGTTGCCATGCTGAACGCCGTTCAATTTCATTGGCCCGACGCGATTGCCCAGAAGAGGCTTCTGGGCGAGGCGGCGCGGCTTGCCGCCTCTTGGCGGGATCTCGATGCGGACCGGCTGCGTGTGATCCTCCGTGCGATGGTCACAGGAGTTCAAGTTCATTCCGACCGGATCGACGTGACGCTCGATCAAATG
>JBBQVP010000269.1:0-4835 GCA_038211455.1 Burkholderiales bacterium
CTTCAAGGCGCACCACGGCATGAGCAACGGGCTCATGTGCCGGGCCCTCGGGGTCAGCGAGAAGACCTTCATCCGCTGGCAGGACGACCCGGCGAGCCTGCTCGACGCGGTGTATTCCGATCGCCTGGTGCGAACCGCGAAAGTCATGGGCTTGGCGGAAGAAGTCCTGGAAGACGGTGACAACGCAAGAGCCTGGCTCTCCCGGCCGCAGGCGGCCCTCGGCAACGAAATCCCGCAGGAACTGCTCAGCACCGATGTTGGCGCGAAGCAGGTGGAGAACCTCCTGCTCCAGATGGAACACGGCTATCTGGCCTGATGGTCGTTTTTCGGCTATCGAAGAAGAAATACGCGTCCGATCCCCTTGGGGGCGCCGGGGGGCTGGAGGTTGGCGGCCGGTGGCACCGCAAGGGCACGCGGATCGTGTACTGCGCCCAGTCGCTTTCGTTGGCCAGCCTTGAGTACTTCGTCCATTTCGAACCGCTCGCCAGGGCCATCGCACTCGTTGCGATTGAGGTCGAAGTGCCGGATGCGCTGGTGGAGGATTTGCCGGTCGCCTCGCTTCCTTCGAACTGGGATGTGACGCCGCCGGACTCCGCCACGGCGGATCTCGGCACTACATGGGTGAACAGTGGCCGGTCTGTGGCGCTGCGCGTGCCTTCGGTGCTGACACACGGGGAATTCAACCTGCTGATCAACCCGGCGCATTTGGGTTTGAAGCGTGTGCGGGTGAAATCGACGCGGGGTTACAGCTATGACAGGCGGATGTGGAAGGTGTAGAGGGGGGCCGGCACTGTCCGCCAGCGCACTGACCGCGAGCGTGGAACAGGCCATAGTCCCCGAAACTTCATAAGGGGATTCCCATGTCCAAACTACTGTGTGCCGTCGCTTTCCTGCTGTGCGCAACGCCCGCTCTGGCCGCGGAGCGCTCCAAGTCCTCCGAGGCGCAGGCTGCTTACACGCGTGATCGCGCCGAATGCATGAAGAAAGACGCCGGGGACCGCGCTACCTGCCTGCGCGAAGCGGGCGCCGCCCGGGAGGAGGCCAAGCGCGGCGGGCTCAGCAACGAGCAGGCCCAGTTCGATCGCAATCGTCTGGCCCGCTGCGACAGCCAGCCGGCTGCGGATCGCGACGAGTGCGTGCGCCGGATGAACGAAGGGGCTGTGAGCGGGAGTGTGAAGGACGGCGCGGTGGTGCGGGAATTGAGGACGGTGGTGCCTGCGAAGTAGTTGTTCGAGGGCGCGGCGTGGCTGCGAGCCCGCTCCAGACGCCGGGTGCACCCGGTCGCCGACGCGCATGTGATCGCGGCGCCGGGGAGTGCTACTCGTAGCCGGCTTCGCGCTGGTGGCGAAGGGCCAGGATTACGACGGTGTCGATCGCGGCGAGGTAGTCGTACAAGGCGACGACTCCGGTGGGGCCGCGCGAAATGACGAGTTCGCGCATCCCCGACTCTGCGGGACGGCCGATCAGCGGATGCTGCGCCAGGATCGACACGCCGCTGACGATTGCTTCGGCCGCCGCAATCGCTGCCGACGAGTCGTTCCCGGCCACGAATTCCTGCAATCGTTCGAGATCGAGGATTGCCCGGGGAGAATAGGCCAGGCGCGTCACACGGCTACTTGGCGAGCTTCCTCGCGCGGGGGCGGGCCGCCTTGGCCCCGTGTGCGCGGCGTAGTACCGACTGCGCCCGAACGTCAAGCACGGTGGCCTTGATGTTGCTTTACGCCCTTGAATGCCCACCGTGATGTATATACAACGTAGCGACTTTAATCAGGAGTTCAATCATGGAAGCCGTTATCCGCAAGTGGGGCAACAGCCCCGCCCTCCGGTTGCCGAAGTCCGCGATCAAGGAGGCTGCGTTCAGCCTGGAACAGAAGGTCAACCTGACCGTGACCCGTGGCCGCATTGTCATCGAGCCTTTGGGCAGAGTTGAATACGACCTCGACGAACTGGTTGGCGGAATCACGCCGAAGAACCTGCACGTCGAGGTCAGCTTCGGCGGACCGGTAGGCAAAGAGGCCCTTTAGAGGCGGCACGCGGCTATGTGCCAGACGTCGGCGACATTGTCTGGCTCGAGTTCGACCCGCAGGCGGGGCCACGAGCAGGCTGGACATCGCCCCGCCCTGGTCATCAGTCCGGCGAACTACAATGGCAAAGCCGGGTTGATGGTCTGCTGCCCCATGACCACGCGAATAAAGGGGCATCCCTTTGAGGTTCGCGTGGAAGTAGATGGCGTCGCCGGCGCCGTGCTTTCCGATCAGGTCAAGTCGCTTGACTGGAAAGTTCGCCGCGCCAAGAAGAAAGGGGAGGTGCCGGCGGACGTCATGGTTCACGTGCGCGCAAAAATCAAGGCGTTGCTGATCATCCCGTGAACGGCAAGGTTATGACGGCTGTCGTCGCTGACCTGAAATCGACCCAGGATGCCGGAATTCGTTGACCCACATTCAGCTCCGCAACCTGGGTCAGCAGCCGCGCCGTATCGAGACAGGCCTGATTCAAGCCTTGAGCACCAGTAAACCGTCTCTGGACTTCGATATCCAGGATCGAGACGCCGCTGACGATTGCTTCGGCCGCCGCAATCGTTGTCGACGGGTCGTTCCCGGCCACGAATTCCTGCAATCGTTCGAGATCGAGGATTGCCCGGGGAGAATAGGCCAGGCGCGTCACACGGCTACCTGGCGAGTTTCCTCGCCCGGGGGCTGGCCGCCTTGGCCCCGCGTGCGCGGGAAAGCAGCCAGCCGTGGACGTCGGAGGCTTCCATGACTTTTCCGTACGTTGCGACCTCCTGGCGTGCTTCCAGCGCCGAGGCAACGAAGGCGTCGCGATTTTCTTCGCGGGCGGCTTGCGCCGCGAGTGCATCGACCATGAACGCGTGCGGCGACTTGCCGCTTGCCGATGCAAGTGCGTTGATGCGCTCTTTAAGCGACTCGGGCAGTTTCAGCGTCACGGCGGGCATCGGAGGGATTCGCTCGACAGGAGGTATTACTATCGTGGTACCGGCTGCGCCCGAACGTCAAGCACTGTGGCCTCGATGATCCTCTGCCAGGCAAGCTCGCAGGTCGATCGCCAGGGATTTGATGCGTTGCCTTGCATCGTGCGATTGCCCAGGGCGTTCAGTGTCGGCAGCTCGTCACCGCTGATAAGGCCATGGTAGATGCGGGAATGGAGGCAGGGCTGGAGGTCGCGCGATTCTTTTAGGGTGTGCTTCTGAGGGTACAGATGTACCGGTACCGGTACACGAACTGGCAGGAGAGCCAAGTGGCGTAAGGACCTTGGAAACTAAATTTTGACAAATCAGGTTGCGTACCGAGCAGTCAGTGCTGTTCGAGCGAGGGTTCGCGCGGGGATTGTGGGCCCAGTGCCGCGGCGCCGAAGAAAAACTAAAGACGCCGCTTCAGGCGATCCTGACCTTACGGGCGATTTCAATCGTGGACTTCAGATCTTGCCGCAGAAATGCGCGCTCTGATGGTGTCAGCATCCTCGGCACGAAGAAGATATTTTCCTTCGCTTTCGGTAAGGCAACTGAAGTCGTAGCCGAATGTTTCAGTCCACCAGATTTCAGTTTGTTTGCCATGCTTCTCTCTGAGTGATTCCAGCGTTTCTACAGACAATGCAAGTTTGGCGGAATCTCCCCGCCCGGTCAATGTAATCGCACCAATTACATCGCCTCCGCCGTGGAGTATGAACCCGCGCAGGTTGGCAAGAGTGCCGCCCTGTCCGACGAAGTCGTCGACCAGCAGATACTTCCTTCCGGCGATCAATTCACCCTCGAATATCGCCGGACGCGCCATGCGTTCCCAGCCGCTTGCACCGGTATGATTTACCACGTTTGCCTGGATGATTCGCGTTTCGAGATCAAGGCTGAAACGTTCCGCGAGCAACTCAGCGAATGCTGCAGGTATGCGATTGAAGCCCCTCCCTTCCAGGGCGTGAATGGGAACAATGCGCGCGTCTTCTGTTTGCAGGGCACGTACTGCTTCGAGAAACTGCTCGCCAATCATCGCCGCGGAAAGGCGCTTCGCCGCGGGAGCCGCCTGGTTGACGTCCCCGGCTTTTGCCTGTGCATATTCGGGATGTTGCTTTACTTGTGTCTCGCCGCCGGCGATAACTACGTTCGGGAAGTCATGCCATGCCGATCTGAAGGGCCGCTCGTTTGGTTCGTTCACGATTAGCGATAAGGTGAAGACAGAGTTTGGCGGAATCGAGCTATTCCCATAGTACTACTTCGCCTCTGAATCCGAACGATGTAGAGGGCTTGGCCGTTTCGGCTGGCAGTCACTTCGACTTGATATTCGCACTGCTCCCGCACCTGCCGGGGCCGATGCCTATTCTCTCAACAGCTTGAAGAGCGCTTCGTTGAAGGAGAAGTTCGCCCGCCCGGACTTGAACTTGTGCAACACGCCCTTGGTTGCCAAAGCAGTGAGGTACTTGGTTGCGGTCGGCCTTGAGACACCGAGGTCGCGCTCGACGTGCTCGATCCTGGTGTAGGGGTGGCGAAACAGGTTGTTGAGGAAGTCCCGGCTGTAGATCTTTGGCAGTTCACTGCGCAGGCGCTGCTTGGTTTCCCGCCTGAGCGCGCGGATGTCGTGGACCTTGGCGAGTGTCTCGCGCGAGGTTTCCTCGACTGCGCGAAGCATGCACAGCACCTACGACTCCCAGGCCTCCTTCTCCCGGACGGCCTGCAGTCCGCAGTAGTAGTCGGCCTTGTGGCGCATGATGTAGCGGCTGAGGGTGAGAACCGGTAGGTCGAGCAGGCCATGCAGCACGAGATAAAGAAGATTCAATATCCGGCCCGTGCGCCCGTTGCCGTCGTAAAAAGGGTGGATGCTCTCGAACTG
>JBBQVP010000270.1:0-4790 GCA_038211455.1 Burkholderiales bacterium
GTCCAGCCCTTTTCGGCTCATGTCGATCAGCTGGTCGACGTTTTCGAGCATCCGGGCATGCGAGCCGCCCTGTTGGCCGCTGACCGTGTAGCGACCCTGCACTGCGAGCATCGGCACGCCGTCGAGCTGGTACGCGGCAGACTGCTGTGCGGCGCGCTTGACCTGCACCTGTACACCGAACGATTTCACGGCCTCATCGAACTTTTTCCGGTCGATGCCGTTTTTCTTCAGCCATTCGTTCATGGCCGGCTCGCTGCCGAGGTTCAGGCGATCCTTGTGAATCGCATCGAAGAATGCCCGGTGTACCCGATCGAGTACGCCCAGGGCCTCGAACGCGTAGAAAATGCGCGCGTCGATCGCCCAGTCGTCCGACAGGACCGCGGGGACGCGGCGGAAGTGAACGTCCGCCGGCTGCTTCTTGGCCCAGGCCTCGAGCGTCGGCTCCAGGCTGTAGCAGTGCGGGCAGCGGTACCAGAAGAACTCCACGACATCGACCTTGCCCTTGGCCTCGACCGCCTGGGGGATCTTCAATTCCGAGTAGTCGGCACCGGCCTTCAGCTGCGCCAGTGCAGCAAACGGAAGAAAGGCGAACGTGGCCAGCAGGCTGGCAAGGGCGAAATGTCTGAAACGATTCATGCGATCTCCATGGCTCAATTGGACTTGGCGGATGAGGGGTCCTTGAGTTTGACCAGGCTGACGTCGATTCCGTTCGTTGCCAGGGTCGAACGCACCTTGTTTATTTCGTCGATTTTCGTATAGGGCCCGAGCCTGACCCGGTACCAGGTGCCCTTGTCGGGCAGATTGATCGGCTCCACCGCAGCCTCGAAGCCCACGATCGCCAGTTGGGCTTTGCGATTGTCGGCGTCGGCAGGGTTCTGGAACGAGCCGGCCTGGAGGAAGTAGACGTCCTTGGATTCCTCAGGTTTGGCCTTGCTCGCGGTCTTGAGGTCCTTTTCCGTCACCTGCTCTTCGCTGCCGGGGAGGATCTTGTAGAAATCGAACTTGGGCTTCTCCGCGGGGGCGGCCTTTGCGCCCGGCATGCCGGCGATCTCTGCGGGCTTGCCATTTTCTGTTGCCTTTTCCGGCGCCGGCTTCTTGGTCATGAAGGGAATCGGCGTCTTGTTCAGGTAGAACGCGATCCCCAGCGCGACGGCCAGCCCCAGGATCAGGCCCACGAACATGCCAAGGAGGAAGCCGCCGCCGGATTTACTGCGCGGTGCGCCGTTTCTAGCGTTCGACGAGCGGGATTGCTTGGCCATGCTTGGCTACATCCTTTCCGGTGCACTTACACCGAGCAGCGCGAGGCCACCGGCAATCACATGGCGGGTCGCGGCACACAGTGCAAGGCGCGCGGTTGCGAGTGGCGCATCCTCCACCAGGATGCGCTCGGCATTATAGTAGCTGTGAAAGTCTGCTGCGAGATCGCGAAGGTAGAAGGCGACGGTGTGCGGCGCCAGGTCGCGCGCCGCACCGTGCAGCACTTCGGGGTACTCGCCCAGCCGTTGCATCAGCGTGAGCTCGCGCGGGTTGATCAGCAGCCCGGTCCGGGCGCCATGTAAGGCGTCTGCAGCCTGCGCGGAGTTGTCGCCGAGTTGGCTGAACACGCTGCACACCCGGGCATGCGCGTACTGGACGTAGTACACCGGATTGTCATTCGACTGGCTCTTGGCCAGGTCGAGGTCAAAATCCAGGTGCTGGTCTGATTTGCGCAGCACGTAGAAGAATCTCGCGGCATCGTTGCCGACTTCGCCGCGCAGGTCGCGCAGTGTGACGAAATCGCCCGAGCGCTTTCCCATCGCCACCTTCTCGCCCTGACGGTAGAGCACGGCGAACTGCACCAGCGCCACGGTCAGCCGGTCAGGATCGAGGCCCAGCGCACTAAGCGCCCCCTTTACTCGCGGAATGTAGCCGTGATGGTCGGCGCCCCAGACATCGATGATGCGATCGAACCCGCGCTCGTACTTGTTCAGGTGGTAGGCGATGTCTGAGGCGAAGTAGGTGTACTGCCCGTTCTCGCGCCGGACCACGCGGTCCTTTTCGTCACCGAAGGCCGTGGAGCGGAACCACAGAGCACCGTCCTTTTCGAACAGGTGGCCGCGTTCTTCCAGCGCGCGCATCGCGCGCTCGACGTCCCCACCATCGTGCAGCGATTGCTCGGAAAACCACGTGTCATAAGCGACCCCGAACTCACCCAGGTCATTCTTCTGGTCGGCCAGCATCTGCTCGAGGGCAAACCGGTGCAGTGCCCGCCAGTCATCTCCCAGCAGCAACTTTGTGCTCGCGATCAGCGCGTCCAGCGCGGCGTCCGTGTCCTCGCCGGGTGCGGCTGCGGGCAGCGCCGCTGCGTCCCGCGCGAAGCGGCCTGCGTGCTGCCCGGCGAGTTCGGTTGCGATGGCGCGGACGTAGTCGGCGCGGTAGCCGTCCTCAGGGAATGCGACACTGGCGCCTCGCGATTCGAGATAGCGCAGCCACACCGACGTCGCGAGGATGTCCATCTGCCGGCCGGCGTCGTTGATATAGAACTCGCGCACCACGCTGTCACCGCAGAATGCGAGCAGATTGGCCAGGCTCGCCCCGTAGGCCGCGCCGCGTCCGTGGCCGACATGCAGCGGCCCCGTCGGATTGGCGGATACGAATTCGACCTGGATCTTTCGCCCGTTTGGCTGCGCTCGGCCGAACCCGGCGCCTTCGGCAAGGATGCGCGCGACGACCGCCTGCTTTGTCTTGGCTGAAAGGCGCAGGTTGATGAATCCCGCCCCGGCGATTTCCACCGCGTCGACGTAGCCGTCACCGAACCCGGGCTGCGCCTTCAGTGCTGCGACGATGCGCTCGGCGAGCTGGCGCGGATTGGTCCTCAGCTTCTTTGCCAGCTGCATCGCGATGTTGCACGCGAGATCGCCGTGTTCGGGCTGTTTCGGGCGCTCGAGCAGCACCTGCGTGTCGCCGGCCTCGGGCGCAATCCCGGTCAGGGCGCCGCGAAACAGCCCGGTCACGTGGGATTTGATGTCGAACTGCATAACGATGAACCTGCTACCGCAAGGGGTGCGAATTATACCCGCGCCTTCCTATGCGCCTGACACGTGGGGGAAGGGGCGCGGGGGAACCGCCGTGAGGTTCCCACGCTTCACAATTACTCGGGGAGGGGGTGCGGGGGAACCGCCGTGAGGTTCCCCTGCATCAATCCTTCAATCGAATTCGATCGGGTCGACGTCGAGGTACCAGCGCACGCTGCGATCCGGGTTTGCATAGAGCGCTTCATTCCATGCGTGAAGGAAGCCCTGCATCGCGGGGCGGGAAGGCGATTGGACGAGCAACTGTGCGCGCTCGAGGTTGGCGCGGCGCGTAATCACATGCGGCACCGGATCGTAGATGCTAACGCCTGCCGGAGGCTCGACCAGTTCGGCGGCGGCGCGCAGGAAGCGCAGCGCATCCGCGAGCTTTGCGCTTTCCGCGCGCAGCGATGCCTCGAACACGCTGGGTGGAAACCCCGCCGCTTGCCTTTCGGCGAGCTGCGATCTGGCGAACCCCGCGTAGTCGTGGCGGGCGAGGGCCGTGTACAGCGGGTGTCCGGGAAATCGCGTTTGCACGAGGACCTCGCCCAGCGTCTCACGCCGGCCGGCACGTCCGGCCACCTGCATTAGGGTAGCGAACAGGCGCTCCCCGGCGCGATAGTCGGTGGAGACGAGCGCGCTGTCCGCGTTCAGCACGCAGACCAGCGTCAGTCCGGGGAAATCGTGCCCCTTTGCGATCATCTGCGTACCGATCAGGATATCTGCACCCCCGTCGCGAACCGACTCGAGCGTCCCCGCCAACGATTTGCGTCGCGCCGTGTCCCGGTCGATGCGGACCAGGCGTGCGCCCGGAAAACGCGCAGCCAGCGCTTCCTCCACGCGCTGTGTGCCGCGGCCCAACGCGTGCAGGTCGACATCGCCGCACTGCGGACAGGCGCGCGGTATCGGCTCGTCGAGACCGCAATGGTGGCAGCGCATGCGGTGATCGCTCGAATGCAGCACCAGCCGCGCGGTGCAGCGCGAGCAGCCGGCCATCCAGCCGCAGGAAGAACACGCGAGGACCGGCGCATACCCCCTGCGGTTGATGAATACCAGGCTCTGTTCGCCACGCGCAATGCGTGCCTGGATGGCCGCCGTCAGCGAAGGCGCGAAGCCCTGCACCTCCGGTTCGCTTCGCAAGTCGATCATGCGGACCGCGGGCATGCGCGCACCGGGAGATGCACGCTCTGGCAACTCGACCAGCGCGTAACGTCCCGCCAGCGCATTTGAATACGATTCAAGCGACGGCGTGGCCGTGCCGAGAACGACCGGTACCCCGGCCTGGCGTGCGCGAAAAACTGCGGCATCTCGCCCGGAATAGCGCAGCCCTTCCTGCTGCTTGAATGAACTGTCGTGCTCTTCGTCGACAACCACCAGGGCAAGGCGCGGCAGCGGCGCAAGGACGGCCATCCGGGTGCCGAGAACGATGCCTGCTTCCCCGCGGGCGGCGCGCAGCCAGCCGGACGTGCGTGCCGACTCTTCGAGGCCGCTGTGCAGCAGGCTGATCACGGCGTCAGGGAACGCAGCGCGGAACCTCGCCTCAAGCTGCGGAGTAAGCCCGATCTCAGGCACCAGTACCAGGGCCTGCTTTTCCTGCCTGAGCACCTCGGCGATCAGGTGGAGGTAGATCTCGGTTTTTCCGCTGCCAGTGACTCCGTGCAGCAGGAAAGGGTTGAAAGTGCCGAGGGTCCGCGAGATTGTGGCCAGCAACTGCTCCTGGGCCGGTGTCAGTGGGTGACC
>JBBQVP010000271.1:0-4745 GCA_038211455.1 Burkholderiales bacterium
CGGCGAAGGCAACCAGCGCGAGGCGCTGGTCGCCACCGTGTTCGACCTGCAGGTCGCGAACTACGGCGTGGCGCGCGGGCGGCCTGGCGAACAGGGGGCGAAGGATTTCGATGACGACACGCCCTATACGCCGGCCTGGCAGGAGCGCATTACCGGCACCCCGCGCGCGCAGTTGATCACGGTGGCGCGCCAGTTCGCGGAGAACGCGCACAAGACCGAAGGGCGCTCGATGGTGATCATCGGCGCGGCGATGAACCACTGGTATCACAGTGACATGAACTACCGCGGCGTCATCAACATGCTGATGATGTGCGGCTGTATCGGAAAAAGCGGCGGCGGCTGGGCGCACTACGTGGGCCAGGAAAAATTGCGCCCGCAGACCGGCTGGACGGCGCTTGCTTTTGCGCTTGACTGGATCCGCCCTCCGCGCCAGATGAACAGCACCAGCTTTTTCTACGCGCACACCGACCAGTGGCGCTATGAAAAGCTCGGCATGGAGGAAGTCATCTCGCCGCTGGCCGACAAGGCCGCGTGGGCAGGCAGCATGATCGACTACAACGTGCGCGCCGAGCGCATGGGCTGGCTGCCCTCGGCTCCGCAGCTGCAGACCAACCCGCTGCAGGTTGTGCGCGACGCGGCAGCCGCCGGCGTTGATTGCAGGGACTACGCAGTCAAGGGGCTCAAGGACGGCTCGCTCAGGATGAGCTGCACCGATCCCGACCACCCGGACAACTGGCCGCGCAACATGTTCGTCTGGCGCTCCAACCTGCTTGGTTCCTCGGGCAAGGGGCACGAGTATTTCCTCAAGCACCTGCTTGGAACGAGCAATGGCGTACAGGGAAAAGACCTGGGCGCAGAGGAAGCCAAACCCACCGAGGTGGTCTGGCACGCGCAGGCTCCCGAGGGCAAGCTCGACCTGCTGGTGACGCTCGACTTCCGCATGAGCACGACGTGCCTGTACAGCGACATCGTGCTGCCCACCGCCACCTGGTACGAGAAGAACGACCTGAACACCAGCGACATGCACCCGTTCATCCACCCGCTCTCCACCGCCGTCGACCCGGCCTGGCAATCGAAGAGCGACTGGGACATCTACAAGGGCTTCGCGAAAAAGTTCAGCGAGGTCTGCGTCGGGCACCTCGGCGTGGAGAAGGAATTGGTACTCACCCCGCTGATGCACGACAGCCCCTCCGAACTGGCGCAGCCCTTCGAGGTGCAGGACTGGAAGCGCGGCGAATGCGAGCTCATTCCCGGCAAGACCGCGCCGAACTTGCAGGTGGTCGAGCGCGACTACCCGAACGTCTACAAGCGTTTCACCGCGCTCGGGCCGCTGATGGGCAAGGTCGGCAACGGCGGCAAAGGCATCGCCTGGAACACGCAGGACGAGGTCAGGCAACTCGGCGAGCTGAGCGGGCTGGTTGCAGCTGAAGGCGTCACCAAGGGCATGCCGAAGATCGAGACCGACATCGACGCCGCCGAAGTGGTGCTGATGCTGGCGCCGGAAACCAACGGGCATGTCGCTGTGAAAGCCTGGCAGGCCCTGGGCAAACAGACCGGCATCGACCACACGCACCTGGCGATCCACCGCGAGGACGAGAAGATCCGCTTCCGCGACATCCAGGCGCAGCCGAGGAAGATCATCTCTTCACCCACCTGGAGCGGCATCGAAAGCGAGACCGTCTCCTACAACGCCGGGTACACCAACGTGCACGAGCTGATCCCATGGCGCACGCTGACCGGGCGCCAGCAGTTCTACATGGACCACCCGTGGATGCGGGCCTTCGGCGAGGGTTTCTCGAGCTACCGCCCGCCGGTGGACCTGAAGACTACGGTCGGGATCAAGGGCATCAAGCCGAACGGCAACCCCGAGATCGCGCTCAACTTCATCACGCCGCACCAGAAGTGGGGCATCCACTCCACCTACACCGACAACCTGCTGATGCTGACCCTCAGTCGCGGCGGGCCCTGCGTGTGGATTTCGGAAGACGACGCGAAGCGCGCCGGAATCGTCGACAACGACTGGATCGAACTGTTCAACATCAACGGTGCAATCGCCGCCCGCGCGGTGGTGAGCCAGCGGGTCAACCCCGGCATGGTGATGATGTACCACGCGCAGGAAAAGATCGTGAACACGCCGGGCTCCGAGATCACGGGTGCGCGCGGCGGGATCCACAACTCCGTGACCCGCATTGTGCTGAAGCCCACCCACATGATCGGCGGCTACGCGCAGTTCAGCTACGGGTTCAACTACTACGGCACGATCGGCACCAACCGGGATGAGTTCGTGGTGGTGCGCAAGATGAAGCGGGTCGACTGGCTGGATACGCCGGTAGCCGACGAACTGATCAAACCGGTGCAGGCCCAGGGGGAAGTGGCATGAAGATCCGCGCGCAAATCGGCATGGTGCTCAATCTCGACAAGTGCATCGGCTGCCACACCTGTTCGGTGACCTGCAAGAACGTCTGGACCAGCCGCCCGGGCATGGAATACGCCTGGTTCAACAACGTCGAGACCAAGCCCGGCATCGGCTACCCCAAGGAATGGGAGAACCAGGACAAGTGGAACGGCGGCTGGGTGCGCAAGGTAAATGGCAGCATCGAGCCGCGCCAGGGTGCGAAGTGGAAGCTCCTGATGAAGATCTTCGCCAACCCAAACCTGCCCGAGATCGACGACTACTACGAGCCGTTCACCTTCGACTACGGGCACCTGCAATCCGCGCCCGAGATGAAGGCCACGCCCACGGCCCGGCCGCGCAGCCTGATCACCGGCAAGCAGATGGACAAGATCGTCTGGGGCCCGAACTGGGAGGAGATCCTCGGCGGTGAATTCTCCAAGCGCGGAAAAGACCGCAATTTCGAGGACATCCAGAAGGACATCTACGGCCAGTTCGAGAACACCTTCATGATGTACCTGCCGCGCCTGTGCGAGCACTGCCTGAACCCGGCCTGCGTGGCGAGCTGCCCCTCGGGCTCGATCTACAAGCGCGAGGAAGACGGCATCGTGCTGATCGACCAGGACAAGTGCCGCGGCTGGCGCATGTGCGTCTCCGGTTGCCCCTACAAGAAGATCTACTACAACTGGAAGAGCGGCAAGGCCGAGAAGTGCATCTTCTGCTACCCGCGCATCGAAGCCGGCCAGCCCACGGTGTGTTCGGAGACCTGCGTTGGCCGGATCCGTTACCTCGGCGTGCTGCTGTACGACGCTGACCAGATCCAGGCGGCCGCGAGCGTCGAGCACGACCGCGACCTCTACCAGGCGCAGCTGGACCTGTTCCTCGACCCGAACGACCCGAAGGTGATCGAACAGGCGAAGATCGACGGCATTCCGGATAAATGGATGGAAGCCGCACGCGCGAGCCCGGTCTACAAGATGGCGGTGCAATGGAAGGTCGCGCTGCCCCTGCATCCGGAGTACCGCACCCTGCCGATGGTCTGGTATGTGCCGCCGCTCTCGCCGATCAGCGCCGCGGCCAATGCCGGACACGTCGGCACGAACGGCCAGATCCCGGACGTGAATGCCTTGCGCATCCCGGTGAAGTACCTGGCCAACCTGCTGACCGCGGGCGACACGGCTCCGGTGGTGCGCTCGCTCGAACGCATGCTGGCGATGCGCGCCTACCAGCGCGACAAGCATGTCGACAAACGGATCAACACCGAGGTGCTTGCGCAGGTCGGCATCAGCCAGAGCGAAGTCGAGGACATGTACCAGACCATGGCGATCGCCAACTACGAGGACCGCTTCGTGATCCCGAGCACCCACCGCGAGTATGCCGAGAACACCTTCAACGTGCGCGGCAGCTGCGGGTTCTCGTTCGGCAATGGCTGCTCGGAGGGCACCGGCGAGACGAGTCTCTTCGGCAGCGAGAAGCGGCGCACGATACCCATCAAGGCGGAGGTCTGACCATGTTTGCATTCAACCCGACCCGGTCCGCAAGCAGGACCCTGCGCGTGCTGGCGGCGCTGCTCTCCTACCCGGACGCGCGCACGCGGGCGCACCTGCCCGAGATGCGCGAACTGCTCCACGCCGAGGGCGCGCTATCGCAGGCGCGGCTGGCCGAACTCGACGCGCTGATGGACACGCTGGGGCGTGCGGACCTGCTGGACGTGGAGGCCGCCTACGTCGAGCTGTTCGACCGCGGCCGCGGCACCTCGCTGCACCTGTTCGAGCACGTGCACGGCGATTCGCGCGAGCGCGGGCCGGCGATGATCGACCTTGGCCAGACATACGATAAGGCCGGCCTGATCCTGGCCGAGGGTGAACTGCCCGATTACCTGCCGGCGGTGCTCGAATTCGTCTCGACCCAGCCGCCGCGCGAGGCGCGCGGGTTCCTCTCCGAGACGGCGCATATCCTCAACGCGATCTTCGGCGCCCTGCAGGGCCGCGGCAGCGCCTACGCCACGGTGCTCGGCGCACTGCTTGAACTGGCGGGCGAGAAGGCGCAGCCGGTCAAGCCGGTGGTTGAGGAAGCGCTGGACGAGAGTTGGGAAGAGCCGCCGGTGTTCGACGGTTGCTCGACGAAAGGGCAGGCGAGGCCCGGTCAGCCACAACCCATCCATATTGTTCGCGGATCCGCGGCCGAGAAAGGAGCGGCACCATGAGCGCGCTGCACGGCTTTCTCTTCCAGGTCTACCCGTACGTCTGCCTGACCGTGTTCCTGCTCGGCAGCCTGATCCGGTTCGACCAGAACCAGTACACGTGGAAAAGCGATTCCTCCCAAATGCTGCGCACAGGGACCCTGCGCTGGG
>JBBQVP010000272.1:0-4686 GCA_038211455.1 Burkholderiales bacterium
CGGGAGGCGGAGGAAAACAGCGCGATCATGCTGGGCGAGCAGGTGTGCGATTACCTCGAGAACGGCAATATCCGCAACGCCGTCAACTTTCCCGACGTCAGCATGCCGCGCGAATCCGACTTCAGGGTCGGGATTGCGAACGCGAACGTGCCGAACATGCTCGCCGGTATTTCGAACGCCATGGGCGCGGGCGGGCTCAACATCCATACCATGCTGAACAAGTCCCGCGGCCAGATGGCCTACACGCTGGTCGACGTCGACAGCCCGGTTCCCGGGTCGGTGATCGAGGCGCTGCGCAATATCGACGGCGTGCTCGCGGTGCGCTATCTTCCGGTCGATCATGAGTGAAGACATCCCCGCCCTGCGCGAACAGATCGATGCCGTCGACCGCGAACTGCTTTCGCTGGTCAACCGCCGCGCCGGGCTCGCGCGGCGCATCGGCGCGCTGAAGGACGGCGCGCCGGTCTATCGCCCGGAGCGCGAGGCGCAGATCCTGCGTCGCGCAGCCGAACACAACCCGGGGCCGCTGCCGGCCGAGCGCGTGACAGGGATCTTCCGCGAGGTGATCTCCGCCTGTCGCGGGATGGAGCAGGAAATCCGCGCTGGCTACCTCGGCCCGCAGGGGACGTTCAGCGAGCAGGCAGTCAGGAAGCACTTCGGCCGCGCCGTGGATGCGGTGCCGCTGGCGTCGTTTGACGAAGTCTTCCGGCATGCCGAATCCGGCGATGCCGATTTTGCCGTGGTGCCCGTCGAGAATTCCACCGAAGGAGCGGTCGGGCGCACGCTCGACCTGCTGGTGGCGACGCCGCTGCGTATCTGCGCCGAAGTCGAACTCAGGGTGCAGCAGAACCTGATGGCGAAGGACGGCGGCCTGTCTGGCGTGAAGCGCGTCTATTCGCACGCGCAGTCGCTTGCCCAGTGCCACGCCTGGCTCAACCAGAACCTGCCTGGCGCCGAGCGCGTGCCGGTCGTGTCGAATGCCGAGGCCGCGCGACAGGCTGCGGCAGAGCCCGGCTCCGCCGCGATTGCCGGGGTGATTGCAAGCGAACGCTTCGGCCTGCCAATACTCGCGCGCGGGATCGAGGACGATCCGAACAATACGACCCGGTTCCTCGTGCTGGGGAGCATCACTACGGCGCCTTCGGGCCGCGACCGGACCTCGCTCGTCATGTCGGCCGATAACCGGCCGGGCGCGGTGCACGCGCTACTGTCCCCGCTGGCCGCCAACGGGGTCAGCATGTCGCGCATCGAGTCCCGCCCGACGCGCGGAGCGCGCAGCGGGCTCTGGGAGTATTTGTTTTTCATCGACGTCGAAGGGCATCAGGAGGACGAGCGCGTGGCTAGCGCGCTGGCCGAACTTGCCCGGCAGGCGCCTTTCCTAAAAATTCTCGGTTCCTACCCGATGGCTGTCCAATGAGCGCTATTCCCGTTTCCAGAGCTGTTTCGGCGAAAGATCTTTGCGACCTTTCTCCCGCCTATGTGCGCTCGATCGCGCCCTACCAGCCCGGCAAGCCCACTTCCGAGCTCGCGCGCGAGATGGGCATCGACGAGAAGAGCATCGTCAAGCTGGCGTCCAACGAAAACCCGCGCGGCATCGGGCCGCGCACGCGCCTGGCGATCGAAGCCGCGATTGGCGAGATCGCGCGCTACCCGGACGGCAACGGCTTCGAGCTGAAGGACGCGTTGTCCAGACGCCACGGGGTGGGCATGGACTCGATCGTCGTCGGCAACGGATCCAACGATGTACTTGAGCTCGTCGCGATGGCATTTCTCGGCGTGGGCAGTTCGGCGGTCTACTCGCAGCATGCGTTTGCGGTGTATCCGTTGGCCACGCAGGCGCGTGGCGCCAGGGGCATCAGCGTCCCGGCGAAGGACTACGGCCACGACCTCGCCGCCATGGCGAAGGCAGTGCAAGCCGACACGCGCATGGTTTTCATCGCCAACCCGAACAACCCGACAGGGACCTTCGCGCCGTACGATCGGATCGAGGCTTTCCTGAAATCGGTGCCCGGCTGCATCGTGGTGCTCGACGAGGCCTACAACGAGTACCTGCCGCCGGACATGCGGGTCGATACGGCCAAGTGGCTCAAGCGCTACCCGAACCTGGTCATCACGCGCACGTTCTCCAAGGCCTACGGCCTCGCCGGCCTGCGCGTCGGTTACGCGCTGGCGAACCCGGCGGTGGTTGACCTCATGAACCGGGTGCGCCAGCCGTTCAACGTGAACAGCATCGCGCTCAGTGCTGCTGCCGCTGCGCTCGACGACATGGAATTCGTGGCACGCAGCTACGCCGAGAACCGTTCCGGGCTCAAGTGCGTGGAGGAGGGTGCCCGTGCCCTCGGGCTGGAGTACATCCCCTCGTACGGGAACTTCATCACCATCCGCGTGGGCCGCGCCGGCGAAGTGTTCAAGCGCCTGCTCAAGCGCGGCGTGATCGTGCGCCCGGTGGCGGGCTACGAATTGCCGGAGCACCTGCGTGTTTCAATCGGCACTCCCGAAGAGAACGAGCGCTTTCTGGCGGCGCTCGCCGCGAGCCTGAAGGATCCGCCCGGCCAGGAAGCGGCCGGGAAGGCGGAATGACCCTGCCGCAAAGCGGCACCACTGTCCGCTTCGAGCGCGTCGCGATTATCGGCGTCGGCCTGATCGGCGGTTCGTTCGCGCTAGGCCTGAAGGCCAGGGGCGCCTGCGGTAGCGTAGTCGGTGTCGGTCGCGACCCGGTGAACATGCGGGTCGCCCTTGAGCGCGGCATCCTGGACAAGGTGGAAACCGATGCGCAGACGGCAGTGCAGGATGCGGATCTCGTGCTGGTCGCCACGCCCGTTGCGCAGTTCGAGGCGGTATTCGCGCGCATCGCGGCGTACATCAAGCCGTCGGCGATCGTCATGGACGCGGGCAGCACCAAGCAGGACGTGGTCGCCGCCGCACGCCGGGCGTTCGGTACCCGGATCCGGCAGTTCGTGCCGGCGCACCCGATCGCGGGTGCCGAGCACAGTGGCGCGGCGGCGGCGAAACCCGACCTGTATGCAGGCAGGCGCGTGGTCCTCGCGCCGCTTGCAGAGAATTCCGTAGCGTCGGTCGACGCCGTGGCGGCCGCATGGGAAACCTGCGGCGCGCGGATCTTCCGCATGAGCGCTGCCGAGCACGACGCGACTTTTGCCGCGGTCAGTCATCTGCCACACGTGCTCGCGTATGCGCTGGTCCACGAGTTCGCAGGCCGCGCCAATTCCGGCCAGTTGTTCGGCTACGCAGCGGGCGGATTCCGCGATTTCACCCGTATCGCGTCGAGTCACCCGGAAATGTGGCGCGATATCTGCATTGCCAACCGGCCCGCGCTGCTCGCTGAACTGGACCTTTACCTAGAGAAACTGAAGGCGTTGCGTGTCCCGCTGGCGGCGGGCGATGGCGACGCGCTGGAAAAGGTGTTTGCCGAGGCGCGCGAGGCGCGCAACCGCTGGCTTGCGGGCGATTTCGAGCTCTGACCGGGAATGGAGCATCTCGACCTTCCACCGGTCTCGCGAGTGACAGGCGCCATCCGCCTGCCCGGTTCGAAAAGTATTTCCAACCGGGTGCTGCTGCTGTCCGCCCTCTCGCGTGGCACGACTGTAGTACGTGACGCACTGGAGGCCGACGATACGCGCGTGATGCTTGCGGCGCTGGGCCGGCTCGGCATCCAGGTCAGCGTGGTGGGTGAGCGTGAGATCCGGGTGCAAGGCGGTGCAGGGCGGATCGGCAGCGGCAATGTCGACCTGTTTCTCGGCAACGCCGGCACCGCATTCCGCCCGCTCACTGCGGTGCTCGCGCTGGCCGGCGGCGAATACCGGCTGTCGGGCGTGCCACGGATGCACGAGCGCCCGATCGGCGACCTCGTGGATGCATTGCGCTCGATCGGGGCACGGATCGACTATGCGGGTGTGGAGGGCTATCCACCGCTCTCCATCCATCCAGGGACGATCGCGCTCGATCGTCCGGTTCGGGTGCGCGGCGATGTGTCCTCCCAATTCCTCACCGCCCTGCTGATTGCGCTGCCGCTTTCCGGGGCGGAGGCGGTGATCGCGGTGGAGGGCGAACTGATCTCCAGGCCCTACGTCGAGATCACGCTCAACCTGATGCGGCGCTTCGGCGTCGACGTGCGGCGCGAGGACTGGCGCGCGTTCCACCTGCCCGCGACCGGCTACGTCAGCCCGGAGGAAATCCATGTCGAGGGTGACGCGTCCTCGGCCTCGTACTTTCTTGCCGCCGGGGCAATCGCCGGCGGTCCGGTGCGCGTCGATGGGGTGGGCGCCGACAGCATTCAGGGGGACGTGCGTTTCGTCGAGGTGATCGAGCGCATGGGCGGCAGCGTGCGCATGGGACCGAACTGGATCGAAGCGTCGGGGCACGGGCGCCTGAAAGCGCTGGATGCCGATCTGAACCACATACCGGATGCTGCAATGACAGCTGCCGTGATGGCGCTGTTCGCGGATGGCCCGAGCACGCTGCGCAATATCGCCAGCTGGCGGGTCAAGGAAACCGACCGGCTCGCAGCCATGGCGACGGAGTTGCGCAAACTCGGTGCCGAAATCGAGGAGGGCGCGGACTACCTTCGCGTCACACCTCCGCAGGCGTGGCGCGCCGCCACCATCGACACCTACGACGACCATCGCATGGCCATGTGCTTTTCGCTGGCGGCGCTGGGTGGCGTCCCCG
>JBBQVP010000273.1:0-4631 GCA_038211455.1 Burkholderiales bacterium
CAGCGGAGAAAAAGGCTTCAAGGGGATCAGCTGCTTTCTGCTCGACACGAAGTCGGCCGGATTCCGCGTCGGCAAGAACGAACGCAAGATGGGCCTCAACGGCGTGCCCAACGTGCAGATCTTTTTCGACAACGTGCGCATTCCAGCCGATTGCCTGGTGGGCGAGGAGGGCCGCGGCTTCATCGCCTGCATGCGCATCCTCGACATGAACCGCCCGACGGTGGGCGCGGCCGCGGTCGGCGTAGCCCAAGGCGCGCTCGATGCGGCGCTGGAGTACGCGAAGACCCGCAAGCAGTTCGGCCGCGCGATCGCGGAATTCCAGGGCCTGCAATGGATGCTCGCCGACATGGGGATGCAGGTCGAGGCGGCGCGGGCTCTGGTCTACGAATGCGCGCGGCTGGTCGACGCGGGGGACTTCTCGCGCCTGTCGGAAATGTCCTCGATGGCCAAGTGCTTTGCCTCGGACACCGCGATGAAAGTCACCACCGACGCGGTGCAGATCTTCGGCGGGGCAGGCTACATGAAGGACTACCCGGTCGAGCGCATGATGCGCGACGCGAAGATCAACCAGATCTTCGAGGGCACCAACCAGATCCAGCGCATCGTGATCTCGCGCCACATGCTCGGGATGCACTGAGATGGAGAAAGCCGGCGCGGCACGACGCACGGGCGCGGAGCCCGCGTTCCGCCCGGTCACGGGCAAGCGCGCGTTTGAGGAGATCGCCGACCAGATCCGCGCGCAGCTTGGAAAGCGGTCCCTGCGCATCGGTGACCGCCTGCCCGCGGAACGCCAGCTCGCCGAGCAGTTCCACGTCAGCCGCAACACGCTGCGTGAGGCGCTGCGCTCGCTGGAGATCGCCGGGCTGCTCGAACTCAAGAAGGGCGCGACCGGCGGCGCCTTCATACGCGAGGGCGGCGGTGGCGCGGCAGTGGCCGGCCTGGCCGACCTGTACCACATGGGGACGATCCGCCCGCAGCACCTGACGGAAGCGCGGATCCTGATCGGCACCGAGGTCGCGCGGCTGGCCTGCGCGCGGCGCACCGCGGAAGACCTGGCCGCGCTGACGGCCAACGTCGACGCGGCCGAGGCTGCCACGGACGCGAAAGACGTGGTGCGGCGCGCGCTGATCAACTACGAATTCCACAGCCTGCTCGCGCGCGCCGCAAAGAACCCGGTGCTGATCATCCTCACCGATGCACTGATGGAGATGACGCGCCACTTCGTCGAGAAAGTGGGCTACATGCCGAACCGCTACGTCATGCCTTCGCGCCGCAGGCTGCTGGCCTGCCTTGCGGCGAAGGACGGCGCCGCGGCAGCAGCGGAAATGAAGGGGCTGCTGCAACGACTGCAGCGGTTCCACCTCGCGGCTTACGAAAAGAAACGCTAAACGCAAATCAGGGAGACGCAATGTCCAGGACTTTTGCAGTGATCATGAGCATGCTTGCCGCCGGCACGACGCTTCAGGCGGCGGCACAGGGGTTTCCGACCAAGCCCATCCACATCGTCGTGCCCTACCCGGCCGGCGGCACCACCGACATCATGGCCCGTGCGCTGCAGGAACCAATGCAGAAAACGCTCGGCCAGCCCGTCATCGTCGACAACAAGGCCGGCGCCGGCGGCGCGATCGCAGCGCGTGAGGTCGCAAAATCACCGGCCGACGGTTACACCCTGCTGTTCTCCAACAACGGGCCGAGCAGCACCGTGCCGATCCTGCAGAAGGACGCGGGCTACGAGACGCTCCGGGATTTTGCCGCGGTGTCGCTGGTTTCGACCGCGCCGATGTTCGTGGTTGTGAATGGCTCAGTGCCGGTCTCCAGCCTCGCGCAGTTCATCGCCTGGGCAAAAGCGCAGCCAGACCCCGTGCAGTACGCGACCGCGGGCGTCGGCTCGATGGGTCACCTGTCCAGCGCGCTGTTTGCGCGCGCGGCGGGCTTGCGCATGTCGCACATCCCCTACAAGGGGCAGGCGCCGACCACCAATGCCGTGCTGAGCGGCGAGGTCAAGGTGCTCATCACCACGGCATCCGCCGCGATGAACTCCCACGTCTCGGCCGGACGCCTGAAGCTGCTCGGCGTTTCGAGCGCGGAACCCTCGCCACTGGCCCCGCCCGGCACGCCACTCATAAAAGAGACCCTGCCCGGCTACGTCGTCGACATCTGGTTCGGCATCCTCGGGCCGGCGGGCATGCCAGCCGATGTGGTCGCGAAGCTCAACGACGCGGTTGGCCGCGCGATTGCGCAGCCCGAACTGCAGGCGCGCTTCCAGACCTTCGGCGTGATTGCCACGGCGAGCACCCCTGCGCGCCTGCGCGAGATGATCGCCGAGGAAGTACCGCGCTGGACGCAGGTGGTCCGCGAAGCTTCGATAAAAGCGGAGTGAGCGGGTCGCGGCCGCGCCGGAATCTGGCCGCCCGCGATGGTAAACCAGCCGGAATCAAGTAAATTTATATTGCTAACTCGATACCTGTAGCGGCCTGCAAGCCAGTTCGTGTATCGCTACCGATACATTCTCACTCAAACAGCAGCGGCGCACCCTGCCTGTCGAACGGCAGGTAGGCGCCGAACCGGCCTGCCTTGATCGACTCCACCATGCGTTCGAGCGAACGCTCGATTTGCGCAAGCCCGGGCGCGCTTCCACCTTCGCCGGACAGGCCGGCGACGAACACGACGACCCAGCCAGGCGCGTAGGACGCGGCTTCCGCCACGAGTTGTTCGAAGGTGCCCAGTTCCCCGGGGGACTTGTCGACCGTCGTCAGCGGCACCAGCGCGCCGCCGTGCCCCTGTTCGAAGTTCGCCCGCTGTTCAGGCGTGGCGTCCTCCGGCAACTCAGCCTGCGCGAACACGAACAGGAGCCGCTGCGGTTCGGGCTGGGCACGCGCGGCCTGGAGCAGGTCCGCAAAATTCGCGATTTCCATGCCGGCCCCTGCCTACTGCACCAGCGGCGATTCGGCCGCATCGAGGTCGACGTTCTCGAGCTGCGCCGCACCGGCCAGCAGGCTCAGGTACTGGCGCAGCGCCGTGACCCAGGTCTGCCGGCGCAAGGCCAGCGCGACGGCCTTGCGCACCTCGTCGAAAGGCTGCGCGACGCCTGGCTCGCGCGCCAGGACTTCGACCACGTGCAGGCCGAAGCGGCTGTGCACGAGGCGCGGCAGCACGCCGACTTCGCTGTGCCCGAACACTTCGCGCGCGAACTCGGGCGCGCAATCCTGCGCGACCAGCCAGCCCAGATCGCCTCCCTCGGCGCCGCTCGGGCAGTTGGACCACTCGCGCGCCGCCGCGGCAAAACGGTCCTCGCCCCGGCCGTCGTGGCAGCGCACCTCGAGGAACACCGGTTCGACACGCTTGCGCAGTGCTGCGACGTCGACGCCCGGCGTCACGGCAAACAGGATGTGGCGCATTCGCACGCGCTCCCCGGTGGCGTACACGGTTGGATGCGCCGCGAAATACCTGCGGCAGGCTTCCTCAGATGGCTCGGGCAAGTCCAGTTCACGCTCGAGGAGCGCCTCGATCGCGGCGGACGCCGCTTCGCTCATCACGCCGTCAATGGCTGGCCGATCGTCGGCCGCGAGCAGGCCTGCCGCCTGCGCCGCCTGCCGCAACAGTTCACTGCACGCCCGCTGGCGCAGCGTCTCGGTCGGCGGGGTTTCACCCGGCGCGTGCAGCGCGACGCCGCCGACGCGTGCCATGCTCACTGGGGGAAGCGTGCTGATCGTCATCTTTGTCTCCTCAGGCGCCCGTGCCGGGCTGGTTGTGGCCGGCAGGCAGGTTGAGCCGCCGACTGCGCACCACCTGATGCGGGCGGAACAGGTAAAACACCGTGGCGAACCCGCTCCACACATGCACCAGGCGGCTGAACGGGAACAGCAGGAAGATCGTCATGCCGAGCACGATGTGCACCAGGTAGGGCCAGGGCAGCACGGAGAGCAGGGTCGCATCGACCGGCCGCAGCGTCATGATGCGCTGGGCCCAGTCGGCCAGGATCAGCATCGTGCTGCCATCGGTATGCTGAAGCGAAAAAGGCAGCGTGACCAGGCCGAGAGTCAGTTGCACCCACAGGATCATCAGGATTGCGATATCGGTGCGATGGCTGGTCAGGCGGATGCGGGGATCGAACACGCGCCGATACAGCAGCAGGGTCAGGCCGACGAAACACACCAGGCCGGCCAGACCGCCAGCCACCACGGCGAGCAATTGCTTGGTCGCCGCGCTCATGAACACGCCATACAGCGAGTGCGGCGTAAACAGCCCGACGAGATGGCCGAAGACCAGGAACAGGATACCAAAGTGAAAGAGGTTGCTGCCCCAGCGCAAGGTCCCGGTGCGCAGTATTTGGGATGAATCACTTTTCCAGGAGTATTGGTTCTGGTCGAACCGGATCAGGCTGCCGAGCAGGAACACCGTCAGGCAGACGTACGGGTAGACCTGGAACAGAAAGCCGTGCAGCGCGCTCATGGTGTCGCTCCTTTCGCGGCCGCGGATCCGCGGACGATACGGATGGGTTGTGGCTGGTCCGGCCTGGCCTGCCCTTTTGTCGAACAGCCGTCGAATACCGGTGGCTCTTCCCAGCTCTCGTCCAGCGGAACCTCGGCGACCGGCTTGACCGGCTGCGCTTTTTCGCCCGCCAGTTCAAG
>JBBQVP010000274.1:0-4625 GCA_038211455.1 Burkholderiales bacterium
TGGAGATATCGAGCAGCGCTTCAAACAGCTTGTCGAGTGAATCCACGCAGATGCCAATATTGCTCGCGATCTTCTGCACCCGGGGCTGGGTGACCGTGCCGGACAGGGCGGCCGAGTACAGGGATAGCGCGTGCATTGGCTGGCGAAGGTCGTGGCTGGCCGCGGCAAGGAAACGCGACTTTGCGCGGTTCGCCGCCTCCGCCGTCTCGCGCGCAGCGTTGGCTTCTTCGCGTTGCTTCTGCAATTCGTCGATCAGCGACAGATTCTCCAGACGGATCATGATCGAGCGCTCCAGCTGTCGGCTGTTGTCCCGCGCAATCAGTTGCTGGATCGCCAGAAACAAGAAGATCAGCCCCCCTGCATAGGGACCCTGTGGGATGTCGGACCATAGCCAGCTGCAGCCGAGCGGGCCGAGCAGGAGGAGTGCGAACACGAGGAAGAACTTGCGGGAGGCGGCGGACGTGCCCACGGCGATTGCACTCCAGCACACCATGATCATCGTCATAAGGGCCTGTTCGACCAGCGGCACGCCCGGGAAGAACAGCCATCCGGCGCTTCCTCCGATGGCCCCGGCCAGGAACGCGAGAACGTTCATGAGCCGACCGATGCGGTCGACATCCTCCAAGGGGGGCGGGTGCCTCGCATACCTGTCGAACAACTGCGAGCGGACAAACAGGACTGCAAATACGGCAGCCGCCCAGCCCGTGAGCAGGAGCGCAGGCGCGTAGTCCCAGATCAGCCAGACAATCATGCCTGTCAGGACGAGCACGACATGCGGGACACGCACACCCTGCTGACAACGCATCTGCAACAACGCGGTCCGCACTGCCGGGGAGTCCAAAGAAGGGGTAGCGGCCAGCGTCATGCGGTCGGTCAGGCGACGGAAAGGGGGTCGCCCGATGTTAACGCAGCACGCAGACTGCCTTTGCATGATTCTGGTAGATCGTTTGGCCTAGTCCGTGCGGAGGCTGGCGTACCAAGTGCTCAGGCCGAGCTTGTTTTTAGTGCAACAAAATAATCCCAGGTTCACATCCCCTTGCACAATGTCGTGCGTTCCCTATCTGCTGATGTAAGCTTTGGCGGGTAGCCGGCGCCCAGGTGTCTGGCACATGTGCCGTTTTTTTGGGAGGGCGGTGATGCAGGCAGGCGTCAGGAAGACCGACCGCAACGGGCGGGGGCCGCCCCGGCTGGTGCGCACGGTATACCTCGCCCGGGCGTATTCGTTTGCGTTCTGTTTCGTCGGCCTCGGCGTGCTCGCGCACGAGCGCGGAGCCGGCTCGGCGACCTGGGCTTTTCTTGCACTGACATTCCTGCTCTATCCACAGCTTGCGTATTTCAGTGCGCGCAGCGCTCGCGACCCCAGGCGTAGCGAGCACCTGAATCTACTTTTCGATTCGGCGATATTCGGCGTCTGGGTCGCGCAGTTCGGATTCCCGCTCTGGATTACCTATGCGCTGCTGTCCGGCGTGCTGCTCAACAACCTCGTCAACCGCGGGCCGCGGGGATTGCTGCCATCGTTCGCGCTATTCGGGCTCGGTGCGGCCTTCTGGGGCGGGGTGCAGGGCGTTGCGTTTCGGCCGGATACCAGCTCCCTGGTTACCGCAATCGGCTTCCTGGGCGCACTCGGTTACGCGTGCCTGGTCGGCGGTATTGTCCACCTTCAGACGCAGCGAATCGTGCGGGCGCGTGAGGAACTGCGCATGAGCGAGGAGCGCTACCGCCTGATTACGGAGAACGCCGGTGACCTTATTGCCCTGGTCGATGCCGAAGGTCGCTGGCGTTACGCCAGCCCGTCTTACGTGCGTCTGCTGCCGCCAGAGGATGTGCTGATCGGCACGGATGCCTTTCGCCGGGTGCATCCCGAGGACGCCGAGCGTGTCCGCGGCGCGCTCCGGAGGATGGTGGAGACCGGCAGCGACGTGCAATTCATGCAGCGCCTGATACGCGCTGACGGCGAGGTCCGGATTCTCGAATGCTCCGGGCATCCGGTGCGCGACGTGACCGGGGAGTGGTCGCGCGCAGTGCTCGTATCGCGCGATGTCACCGAACTGCAGGAGACCCGGGAGCAACTCGAGGTTGCGGCGCTGGCGTTCGCCAACATGACCGAGGCGATCATGGTCGCGTCGGCGGACGGCAGGATCGTCAGCGTGAACAAGGCGTTCTGCAGGATCACCGGTTTCAGTGCGGTAGAGGTGATTGGGCAGCCCGAACCGCGCTTCCGCCTGGCAATGCAGCCAGCCGGGTATTACGAAGCCATGTATGCAGAGGTCGCGCGCAAAGGGCTCTGGTCCGGAAGCACCTGGAGCCGCCGCCGGGACGACAGCCTGTATCGCGAGTGGCGCACGGTGAGCGCTGTCCGGGACGACCAGGAGCGCATTGCCTACTATGTGTCAGTGTTCTTCGAGATGGACGCGGACAAGCGGTTCGCCGTGACCGGTACCTGACAGCCTGCCTTGCGCACTTTGCGTCGCCGCGGTCCGAATAGTGAAATGGGCCTGTCTGCGGCCAAAGACCCTCCTATTAGTACTTGATAAGCCACACTTTTCACCCGGTCCCGGGGGGAGTATGCTTCCGCACTGCCGAACCGGCCCTTGGCGGCGCTGAAAAACAGCAAAAGAGGGGGCGACTTGAGGAGTGGGAGTTGCACCCGACAGACATCCGAGTACCAGACTATTTCCATAAAGTAGTTGATTGCCAGTGGGCCTGCCCGGCTCATACCCCGGTTCCCGAATACATCCGATTGATCTCAGCAGGGCGTTACTCGGACGCCTACATGGTCAATTGGGAATCGAACGTCTTTCCCGGAATCCTTGGACGAACCTGTGACCGCCCGTGCGAGCCGGCGTGCCGTCGTGGCCGTGTCGAGGAAGAAAATCTGGCCAAGGCGGAACCGGTCGCAATCTGCCGGCTGAAGCGAGTAGCCGCGGACAACAAGGACGACATCACTGCACGCTTGCCGAAAGCCGGAAAAAAGAATGGCAAGCGGATCGCGTGCATCGGTGCCGGACCGGCCTCCCTGACCGTGGCGCGCGACCTGGTGCCGCTCGGCTACCATGTGGTGGTATATGAGGCGGACGCCAAGGCTGGCGGGTTCATGCGCACGCAGGTGCCGCGATTCCGGCTGCCCGAGGCGGTGATCGACGAGGAAACCGGTTACATCCTCGACATGGGCGTCGAACTGCGCGGCGGCAAGCGGATCGACTCGCTCAAGGAAGTACTGGCCGAGGAGTACGACGCCGTTTTTGTCGGCACGGGCGCGCCGCGTGGACGCGACCTCGACATCCCGGGGCGCCGCGAATCAGCGAAGAACATTCATATCGGGATCGACTGGCTGTCGTCCGTGTCCTTCGGGCATATCGAAAAAATCGGCCGGCGCGTGATCGTGCTTGGCGGGGGCAACACCGCGATGGACTGCTGCCGATCCTCGCGACGAATGGGCGGCGAGGAGGTGAAGGTCATCGTGCGTTCCGGCTTTGAGGAGATGAAGGCCTCCCCCTGGGAGAAAGAGGATGCGATACACGAAGGCATACCGATCCTCAACTACATGGTGCCCAGGGCGTTCGTCCATGAGGGTGGCAGGCTCACCGGGATGACCTTTGAGAAGGTAAAGGCGATATACGACGTCAACAACCGCCGCAGCCTTGTGCCGACCGGCGAGCCCGACGAGCTGGTCGAATGCGATGATGTGCTGATTGCGGTCGGCCAGGAAAATGCGTTTCCGTGGATCGAGAAGGACCTCGGCCTGACATTCGACAAATGGGGCATGCCGGTGGTGGACCCGGTGACCATGCAGTCTTCGATACCGCGCGTGTTTTTCGGCGGCGATGCGGCATTCGGCCCGAAGAACATCATCTGGGCTGTCGCGCACGGCCATGATGCGGCGGTGTCGATCGACAAGCTTCTCAATGGCGAAGACCTGCTCGATCGACCCGATCCGATGACCAATCTCGTGTCCCAGAAGATGGGCATCCACGAATGGAGCTATGACAACGACGTGTCGCCGGACGAGCGCAATATCGTGCCCTGGGCCGCGGCGGAAAAGACGCTGAAGAGCATCAAGATCGAGGTGGAACTGGGGTTTGACCCGCAGACCGGATTCAAGGAAGCGCAGCGCTGCCTCAACTGTGACGTGCAGACCGTGTTTACGAAAGACGCGTGCATCGAGTGCGACGCCTGCGTGGATATTTGTCCAATGGACTGCATCACCTTCACGCAGAACGGCGAGGAGAACGATCTCCGGGGACGCCTGACCGCGCCGTCGCTGAACCTGACTCAGGATCTGTACGTTTCAGACGCCCTGAAAACCGGGCGAGTGATGGTGAAGGATGAGGATGTCTGCCTGCATTGCGGCCTGTGTGCCGAGCGCTGCCCCACCGGCGCCTGGGACATGCAGAAGTTCCTCATTGAGATGACCCATGCGGGACCGGCGTGCAGAACCCCGGCCCGCGGCAAGGAAAAAGTCAGGAGGGCCGCATGAAGCCCGGAATAAAGCCGATCGAAGCCATCAACGACTTCGTCATCAAATTCGCCAACGTCAACGGCTCGGGATCGGCCTCTGCGAACGAACTGTTCGCCAAATCGATACTCCGGATGGGCGTGCCGGTGAGTCCGCGCAATATCTTCCC
>JBBQVP010000275.1:0-4591 GCA_038211455.1 Burkholderiales bacterium
GGGCTTGCGTGGCCAGCTGTAGGGGAACTGCCAAGTGTATGGAGTCATTTTTCAAGTATACGGAGGCGCGGTGCTCAGGTCTTTGCCGTTTCAAAATCGAGCACCACCCGGCCAAGGATCTTGCCGGCCTTGAGTTCGTCGAGCGTACGGTTTACTTCGGCGGCGGCGCGCGTCTCCACAGGCATGGGTTTGAGTTTCTTCTTTTTCGCCAGCGCCACGACCGCCTTTAGCTCGGCGAGGTTGCCGACGTACGAACCGATCACGCCCACCGCGCGCTGCGCGATCGGCGGCAGGGGAAGGGTGACCTCCCCGCCGAACAGCCCGCAGAGGATGTAGCGTCCGCCCTTGCGCAGGGCGGGGTAGGCCGCCATGAAGGTCGCTGGCATGCCGACGTAATCCATTGCGCCGGCCAGGTTGCCCTTTGCCAGCGCCCCCAGGCGCTGCGCCGCATCGGCGCCGCGCGTGTCAAGGACCAGCGCCGCACCGAGCTTCTTCGCCACGGCAAGCTTGCCCGCATCGACATCGCAGGCGATCACGTTGCGGATGCCCAGCGCCTTGAGGATCGAGATCGCGACCAGGCCCAGGCCGCCGCATCCGAGCACTGCGACATAGTCGTTCCTGCCCGAACAGGCCAGCGTGGCGGCAAACGCATCATCCACGCCAGCGGTATCGACCAGGTACTTGGGGTGCGGGATCAGCACGTGGGTCGAATACCCGCCGGCGCGATTGATGCCCAGGAAGCGGGTGCCAGACACGCAGTAGTTGTCCTGGCCTGCCTTGCATACCGCGCACTTGCCGCAGCCGATCCACGGATACACGAGCCTGCGCTGCCCGACCTTCAGGCCGCGCAGCGCCTTGGCAGCACCCGCGCCGAAGGCTTCGACCACGCCGAAGGGTTCGTGCCCGAGCGTGAAGGGCGGCACGCAGCCGCGGTCTTTCACATAGAAGCGCTTGCCGCCGCCAAGGTCGAAGTAGCCGTCCCAGATGTGCAGGTCGCTGTGGCAGACACCGGAGCGCGTAATGCGCACCAGTACCTCGGTCCCCTTTGGCTTGGGCGTCGCGGTGAATACTTTCTGCAGCGGCTTGCCATGTTCGATGACCTGATAGCTCAGCATGTTGCTTCTCCCCGGTGGTGATACGTCAATTGCAGTCGGCCGCTATGGCACGTTGTGTCATGCCCTTTGTGTCATGCCCCTATTGTCGCCTGCAGCGACTGGTCGATGTCCCACAGGATGTCGTCCAGTGTTTCGAGGCCGACGGACATGCGCACCATGTCGGGCAGCACGCCGGCCTTCAGCTGCTCTTCCTCGGACATCTGACGGTGGGTGGTCGAGGCTGGATGGATGATCAGCGTCTTCGCATCGCCGATATTGGCAAGGTGGCTCATGAAGGTCGCCGCCTCGATGAATTTCTCGCCACCTTGCGCGCCGCCTTTGACGCCGAAATTCAACAGGCCCGAGGCACCCTTCGACAGGTACTTCTTTGCCAGGGCGTGGTACTTGTTGTCTTCCAGTCCCGGATAGTTCACCCAGGCCACCTGCGGATGGCCCTGCAGGAACTTCGCCACCGCCAGCGCGTTGGCGCAATGCCGCTCCATGCGCACATGCAGGGTCTCGAGGCCCTGCATGAGCTGCCAGGCGGCCAGCGGGGCGAGTACCGGCCCGAAAGTGCGCATGATCTCCATGCGCGCGCGCATGGTGTAGCCGAAGTCGCCGAAAGTCTCGTAAAAGCGCACCCCGTGGTAGCCGCGCGAGGGTTCGGTCATTCCCGGGAACTTGCCGTTGTCCCAGGGAAACTTTCCCGACTCGACGATCACACCGCCCATGGTGGTGCCGTGGCCGCCGATGTACTTGGTGGCCGAGTGGACCACGATGTCGGCGCCCCAGTCGAACGGCCGGCACAGGTAGGGCGAAGGCACCGTGTTGTCGATCATCAGCGGCACGCCGGCCTCGTGCGCGATCGACGCAACGGCTTCGATGTCGACAAGGTTGATGAGCGGGTTGCCGAGCGTCTCGGCATAGACCAGACGGGTGTTCGGCCGCAGCGCGCGGCGAAAATTTTCTGGGTCGTCGGGGTCGACGAAGGTGGTCTCGATACCCAGCCTGGCGAGGTTGATGCCGAGCAGTGAATACGAGCCGCCGTATAGCGTGGATGCCGACACGATGTGGTCGCCGGCTTCGCAAAGCGTGAGTATCGCCGTGGCCTCGGCTGCCTGGCCCGACCCGGTGGCCAGCGCGGCACGGCCGTTCTCGATCGCCGCAACGCGCTCTTCCAGGGCGGACACCGTAGGATTGGAGATGCGCGAGTAAACGTTGCCGAACGTCTGCAGGTTGAACAGGCTCGCCGCATGTTCGGCCGAGTCGAACACGAAGGAGGTTGTCTGGTAGATCGGCAGGGCGCGCGCGCCGGTGGCTGCGTCGGGAATCTGCCCGGCATGCAGGCACAGGGTTTCGATGCCGAACTGACGGTCTGCCATGATATTAATCTCTAACTTTTATTCTTCTATATCCGCATCTGGAGCGGCTCCTACGGCAGTTCGTGTACCGATACCGATACACAACCCAAGGCCGCCCGGGGCGCTTTTGAAAACTATAGCACGCGCCTCAGGGCCCGGCCGGCCGGCGGTAGATCAGGTAGTAGACCAGCGCCACGAGGACGCTGCCGCCCGCAATATTTCCGGCGATCACCGGACCGAGGTTGGCGAACATCGCGGTCAGTTCGATCGCTTCGGCGCCCGGTGGGAGAGGCGTGCCGGATCCCTTGAGCAGCAGCGCGAGCGGGAAAAAGTACATGTTCGCGACCGAGTGTTCGAATCCTGCGGCGACGAAGGCGGAGATCGGGAATACGATCGCCACCGCCTTGTCCGTCACGCTGCGCCCTGCGAGCGCCATCCAGACCGCCATGCAGACGAGGACATTGCACAACATGCCGCGGAAAAACGCTTCCCAGGCGGGAAGCGCGGCCTTGGCCGCCGCGATCTTGAGGTACGCCTGGGCTACCGCGCCGCCGTTTGCGCCCGGGTGCCCGGACAGCCAGACCGCCACGGCGAGCCCGGAGGCGCCGACGAGGTTTGCCAGGCACACGACAAACCAGTTGCGCAGTACCTCGCCTGCCGTGATGCGGCCGTCGGCCCACGCCATCGCAAGCAGGTTGTTACCGGTGAACAGCTCGGCGCCCGCCACGACGACGAGCAGCAGGCCCAGAGAGAACCAGACCCCGCCGAGCACGCGCGAGAGCGCAAAGCCCGGGCTCGCATCGCTGACCACCAACGTGTAGTAGAGCGCGCCCAGGCCGATGAACGCTCCCGCGAGCACCCCGAGCAGCGCCATCTGCAGAAGTGGCATCCGCGCCTTGGCCACACCGACCGTCTCGACGCGCTCGGCGATCTGCTGCGGAGAATAGGCGTCAAAATCAAATTGCATCGCTGCGGCCCCCCGGGTTTTCGCGAGGTTAGCATGCGCGCCGCTACGCGCCGATTGCTATAATCGCGCCCCGCTACGCCGCCTACGCCGACGGATTCTGTTGTCGCTTCCATGAACACGCCCGCCTTTCCCGCAGACCTTGTGCGCGATGTATCGCGCAGGCGGACGTTCGCGATCGTCTCCCACCCCGACGCCGGCAAGACCACGCTGACCGAAAAGCTCCTGCTCTTCGGTGGCGCGATCCAGATGGCGGGTACTGTGAAGGCGAGAAAGAGCTCGCGTCACGCCACCTCCGACTGGATGGAGATCGAGAAGCAGCGCGGCATCTCGGTGACGAGCTCGGTGATGCAGTTCGAGTACGGCGGGCACACGATCAACCTGCTCGATACGCCCGGGCACGAGGACTTTTCCGAGGACACCTATCGGGTACTCACCGCGGTCGATGCCGCGGTCATGGTGATCGATGCGGCCAAGGGCGTGGAGGCGCAGACCATCAAGCTCCTGGAGGTCTGCCGGCTCAGGAACACGCCGATCATCACGTTCGTGAACAAGCTCGACCGTGAGGTGCGCGAGCCCTTCGAACTGCTCGAGGAGATCGAGTCGGTGCTGAAGATCGATTGCGCGCCGATCAGCTGGCCGCTGGGAATGGGCAAGGGGTTCCGGGGAGTGTTCCATCTCCTGTCCAACCGGCTGTTGCGCTTCACGCCGGGCGAGGAAAAGCGCGGCGGTGAATCGGAGACCATCGAGGGGATCGCCAACGCGCGGCTCGATGAACTTTTCCCGAACGAAATCGCGCAGCTGCGTTCCGACGTGGAGCTGCTGTCTGGCGCGAGCGTGCCCTTCGACCTGGAGCGCTTTCTTGCCGGCACGCAGACGCCGGTGTTCTTCGGCTCAGGGATCAACAACTTCGGCGTGCAGGAGATCCTGCAGGCGCTCCTCGACTGGGCGCCGCCGCCGCAGCCGCGCGACGCGGGCGCGCGCATGGTCGATCCGAACGAGCCCGGTTTCAGTGGATTCGTTTTCAAGATCCAGGCCAACATGGATCCGCGCCACCGCGACCGCATCGCGTTCTTTCGCGTCTGCTCGGGGCGCTACCGCCCCGGGCTGAAGGTCCAGCACCCGCGCGCAGGGCGCGAGATGAAGCTGGCGAATGCGCTCACCTTCATGGC
>JBBQVP010000276.1:0-4551 GCA_038211455.1 Burkholderiales bacterium
CGCGATCATCCGCGCCAGCGTAAACAAGTTCGTCGACATGGCGCCCGAGACCATCGGCGAGACAACCTTCTGCTGCGGCGGCGGTGGCGGCCTGCTGACCGACGACCTGGTCGAGCTGCGCGTCAAGGGCGCGCTGCCGCGGATGCAAGCGCTCCAGAGCGTTGTCGAAGAGCACGGGGTGAACTACATGGCCGCGATCTGCGCCATCTGCAAGAGCCAGTTCACGAAGGTGCTGCCCTACTACAAGCATCCCATGGACATGATCGGCAGCGTTCACGGGCTCGTGAGCAAGGCGATCGTTCTCGGACCCGGGAATTGAGCCGGTCCATTCGGAATCAGCGGAATCAGCGGAGATAAACATGGCAGCGCCAGCGAGCAAGCCCGAAGCCAAGAGCGGGCATACATTCCGCAAGTTCAAGGACGGAGACCACGAGTGGGGCTCTTTCCAGCAGCAGATATTTTCGGCTGACGCGACCGACAAGTGCCCGACGTACGTGCACAAGACGCCGCCCTGCCAGGCGAGCTGCCCATCCGGCGAAGACATCCGCGGCTGGCTCAATATCGTGCGCGGCGTGGAAAAGCCGCCCAAGGGCACGACCATGCAGGAATATGCGTTCCGCAGGTCGACGGCCGGCAACCCTTTTCCTTCGATGATGGGGCGCGTCTGCCCGGCGCCCTGCCAGACGGGCTGCAACCGCAACAGTGTCGAGGACTACGTCGGCATCAATGCGGTCGAGCAGTACATCGGCGACTACGCGCTGGAGCAGAATTTCAGCTTTCAGGCCGGGCCCGACTCCGGCAAGCGGGTGGCGATCGTCGGCGGCGGTCCGGCGGGGTTGTCGGCCGCCTATCAATTGCGCTGCAAGGGGCATGGCGTGACCCTGTTCGACGATCACGCCGAACTGGGCGGCATGGCGAAGTACGGCGTGCCGGGTTACCGCCTGCCGCGAAAGCACCTGGACGGCGAAATCAACCGCATCACCGCAATGGGCGTGGAAGTGCGCCTCAATACCCGCGTCGGCAAGCAGGTGCGGCTGGAGGATCTCGAGCGCGATTTCGACGCCGTCCTGATCACGATCGGGTGCAAGGCGGGGCGGGCGCTTCCCGTGCCGGGCGCTGACGCGCCTAACTGCATCAGCGGCGTGGCTTTCCTCGAAGCGTTCAACCAGGGACGCCTGAAGTCCGTCGCGGGCCGCGTGGTCGTCGTCGGCGGCGGTGATACTTCGGTCGACGTGGTCTCGGTGGCGCGCCGGCTCGGCTATGTGACCGACCTGCAGGAATCCGATCGCCCGGAGTTTGTCGTCATGGGTCACACGGCGCATGACGTATCGGCGATGGCCGCGCGCAAAGGTGCCGACGCAATGCTGATTTCCATGCAGCCGGTGGAGAAGATGAACGCGGCGAAGCACGAGATCGAGGACGCGCAGCGCGAAGGGGTGAAGATTCGCGGCAGCCTGCTTCCGGTCAAGGTGATCCTTGACGAGAAGACCGGGCGCGCCACGGCGTTGCGCGTCGTGGAGCTCGACTACTCGAGCGGCAAGCCGGTCGAGAAGCCCGGCACGGAGTTCGACCTGGAGGCCGACCTGATCGTATCTGCGATTGGACAGTCCGGAGACCTGCAGGGCATGGAGTCGCTGGACAACGGCAAGGGCCTGATCGCAGCGGACAAGTTCTACCAGGTGCCGAATCGACAAGGCCTGTTCGCTTGCGGTGACATCATCCGCCCCCACCTGCTCACGACCGTGATCGGACAGGGGTCGATTGCAGCTGACAGCATCGACCGGTATCTCGGCGAGAAGGAGATGGTGAAGCGCCCGAAAGTCGACGTGCATCACTTCAACCTGCTCGACAAGCTGCGCGAAGTGAACCTCGAACCCAAGGCCTTTGAGCCGGTGGGCGGGCCGGATTTGCGCGAGGTAGACAGGGGGGTGCGCGGCACCTCACTGGTCGGAAAAGGCGTGGGCGGGTTCGCGGTCCACAACTACGAGGATCGCGGCGCCGCGGAAGTGTGCCAGTCCAGCGAATTGTTCCTCGGCCACTTTCAGCACCAGGACCGGATCAAGCGCACGGAGATCGGGCCGTCGGCGGAGGAGGTGCTCGGCCACTTTGAGGAACGCATGGTTGGCCTGGACGACAAGCAGGCCGTGGAAGAGGCGAAGCGCTGCATGAGCTGTGGAATGTGTTTCGAGTGCGACAACTGCGTCATCTACTGCCCGCAGATCGCGGTCAAGCGGACACCGAAATCGGAATCGACAATGGGACGCTATGTCTACACGGACTACGACCTTTGCATCGGCTGCCACATCTGCGCCGACGTGTGCCCGACGGGCTATATCAAGATGGGCATGGGTGACCACTGAGTCAGGCGGCGGATGAAGCGTATCGTCGCCCTCGCGTTGTCACTGCTACTGAGTGCAGCGGGAATTGCCCAGGCCGCGGACAAGCTCGCCGGGCGCGTCCCTGTGCCTGCCTACACGACCCCTGCATCCAAGGCCGACGCCGGCGAGGCCTGCGTTGCGCCGACCGAGGAGATGCGTCGCGACCACATGAAGATGCTCTTCCACCAGCGCGACCGGACGGTGCGAGAAGGTATCCGCGAAACTCGCTTCAGCCTGAAGAATTGCGTCGAGTGCCATGCTTCGAAGGACACCGGGAGCGTACTGGGAACGCAGGGATTCTGTTCGAGCTGCCACGCTTACACCGCGGTCAAGATCGACTGCTTCGAATGCCACAGCTCGATGCGGCAGGCGAAAACTGCAGGAGCCCGAAAATGAGCCTGGGCCGGCGCGAGTTTCTGGGATGGGGCGCCGCGGCAGCTGCCGGCGCCGCAATGGCGCCGGCCTTCAACCTGGTCGAGCTTGCGCAGGCGCGCTCCCCGGCGGAGGCCGCGTCGGCCCTCAGGCGCTGGGGCTTGCTGATCGACATCACAAAATGCGCGGACTGTGACGATTGCGTCACCGCATGCCACACCGAAAACGGGGTTTCCGGCAATGGCCGCCCGGAAACCGACGCGCAGTGGATCCGCAAGGTCGGGCTGCGCGACAAGCGCACGGGCGTGGCGCAGACGCTGCCGATGATGTGCCAGCACTGCGAAGAGCCGCCCTGCGTCGACGTCTGCCCGACGGGAGCCTCGTTCAAGCGCGACGATGGCATCGTCCTGGTCGACAAGCACACGTGCATCGGTTGCCGCTATTGCGTAATGGCGTGCCCGTACGGCGCCCGGTCGTTCATCCACGAAACCGTGACCGGCCAAAAGCCCGACGTTCCGCGCGGCAAGGGCACAGTCGAGTCCTGCACCCTTTGCGTGCACCGGGTGGACAGGGGTGACGCACCGGCATGCGTGGAAGCGTGCAACCGCGACGGCGGCAAGGCAATGCTGTTCGGGGACCTGAACGATCCGTCCGCGGAGATCCACCGCCGACTGCACAGCGAGCCTTCCGCGCAGGTGCGTGCCGACCTCGCCCTCAATACCGGCGTGCGCTACCAGGGGCTGTAACGATGGCGCGCACGCAATTCCGCCAATTGGAGAGCCGCGGGGGCTTCTACGCCCTGCTGTGCGCGCTCGTGGCTGTGGTGCTCGCCGGCCTCTGGGCTGCCTGGACCATGGAACACAACGGCCACTATGTCACCGGCATGAGCAACCGGATCGTGTGGGGAATGCCGCACGTGTTCGCGGTATTCCTGATCGTGGCCGCTTCCGGCGCGCTCAACGTGGCCTCGATCGCCTCGGTGTTCGGCCGGGAGATCTACAAGCCGTTGACCAGGCTGTCAGGCCTCCTCGCGATGACGCTTCTTGCGGGCGGGCTTTCGGTCCTGGTGCTTGACCTGGGACGGCCTGACCGCCTGATCGTGGCGATGACGAACTACAATTTCAAGTCGGTGTTCGCCTGGAATATTTTCCTCTACAGCGGATTCTTTGCAGTCGTCGCGCTGTATTTGTGGACCATGTTCGAGCGGCGCATGAACGATCACACCCGGAAGGCAGGCCTGTTCGCGCTTTTCTGGCGTCTGGTCCTGACCACGGGGACGGGCTCCATTTTCGGGTTTCTCGTCGCCCGGGAACTCTACAACAGCGCCCTGATGGCGCCCCTGTTTATCGTCATGTCGTTTTCATTCGGCCTGGCGGTGTTCATGCTGGTGCTGATGGGCATCTGCCGGGGAGCGGGGCTCCCGCTTGGCGATCTGCTGGTGAAAAGGCTGGCGAATCTCCTCGGCGTGTTTGTGGCCGCCGTCCTCTATTTTGTCCTGGTCTACCACCTGACCAATCTCTACGTTACGCGCCAGCACGAGGTCGAGCGCTTCATCCTCGTCTCCGGCGGTGTGTATACGGCGCTCTTCTGGATCGGACAGGTCGTGATCGGCGGCTTGGTCCCGCTTGCGCTGATTTTCGCTCCCCGTGCAAGCCGCCTGCGCAGCGCATTGGCTGCGGCCTGCGTGATTGCGGGTGGAATGGCGCAACTCTATGTCCTCATCATCGGGGGACAGGCGTATCCGCAGGCCATGTTTGCCGACAAGGAGGTCGCAAGCAGCTTCTTCGATGGCGTGATTGCC
>JBBQVP010000277.1:0-4508 GCA_038211455.1 Burkholderiales bacterium
GGCCGGCGCATCAAGGTTGTCCAGCAGCCACTGCCAACGCGCGCGCACCCGGGCGATCGCCTCGAGCGCGCGCTGCGGGCGCTCGCCGAGGAGTTCGGCGTCCGCGACCTTGACGTCCTGCTGCACCAGCGGAAGCCCGGCCAAAAAGTATTCGCCCAGCGCGCCGAGCAGTTCCAGCTTGTTCGCAATCGAAAGCTCGATGTTGATGCGTTCGATGTCGTCCGAATACTCCGCCAGCCTCGGGAGCGGGATGACCACGTCCTCGTTGATCTTGAACGCGTTGGTGTGCTTGGCGATCGCCGCGGTGCGCGCCCGGTCGAGCCAGAAGCGCTTGCGCGTCTCGGCCGAGACCGCAACGAAACCCTCGCCGCCGCGCGCGTTGGCCATGCGCACCACCGCGGAAGCAGCGCTCGCGACCGCGTCGACCTCGTCGCCGACGATGTCGCCGAACAGCACCATCTTGGGCCGCTGGTTGCGACGCGCCTTCGTCGCGTAGCCCACCGCCCTGAGGTAACGCTCGTCGAGATGCTCCAGGCCGGCGAGCATCGCCGAGGGGTGGGCGTCGAGGTAGTCCTTGATTTCGACGATGGCCGGCACCGCCTCGTGCGCGCTGCCGAAGAATTCCAGGCAGACCGTGCGGATGTGGGCCGGCATGCGGTGCAGGATGAAACGCGCCGAGGTGATGATCCCGTCGGTGCCCTCCTTCTGCACGCCAGGCAGTTCGTGCAGGACCTTGTCGGTCACATCCTTGCCGAGCCCCGCCCGCCGGAATGCGCGTCCCGGCACGTCGATGCGGCGCTCCTCAAGCAGCTTCCTGCCGTCGGATGCGAAACGGCAGATGCGGAACGTTGCCGTCTCCGCGTCGTGGATCTTGCCCAGGTTATGGCCGACCCGCTCCACTTCGAGCCACTCTGCGTCCGGCGTCACCATCCGCCAGGAGGCCAGGTTGTCGATTGCGGTGCCCCAGAGGACGGCTTTCTTTCCGCCAGCGTTCATCGCCACGTTGCCGCCGATGCACGAGGCGTCCGCGGAGGTCGGGTCCACGGCGAACACGAGGCCCGCCGACTCTGCCGCATCCATCACTCGCCGGGTTACCACACCAGCGCCGCAGCGGATCGTCGTCGCCGTCCGCTCAAGGCCGGGCAGCGGCGTGTCTTCGACCTCCCCCAGGGACTCGAGCTTCTCGGTGTTCACCACGGCGGACCTGCGCGTCAGCGGCACCGCGCCGCCCGTGTAACCCGTGCCGCCGCCGCGCGGGATGATCGTGAGACCGAGACGGATCAACTCGCGGACGATCGCCTGCACTTCCTCCTCGCTGTCCGGAGATACGACGACGAACGGGTATTCGACCCGCCAATCGGTTGCGTCAGTGACGTGCGAAACGCGCGCGAAGCCATCAAATGCAATGTTGTCGCTGCGCGTGACGCGTGAAAGCGCGCGTTGCGCCTTGCGCCGCAGCGCGCGGGTCTCGTCGAAGGCCTTGTCGAACACCGCAACGGCATTGCGCGCCGCCACCAGCAAATCGTCGACCCTCTCGCTTTCCCCGCGTCGCCGCTCGATTTCCTCAAGCCGGTGGCGCATTCCCGCCAGCACCTGGGCGCGTCGCTTGGGATGCTCGAGGAGATCGTCTTCGAGGTAGGGATTGCGCTGCACGACCCAGATCTCGCCGAGTACCTCGTAGAGCATGCGGGCGGATCGGCCGGTGCGGCGCTCGGCACGCAGTTCACTGATCAGGTCCCATCCGCTCTGCCCGAGCAGGCGCAGCACGATCTCTCGATCGGAGAACGACGTGTAGTTGTAAGGAATTTCGCGCAGGCGCTGCATGCGGTGTCCTAGCGGGGGGCAGGGAATTCTATCCCACTGGCGGCGCGCATGCTGCGCCGCACAACCCTACTGCTATCAGGGTTCAGGCGGAGTGCGCGGCTCCTCGGTGCCCTCGCCCTCCGGGCGGGGCAGGACGGCGGACGGATCTTCCGCCGCCCCCTCTTCCGCAAAGATATCCCGGTAACTCGCATAGAAGCTCGCGAACAGCATCGGCATCATCGAAAGGACAAACGGAAACAGCAAGGCCATCGCGCCCGGGCGGACCGCGCCGCCGGACACGAGCATCAGCACGAACAGGGCTGCAAACGGCAGGACGAAGAGCACCAGCGCGGAGGCCACGCCGTAGGCGAGGAAAGCGCGCCAGTTCATCAGGCAGGCGAACAGGGAATAAAACAGTGCCTTGCCCGCCGGCATCCGGTGCCAGGCAACGAGGGTCGGGGCGAACCAGAACGACATCATCACCGGCATGTAAAAGCCGGCGGCGATGATCAGCGCGCCCAGGAATCCGTCGGACTGCACGACGTCCGCATCCGGTCGCGCGCCGGTGACCATCCAGCGCGCCAGCGCGCCGTCATCCGCAATCGTGCTGGCCAGGAGCAGCAGCAGCATCGACGCGAAGTAGACTGCACCAAGCACCAGCTCACCGCGCAGGTTGTCACGGAATCCGGAGACAATGAGCGAGACCTCGAGCGGCTCGCCGCGCTCGGCCGCGCGGCTGCCTGCCATGAATGCGATCGAACATCCCGGCACGAGGACCAGCACCGCGACGACCCCGACGAACGGCACGATACTGACCGTCGTCATCAGCATCCAGTACGCGAATACCAGCACCAGCCACTTGACCGGCGCGGCGCGGAACAACCGCCAGCCCTCAGGCAGCCAGCGCCAGCCACGCGATGAGGGAATCAGCCTCGCCTGCATGGCTCAGTCCGCCCAGGGGGCGGCAAACCCCGGTTCGGCGCGCAGGCGCAGGATCTCGCAGAAATGTTCCGGGTCGTGCGCGTGCACGAGTTCGCCGGGTCGTGGCAGGTGGAAGTCAAACAGGCGCGACAGCCAGAAGCGCAACGCAGCGGCGCGCAGCAGCGTCGGCCAGGCTTCGCGCTCGGCGGGCGTGAACGGGCGCACGGACGCATACTCGGCAAGGAACGCCGACACCCGTGCCGCGTCGAAACGGCGATCGCGTTGCGGGTCGACCAGACACCAGTCGTTGGCACAGACCGCGACATCGAAGAGGAACACGTCGATGCCCGCGAAGTAGTAGTCGATGAGGCCGGTAAGACGCCCCGAATCGAACAGTACGTTGTCGCGGAACAGGTCGCCGTGCACCGGACCGCGCGGCAGGTCCGGAAACCGGTGCTGCCCCTGATAGGCGATTTCGGCATCCAGCAGAGTTTGCCTGTCCTGGTCCAGGAACGGGCGCACCTGCGGCGCGGTTTCGCGCCACCAGCGCGGGCCGCGCGGGTTCTCCAGGAACCCTGGGTAGGAACGCCCAGCCAGGTGCATGCGCGCGAGCAGGGCACCCAGTTGCGCGCACTCCTCGGCGCCCGGCCGCATGACCGAGGCACCGCGCAGGCGGGTGACCAGCGCCGCGGGCTTGCCGTTCAGCTCGCCGAGGTACTGGTCCGCAAGGTCCGCGATCGGCGCTGGACAGGGAATGCCATGCCGCGCGAGGTGAGCCATCAGGTTCAGGTAGAACGGCAGCTCCCTGGCGGTAAGCTTCTCGAACAGCGTGAGGACGTAGCTGCCCTGGGAGGTCGTGACAAAGTAATTGGTGTTCTCGATGCCCGCGGCGATCGGCTCGAGCCGCGGCCGGGAGCCGACCGAATAGCCCGTGAGCCAGTCGGCAAGCTGGACTTCCGAAACCGGGGTAAAGACCGACAAGCGATCAGTCGAAGGTGCGGATGGTCCACATCGGGACGCGCACGCCGCTGTCGAGCGAGTCGCGGCGGATCCAGTTGCCGTTGCCGGTGTTGTCCATCAGGTAGTACGGAACGCCGTTCGGCGGCGTCACTTTCAGCATGACGACCCGGCCGTTTTCGCGGAATTCCTCCACCTTGTCTTCCTTCTGCACGGGGATGTTGACCCGCGGCTCGGCCGCATTGAGATCACCCAGCCCGGGCGCGGGCGGTGGCGGCGCAGGCAGCGGCTCAAGCTTGGGCAGGGGTCCCGTCTGGGCGAACACCGGCAGCGCGACCGCAAGAAGTAGGGAAAAAAGGAGTTTGCGCATGGCAGGGGGTTGGTGGGGAGAATTCTAGCAGAATCACCCGGCATCACAGGTTGAGCATCACCTCGCGTTCCGAAGGCAGCAGCTGGAATCCACGCTTTTCGTAATGCGCGAAAATCGCTTCCACGACCGCCTGCGGCGAATCGATCACCTGCAGGAGGTCGGCGTCCTCGGCATCGATCATTCCCTCCTCTGTCAGGCGACCGCGTATCCACGCGACCAGGCCGGCCCAGAACGGGGAATGCATCAGGATGATGGGCATCGGCCTGGTTTTCTTGGTTTGCACCAGTACCAGGGCCTCGAACAGCTCATCCAGCGTACCGAACCCCCCGGGCATCACGACATAGGCGCAGGCGAACTTCACGAACATCACCTTGCGCGCGAAGAAATGCTTGAAGCGAAGGCTGATGTCCTGGTAGGGGTTGCCGACCTGCTCGTGCTTCAGCGTGATGTTCAGGCC
>JBBQVP010000278.1:0-4493 GCA_038211455.1 Burkholderiales bacterium
CGTGGTGCTGGTGGTGCAGACCGATGCACAGGCGACCTATCTCGAGATGATTGAAAGCCCGGAGCCCATGCGCGTGATTCCGAGCGACGGCATGAGTTTCCCGCTGCACTGCGGCTCGACCCGCCGCATCCTGCTCGCCAATATGAGCGGGGAATACCGCGAAACGTACCTGCGCGGGCGCCTGCGGCGCTATACCCCGGGAACCATCGTCGACAAGGCGGAACTGCGTCGCGACCTGGCGCAGATCCTCGCGCAGGGTTATGCCATCAGCAACCAGGAAATCTATCCCGGGGCGCGCAGCCTCGCCGCGCCGGTGCGCGATGCGGGCGACCGGGTGATCGCAAGCGTCGGCATCGTCGGACCGGTTCAGCGGCTGACGGATGCGAGGATCGACAAGCTCCTGCCCGGCCTGCTCGAATGTGCGGAAGGTATCTCGGTCGCCCTCGGGGCGCGCCCAAGACGCGCCGCGGCCGGGCGCAGGTCGCGCAGCAGTGCCCGGCCGGCCGCCCGGGTCTCCTGAAGTTCTGACGTCAAACCTGCCCAACCCGCGACCACCCGTGCTGACTCCTCCCCCGTTTGACGCCGTTTCCCTGTTCATCGCCAGCACACGCCGGTTCGGCGACAAGGCCGCGATCCGGCAGGACACGCAAACCGCCACGTACGCGCAGTTGCTCGAACGCACGGGACGCCTTGCCGCCGGACTCACCGGGCTGGGCGTCCGGCCTGGTGACCGCGTGGTGCTCCTGCTCCCGAACGGCACCCGGTTCGTCGAAGCCTGGTGGGCGATCATCTGGGCGGGTGCGGTCGTAGTTCCGCTCAACCCGCGTACCGCCTACGAGGAACTGCACTTTTACATCGACAACTGCGGCGCGCGTTGCGTGGTCACCGATGCGGAGCACCTGCCCGCGGTCAGGTCGCTTTGCGCAACGGCGAGTGTCGTCTGCGCAGGACCAGCGCAGGACGGCATCGTAGGCTATGAGGAACTCCTCGCCCGCAGCCCGGCGCCCGGGGAATACCTCGCGGGAGACCTGACGCGCCCCTGCGCGATCTACTACACCGCAGGCAGCACCGGCCGTCCCAAGGGCGTTGTGCGCTCGCACCTATCCGTGGCCTGGGGACTGGCGATGCTTGCGCAGCGACTCACGCGCGAGGATGTGCTGCTTGGGCGCGCGCCGATGGCGCATACCGGCGGATCTCTGACCGGCCCGTTCGCCATCCTGCTCGCGGGCGGCACGCTCGTGATTCCCACGCATACCGATCCGGATTCCCTGCTGCGACTGGTGCAGTCGCATGGCGTGACGCGCCTGTACCTGCATCCGGTCCTCTCGGCCAAGGGGATGTTCGCCGCGCTGGACTGCACGCCTTACGACCTCGGCTCCCTGCGCCGCCTGCACTGGACCGCGGGCTCGCTGCCCGAGGCCATCCGCAGCGAGATCTTCCGGCGCTTTCCCGGCCTGCCGCTCGAGATCACCTACGGCATGACCGAAGTCAGCAACATCGCGACCTACGATTGCGACGCCAGCCTGACCCGCGCCTCCAACTGCGTGGGGTTTGCGTGGCCGGGCAGCGAGTTCGCGATCCGTGCGGACGACGGGAACTTCGAGCCCCACGGCGGCGGCGAGGGCGAGGTTGTGGTGCGCTCCCCGACCGCGATGAGCGGCTACTGGGAAGCCCCGGAGCTGACGGAGATCGCGATGGATGGCGGGTGGCTGCATACCGGCGACATCGGCCGGCTGGGGGAGGACGGCGCGCTGTACCTCACCGGGAGGCTCAAGGACGTCATCAAGACCGCCGGCATGACCGTGCATGCGGCGGAAGTGGAGCACGCGATCGCCGCGCACGCCGACGTGCTCGACGCCGCGGTGTTCGGCCTGCCCGACCCGCACTGGGAGGAGGCTGTGACCGCGGTGGTCGCGCTGCGCGAAGCGGCGCAGCTGGGCGAAGAGGAGTTGCTCGCGCACTGCCGCCGCCACCTCTCAAGCTACAAGCTGCCCAAGCGCGTGATTTTTGTCGCCGCGCTGCCGCGCAACGGTTCCAACAAGGTCGACAAGCGCGCGCTGGTCGCGCAGTACAAGACAACGGCAGGGGCCGCCGCCTGATGCAGCCCGCCGCAACACGAGGGGCAGTGCCATGAACTACGAAACGATATTGACCACCCTGCAGGACGGCGTGCTGGAAATCACGCTGAACCGGCCGGAGCAGCTGAACGCCATCAACGCGAAATGCCGCGAAGAACTCATGCAAGTGTTTCTCGCCGCGCGCGACGATCCCGCGCAGCGCGTGCTGCTGATCACCGGCGCAGGCCGCGCGTTCTCCGCCGGCGCAGACCTCAAGGATGGAAGCGTCACCGAACCGCCGGTCGAATCGGTCGAGTCGCGCTGGTGGGGCGATTACCGCTCGACGTTGGCGAGCCTGGGCAAGCCGAGCATCGCGGCCGTGAACGGCTTCGCCCTCGGCGGCGGGTTCGAGCTGGCGCTGGCCTGCGACCTGCGGCTCGCGGCGAACGAGGCGGCCTTCGCAGCACCCGAGATCAACCTCGGCTCGATGCCGGCAGGCGGCGCGACGCAGCGCATCGCGCGACTCGCAGGCCTTGGGCGCGCCATGGAACTGGTGCTGCTCGGCGAGCGCATCGACGCCGCCGAAGCGCATCGCATCGGCCTGGTGAACCGTGTCGTCGCGGCGGACGAACTCCTTCCCACCGCGCGCGCATGGGCGAAGAAGCTCGCCGCAAAGGCTCCACTCGCGCTCAAGTACGCGAAGGAAGCCGTCAACAAGAGCACGGACCTGTCGATCGAGGACGGGATCCGCCTGGAGGCCTACCTCGGCGGCGTGCTGCGCGCCACCGAGGACCGCAAGGAAGGCATCGCCGCGATCCTGGAGAAACGCAAACCCGTGTTCCACGGCCGCTAGCCGACCCGCATACCGATTTCCAAACTATCGCAAACAGCAAACCATCGGAGGAATACCCGTGCCCTTGCCAGACAGCGTTGCCAACAGAAAGATCTACACGCGTGCCGACCAGGTGCCCGCAGACGTCCGCGAATTCATTGTCAAGATGCTGACGGTGCAGATCCAGTCGGAGTACGCGGACGCCCCGGACCGCTCGGGCTCGGTTTGCCCGACGGTGGAAGACAAGGCCTGGCTCGATTTCCAGATCGCGCAGGAAAAGCAGCACGGCCTGGGCGTCTCGCAGATCCTGCGCGACATGGGCGTCGACCCGATGCCCTACATCCGCGAAGCCGAGAGTTCGGTCGAGGTCGGCGGCCGCAAGCTGGATTATTTCCGCATGCGCATGGAGGACTGGGTCGAGCGCAGCATGACGCGCGTGCTGGCCGAGCGCACCGGCGGCATCCAGTCGATCGCCGGACTGGGCGCGAGCTACGTGCCGTTGGCCGTGTGGCACGCGAAGAACTATGTCGACGAGGCGCTCGGCCATACCGCGCAGGGCAATGTCTACGCGAAGCGCCTGGTCGAGGAAGGGCGTCGCGACGAGTGCCAGAAGGCCATCGCGAAGTTCTATCCCTCGTGCCTGGACATCTTCGGCGGGGTCGGCACGCCGAACGAGGCGCGCTACATGGAGCTCGGGGTCAAGACCTTGAGCAACAACCAGTCGCGACTTTTGTGGATCAAGTCGCTGGAGCGCGACCTGAAAACCCTGACGCTGGACATGCCCAAGGATCTCTGGAAGGGCGGCCGGCGCGAGTATCCGGAGGAAAGCCTCGCCAGCACGGGCCTGTTCCTTGAGGCGGCCGACGTTACCGAGCGCGCGGGGGCCGACATCGTGACCGTGGTCAGCGGCTGGGTGCAGGCCAAGTTCGCGCGGCAGAATGAAATGGCCGTGTTCGCCGCACCCACGCCGGAAGAAAAGCTCGCCGTATCCTACCAGTACCGCGACGACCGGCGCTGGGGCCTGCATGCCGCGAAAATCCTGACCAGCCTGGGCGTGAATCCCGATCCGCTGGCGGACGAAGCCGAGCGCAACTGCGAAGGCGGTCGCCACAAGGTCGACTTCTTGAAGCAGCCGCTGCCCGAATCGTGGATGGAAATTTGCGTGCACCAGCTGATCGCGACGCGCGCTTCGCAGGCCGCATCGCTCGCCACTTTCGGGTCTTGCCTGATCCCGCTGGCAGTGTGGTCGGGCATCCACTACGAGGGACAGGAAACTCTCGCCGCGACGTGGCTTTCCCGCGCGCGCGGGTTCGACGCCACTGAGCTGCGCGCGACGGGACAGCGCGTGGTCGATGCGGCATTTCCGCATGCGCTCGACGTGTTCGGCGCAGACGACTCGGCCAACGAAGCGCGCTACTGCAAAAGCGGGGTCAAGACCGCGTCAAATGCGCAGGTCCGCGCGATCTTTGTCGACCTGCTGCGCGCCGACCTGTCGGCGCTCGGGCTGACGATGCCCGACGCCTCGCGCGGCGCGCGCAGCAGCTACCGGAAGACCTGAGCCCGCACGGCTCGCCCAAACGGGCGCGGCGACCGCCGCGCCCGTT
>JBBQVP010000279.1:0-4489 GCA_038211455.1 Burkholderiales bacterium
GCTGGACACGCTGTCCTCCGACTATGTCCCGATCAGCCTGCTGATGGGCGCGTTCCGGCTGGTCGATCAGGCGGACTACTCCATACCCCGGGCGGTCGCCACCGTGAGCCGCAACCCCGCGCTGTCCGCGGGACTCGAAGACCGCGGCGAGATTGCGCCCGGCAAGCGCGCCGACCTGGTGCAGGTCAGGCTCGTGGATGGCCCGGGCGGGCTCAGGCAGCCGGTGGTCCGGGCGGTATGGAGGCAGGGCCGCAGGATCCTGTGAATCCTGGTCCGGCCTTGCGCCCGACAAACAGGTAGTAGGGCACGCGCAGGCCCGGCACGTAGGGCAGCGGCGCGTCCCGCTCGTTCAGCACATGGTCGGGCATGGCACGCCGAAGCACGGCGAGATGCTCGGGATCGAGGTACACACCGTCGTGCCGGAACCAGGCGCGCCAGAGCGCGCGTAGCGCTGCCGGATGCCTGACCAGGCCGGCGACCGGTCGCGGCGAAGAAACGTAGAAGTCGACAATCCCCAGGCGTCCGCCGGGCCGGAGCATGCGCAACGCGTTGTCGATGGCGGCCCGCCAGTTCGGGATCATGGTGAGTGCATAGGACAGATACACGCAGTCGGCAGGTTCCTCCGGCCGGTACAGCGTGGCATCGGCGTGAATCACCCGGACGTTCGGCATGGCCCGCGCGCGCAGCCGGGCGCGATCCAGCAGAGCGGGGCACAGGTCGACCAGTTCGACGCGTCGAAGGTGTTGTATCGCCGCGCCCATGTACTCGATCGTACGGCCTGTTCCGGCGCCGAGTTCAACGACAAACTCCCCGGACGCCGGCGCCAGCAACTGCAGCAGGTCGGCCCGGCCGGCGAGAAGTTTTTCGCGGAATGCATCGTATCCCTCGGCCTGTGGCGCATAGAAGGCCTGCAGGCGCTCCGTCTGCGAGGTGTATCGCGGCATCCCGCGCACCAGCCGGCGGAGCACGGCGGCATCCTTTCTGAAGGCGCTAAGCAGGGACATCGGCGATGACGAACCCTGGATAGGTGTGGACCCGGTCGCGCGTCTGCAGTGAACGCGCGAGGTCATGGCGGAACTGAAGGGAATCGGCCAGCAGGCCGCGCCCCGTTCGCACTCGGTCGAGGTACGGTGGACGCGCATGCGCGCTGCGCAGCAGGATGCGCGCACGCGGTGCGGCCCTCGCGAATATCGCTTCCCATTCCTCCACTAGCGCCTCGGGGTAGTAGGAACTCATCCAGTCCATGTGGTCCAGGAGAACGAAACGCGAAATCTGCTCGTCGCAGCCGCGCAGAAAATCGGTGATGGTCGCGGTATGCGTTTCAATCCGGTCGACCAACCCGCCCTTGAGGGACTCGAACTTCTGCGGCTTGAGGTATTCGGGGCAGCAGGCACGCGTGTAGCGGCCGGTCACGTAAACGCGCCAGAAATAATTGTCCGCGATCGGCAAGCTGCGCGCGACGTACTCCACGGCTTCGCGGATGAAACCGGGGATTCCCTGCAGGTGCTGTCGCTCGACGAGCTTTCTCTGCGGATGGGGCACGCCAAGCATGCTCATCGTGAGTTGTTGCGACAGCGCCCAGTTGAGCCCCTGCGTCCACAGCTCCGGAGCGATCCTGTCTTCGTAGATCCGGCACTGTTCGCGCAGGTCACGTGCTTCCACCAGCGCACGCACGGCCTCGCCGAGCCGGGGACGAAGCCGGAAGTAGGCACGAAAGGTCCTGGCCACCATGCCGGACAGGCCGTGAAAATAGAAGCTCGAGGAAGGGCGGGTGAACCACGCCAGGCGGCGGTCCCACCAGGCCTGGGCAAACGGGGAAAGCGCAGCGCGCAGCCTGTTGCGGTACAACGCGTCGAATTGCGCGTGGTGACCTTCGCCGAAGATCGAAAAGAAATCCTCGAACTCCAGGTGCCTGACCCCGGCAATCTTCAGTTCCAAAAGCGCTGTCTGGCGCGGATTGGCGTCCACGGCGTGGATCCGGCGTGGCGCGAGAAGCGCGTAGTCGAGCACGTTGCAACCGGCGCTGGTGATCACCAACAGCGTGTCCGAGCCCGTAAGCGATAGTGCCATTCGATCCACCGCCGGGTCTTCCCAGCAGGTATTGTAGACGAGCGCACGCGAACAGATCGCGTTGAACAGCGCGTGATCGAATCGATCGGCGAGAGTAAAGGAGCGGTTCAAGGCGCGACACAGTGAATATGCAATCGGCCGGAGGTTAGAAGCGTCGTGTGACAGCAGTGTTTCGTGCACGAGACAATTTTGTTACAGCGAGCGACGCGAGAAATTTTTCCCGCCGCAATCAACTTGTCACATCCGCTGGCTATCGTGTCGCTTTCGCAACCGATACGGACCCATGAAACCGGCAATCAATATCCGCGCGCTCAGCAAGACATTCGCCGGAGGACGCAAGGCGCTCTGCAGCGTAGACCTGGCCGTCATGCCGGGGGAAATGGTGGCCCTGATCGGGGCCTCGGGTTCGGGAAAGTCCACGCTGCTGCGGCTCATCGCCGGGCTGGCGGTGGCCGATGCAAGCGGCGAGGGGCGGATCCAAGTTCACGGCCGTGCGGTCCAATCGGGTGGCCGGCTGGCGCGCGACATCCGTGACGTGAGAGCCGGAATCGGTTTCGTGTTCCAGCAATTCAATCTCGTGGCCCGCCTGCCGGTATTCGTCAATGTTCTCGCCGGCGCGCTGCACCGCATCCCCGCCTGGCGCAGCCTCACGGGCTGGTTCACCCGCGCGGAGGCCGAATCCGCCGCTGAGGCGTTGCGTCGCGTCGGAATCGCCGAGCAGGCGACGCAGCGGGCGTCGACCCTGTCGGGCGGACAGCAGCAGCGTGCCGCCATTGCGCGAACCATCGTCCAGGGTGCCAAGGTGGTGCTGGCGGACGAACCGATTGCGTCGCTGGACCCGGAGTCCTCGCGCAAAGTGATGGAAATACTATCCCGGGTCAATCGCGAGGACGGCAGCACCGTGCTCGTTTCGCTGCACCAGGTCAACGTGGCCTTGCGGTACTGCCCGCGCACCGTGGCACTGCTCGCCGGACGCGTGGTGTACGACGGACCGTCGGCAGCGCTCACCCCGGTACTGCTTCGCGACCTGTATGGCGCGGAGGCGGACGAAATTCTTGCCTTGTCGGATCACATTTCGACATTGCAGGAGGAAGGAAGTTTGCGCAGCGTGCCAGACAGGCGCAATCCCGCGGTGTATGCCGCAGAAGCACTCTGAACGTTCCACAGGAGAGACTCATATGTTTGCAAGATTCATCGCTACCGCGGCGCTCGCCGCATTCGTGTCGGCCCCGGCATACGCGCAGGAGTTGAAGGAAATCAATTTCGGAATCATCTCGACTGAGTCGTCGACCAATCTGAAGCAGAGCTGGAATCCAATTCTCGAGGACCTGGCGGCGAAGACCGGAATGAAGGTCAACGCCTTCTTCGCCCCCGATTACGCGGGCATCATCGAAGGCATGCGCTTCAACAAGGTGCAAGTCGCCTGGTACGGTAACAAGTCGGCGATCGAGGCGGTGGATCGCGCCAACGGCGAGGTATTCGCGCAGCAGGTGCATGCGGACGGAACACAGGGCTACTACTCCCACCTGATCGTCAACCAGGACAGCCCGCTCAAGACATTGGAGGACGTCCTGAAGAACGCCAAGACCCTGTCGTTCGGCAACGGTGACCCGAACTCGACTTCCGGTTTCCTGGTCCCGAGCTACTACGTGTTTGCGCTGAACAATGTCGACGCGAAGCAAGCGTTCAGGATCGTGCGGGCTGCGAACCACGAGACCAACGCGCTGGCGGTGGCGAACAAGCAGCTGGACGTGGCAACCAATAACAGCGAAAACCTGCAGCGGATCCAGGACCGCTTCCCAGAGAAGCGCGGCGCGATTCGCGTGATCTGGACTTCACCCCTGATCCCTTCCGACCCCCTGGTAATGAGGAAAGACCTGCCAGAGGCAACGAAGGCAAAGATCCGGGACTTCTTCTACGCGTACGGTCACTCTGCGCAGGCCGAGAAGGACAAGCTGATGAAGCTTTCCAAGCTGGCCGGGTTCAAGGAATCGTCCAACCGCCAGCTGATCCCGATCCGCCAGCTGGAATTGTTCCGCGAAAAGACCAAGCTTGAGGCCAATACCGGGATGGCTGACGCGGAGAAGCAGGCGAAACTGGGCGAGATCAACCGCAAGCTCTCCGAGCTCAACCAGCAACTGGCCCAGAAGTAGCCGGACCGGTACCCGCCGATATGACTGCGCACACGCTCCCTGCCTCCGCGCCTGCCTTCCAGCGACGCAATCACTGGTCGCTGTTTGGATGGGGGCTGGTACTGGCCGTGCTTGCCGCATCCTGGAAGGGCGCAGACATGCGTCCGCTCGACCTGGTGCGTGACTCCGGGAACATGGCGGAGTACGCGGCAGGCTTCTTCCCGCCCAATTTCACTCAGTGGCGGTTGTATTTGAGCGAAATGCTGGTCACGCTGCAGATTGCGCTC
>JBBQVP010000280.1:0-4488 GCA_038211455.1 Burkholderiales bacterium
CTTCTGGTTGCGAATCGCGGCGAAATCGCGCTGCGTGTGTTCGCCACGGCGCGCCGCATGCGCGAGGCCGATGCGGCGCTGTGCATCGGCACGGCGGCGCCGCAGGCCTCCTACCTCAACATCGGGGCCATCGTCGCGGCAGCACGCGCCAGCGGCGCCGAGGCGATCCACCCGGGCTACGGCTTCCTTGCCGAGAACGCAGACTTTGCGCAGGCCGTGCTCGACGCGGGACTCGTCTGGGTGGGACCCTCGCCTGCCGCCATCCGCGCAATGGGCGACAAGGCCAACGCCAAGCGCATGGCCCAGGCGGCCGGCGTGCCGGTATTGGAGAATTTCGCGGAAGGCGGCGCGATCGACTACCCGGTGATGATCAAGGCCGTTGCCGGCGGCGGAGGGCGCGGCATGCGCCTCGTGCGCTCGGCCGCCGAACTGCCCGCCCTGCTCGCCACCGCAAAGTCCGAAGCGCAGGCCGCATTCGGCGACGACCGCGTGATCCTGGAGCGCGCCGTGGTCGCGCCGCGCCACATCGAAGTCCAGTTGCTCGCCGATACGCACGGCAACATCGTCCATCTGGGGGAACGCGACTGCTCGGTGCAGCGCCGTCACCAGAAGCTCATCGAGGAAACGCCGTCACCCGCGGTCGATGCGGTGCTGCGCGCAAGGCTCGGCGATGCGGCGCTCAGGGTGGCGCGCGCCATCGACTACACGGGCGCCGGCACCGTGGAGTGCCTGGTCGACGCAAGCGCGGACCCCGGCGGTCGCTTCTGGTTCATGGAGATGAACACGCGCCTGCAGGTCGAGCACCCGGTGACCGAAATGGTGACCGGGCTCGATCTGGTCGAATGGCAGCTGCGCGTCGCCGCGGGCGAGCCGCTCGGCTTCAGGCAGGAGGAGATCCGTGCCTCGGGCCACGCAATCGAAGCGCGCCTGTGTGCCGAGGATCCCGCGCAGGGCTTCCTGCCACAGGCGGGCACGATCGCATTGTGGGCGGCGCCCCCGGGTGTTCGCGTGGAAACCGCGCTCGAATCCGGCGCGATCATCCCGCCGCACTACGACTCCATGATCGCCAAACTCGTCGCGCACGCGCCGACACGCGATGCAGCGCGGGAGAAGCTTGCCGCGGCGCTGGAGCAGTGCGTCGCGCTTGGCGTGACGCACAACGCGGCCTACCTGGCGGCGGTGCTGCGTGACCCGGTGTTTGCGGGCGAAGGCGCGACCACCGGACTGCTCGCCGAACGCTTCGCAGGCTGGACTGCGGCGCCGGCCGATGCGCGTTCGGATTCAATTGCGCACAGCCTGTACGCACGCTCCTGCGCAACGGCGGCCGGCTATGGCGAGTGGGCCTGCTGGAGAAACGCCGTGCGGGAACCGCAGGTCGAACCCGGCGCGATCCCGCATGTGCGCGACGGGGAAACGCTGCACTTCCTTCTCGACGGGGTGTCGCGCGCCTGGCGCGACGTGACCATGGCCCCCCCGCAGCGCGCGGCGCGCGGCGCCTCGGACGGACGCCTGGTCGCGCCGATGAACGGCAAGGTCGTGGATGTGCCGGTGAAGCCGGGCGACCAGGTTGCCGCGAATGCCGCGCTGCTGGTGCTGGAGGCGATGAAGATGGAACACACGCTCGCTGCGCCCGCCGCGCTACGCGTCACGGCGGTTCACGTTGCGCGCGGCGCGCAGGTCTCGCCAGGACAACTGCTGATGGAATTCGAAACAGTCGAAACAATCACCACGCCGCCCTCCGCACAGCCGCTACCCTGACGCAGTTCCATCCCAGGACACCACCATGCCGATACCCGCAACATGCCAGGGCCGCGAGGCCGGCGCAGCGACTTTCGAGGCCAGCACGCGCCGCCTGATGGCCTACGCCGCCGGCATCGAGGCCACGGACGAATGCTATTTCGACGACCTGCGCGAAGGCGGGATCATCGGTCATCCCGCGTTCTGCATGTCGTTCGAATGGCCGGTGGTCAGCGGCCCGGACTATCTCGCGGCGATCGGCCGATCGGCCGACGTCCCGCGCGGGGCCGTACACGTGCTGCAGGATTCACACTTCCACCGGCCGATCCGCGCGGGCGACGCGCTGCACACGCGCGCGCGCATCGCGCAGGTGCGCCAGACCCGGGTCGGCGTGCTGGTCACGAGCCGGGTGGAAACCCGCTCGGCGGGCGACAACGCGCCTGTGGTCACCACCTGGACGGCGGCGATGTTCCTGAAGGAAACGCTGGCAGGCGCGCCCGAGGCGGGCGACGAGCCGCCGGCGCTGCGTGACGACGCCGAGGTGACCGCCGGGCGACCGCGGCAGTTGCATATCGATACGGCGCCCGGCCTGGCGCACCGCTACACCGAATGCGCCTGCGTCTGGAACCCGATCCATACGGAGCGCGCCGCGGCGCGCGCCATAGGCTTGCCCGACATCATCCTGCATGGCACGGCGACCTGGGCGCTCGCCGGCCAGGCGCTGATCCATGCGGCCGGCGGTGGCGACCCGCGCCGCCTCAGGCGCCTGGCCGGGCGCTTCAAGGGCATGGTGTTTCCCGGCGACCGGCTCGAACTCGACTACGGCGCGGCAGGCGCGGACCGCGCGGGAGTTTGGCAGTTCGCGGTGCGCACGCCGCGCGGCGACCTGGCGATCACCCACGGCGTGGCCGAATTCGACGCATGACGATATGAGCGCGCTCCAGCACATGCTGTGCCTCGAGGACTTCGAGCCGGCCGCAAAGCGCCACCTGCCCCGCCCGGTGTTCGGCTACGTCTCGGGCGCGGCCGAAACCAACGCCACCCTGCGCGACAACCGCGACGCCTTCGCCGAATGGGGGTTCGTTCCCCGCACCCTGCGTGATGTCTCCAAGCGCAGCATGGAGACGTCGCTGTTCGGCCGGACCTGGTCGGCTCCCTTCGGCATCGCGCCGATGGGCATCGCCGCACTCGCTGCCTACCGCGGCGACCTCGTCATCGCGGGCGCTGCCGCGACGCATAACGTGCCGATGGTGATGAGCGGCTCATCCCTCATTCGCATGGAAGAACTCTTTGCGCTCAATCCGCACGCCTGGTTCCAGGCCTACCTGCCCGGTGAGTCCGAGCGGATCCTGGCACTCATCGAGCGCGTGGCGCGCGCCGGCTTCGGGACGCTGGTGGTGACCGTGGACACCGCGGTCAAGGCCAACCGCGAGAACAATCTGCGCAGCGGATTTTCCACCCCGCTGCGACCGGGCCTGCGCCTGGCGTGGGACGGCGTCACGCGCCCGCGCTGGCTGCTGGGCACCGCGCTGCGCACGCTGGTTGCGCATGGCATGCCGCATTTCGAGAACTCCTTCGCAACCCGCGGCGCGCCGATCTTCTCGGGTAGCGTCGAGCGTGACTTCGGCTCGCGCGATCACCTCAGCTGGCAGCACATCGAACTGATCCGCCGGAACTGGCAGGGCAAGCTCATCGTGAAGGGCATCCTGCACCCGGCCGACGCGGTGATCGCGCGGGACTCCGGCGTCGACGGCATCATCCTGTCGAACCATGGCGGCCGGCAGCTCGACGGTGCGGTGTCGCCGATGCGCGTGCTTCCCGGGGTCGTCGCCGCGCTGGGCAGCGAGTATCCCGTGATGCTCGACAGCGGAATCCGGCGCGGAACCGACGTGCTCAAGGCCCTGGCGCTGGGCGCGAAGTTCGTCTTCGTCGGCCGCCCGTTCCTGTATGCCGCGTCAATCGCCGGTGAGCCCGGCGTGCGCCACGCAATCCGCCTGCTATCCGAGGAAGTCAGCCGCGACATGGGGCTGCTGGGGTTATGCGCGCTGGAGGAGCTTGCGGAAATCCAGCTGGTGCACCTGAAGAACTAACGGGTGGTGTATCGATTTCGATACACAAACTGACGGGAAACCCGCCACCAGATTGGCGGTTTACAAAACAAAGTTACGAAATCAGTGCTCGACCCGGCGTTTCTTTGCCGCCATCGCCTTGTCCGGGTCGGCGAGCCACTCGACCTGCCGGATGAAGTTCTCGCACTCGCCCTCGGCACGGTTGCCGTAGGTGTGGATGCCGGCGACCCGGGCGTTGTAGAAATACACCGTGAGGAACGCGTCGGCGCGCTCCCGGCTGGCGGAAGTCTGGCACCACAGCCAGGCCTCCTGGTTGCCCTCGTAGATGCGGCGTTTGGGCGCCCCCATGTAATACTGGACTTGGGACTTGGTCATCCCGAAATCCACGTCGGATGACTTGGAGATGAAACTGCGCAGGTCAAAATCCGGCGTCAGGTCCTTCATGCCGCCGCACCCCGCCAGCGCAAGCACCGCGGCAGCCAGGCCCGCCCTGAAGCCCGCTGCCGCGATCCCGATCACTCGGTGATGTAGTCGGTGATCGGCGTCCACTTGCCGTTCACGATCTGCGAGAGCCGCGCCCGGTTGGATCCCAGGTGCTTGGTCTTGGAGAAGGTCATCGCATCGGCACCGAACATATCACGCGGGGTGGAGAAGTTCTCCAGCGTGTTGATGAAGGTGTCGG
>JBBQVP010000281.1:0-4486 GCA_038211455.1 Burkholderiales bacterium
ACAACCACCGGTATCTCCGGCCGTGCCCTGCGAAAGGCGGCGAGCGCTGACAGACCGCTCTCCCCCGGCAAGCCCAGGTCAAGCAGAACGAGGTCCGGCGCGCCGTTTGCATCGACGCGCTCGAAAGCCGCAGGCAGGTCAATGGCGGTCATCACCTCGCAGTTCTCGTCGAGCGCACCGATCAGCGTCTGCAAGGCTTCGGGTACCAGAGGATGGTCATCTACGATCAGGATTTTCAAGCTGCGCCTTGAGTTCTATTTTTATTTCGTGAAAGAATCTTACGCGAAAACAAGAGAGACAAAAAAGCCACCCGAAGGTGGCTTTTCCGATTGCACTGCATGAACTCGCCCGGCGTCAGTCCGGCGAGCGCTCCCCCGCACTCGCGGTCGCACGCAGTTCCGCCTTGGACTTGCGGCCCGGCGCCGGCTTGGGCACATAACCGGCCGCCCGGTAAAGGGTGCCGTCGATCTTCTTGCCTTCCGTGTAACGAATCACGCGGCAGGTGGTCACTTCGCCCTTGAGGGACAAGGCCGACAAACCGACGCGCGCCTCGGCCAGCGTGATGCCCGTCCCGACCGCGACTTCCGAATCGAGCTTTTCACCATGGCCCTTCAGGTACTTCAGGATTTCGTCCACTTGATCGCTCCTTGTTGTCGCCAAAAGCTGATGGCGTCCCCTGCGGGATTCGAACCCGCGTACTCACCGTGAAAGGGTGATGTCCTAGGCCTCTAGACGAAGGGGACTAAAACCGCTGTTTCAATCTGTTCTGTGGTGGAGGTAAGCGGGATCGAACCGCTGACCTCTTGCATGCCATGCAAGCGCTCTCCCAGCTGAGCTATACCCCCACGCGAGGGCGCGAAGTATAGCCGGAAACGCACTGTTTTGCAAAGAATTTCCTGTTTCCCGAAGGCCTCTCGCCTATACGTGTTGTCAATCCGAGTCAAGATGCCTTGCGAGCCGCGCCAGCACGATTTCGCGTCCGAGCAACTCCAGCACCGCATCGATGGATGGCGTCTGCGCGCGCCCGGCGACCAGCACGCGCAACGGCATCGCGAGCAGCGGCATCTTGAGTCCGCTGGCAGCCAGAACGGCTTTCATCGCAGCGGAAAGCGATGCCCTGTCCCAGACCGGCGCTACGCCCAATTTTTCCTGCAGCATGCGCAGGGCGGGCCGCGTCTGCGCGGTGAGATGCTGCTCGAGCAGGCCGGGTGCGGGCTCACCGTCGCCATAAAAGAGGGTCGCAGCTTCGGCCAGGTGGTTGATGGAGGTTGCCCGGTCCTTCAGCAGGGCGACGACCGGCGCGAGCGGCGGGCCGCCCTGCGTGCGCACCCCCATGCGCGCAAGTTCCGCCGCAACCAGGTCCGCGAGCCGCGCATCGGGCGCGGCCTTGATGTAGTGCTGGTTCAGCCAGGCAAGCTTGTCCGGATCGAACTGCGCGGCCGAGCGCGACACATGCTCAAAATTGAACCAGTCGACCAGTTGCGCCGTCGAGATGACCTCGTCGTCACCGTGCGACCATCCCAGGCGCGCGAGATAGTTGACCAGCGCCTCCGGCAGCACCCCAGCATCGCGATACTGGGTGACGCTCACCGCGCCGTGCCGCTTGGACAGGCGCTCCCCGTCCGCGCCGAGGATCATGGGCACGTGCCCGAACTGCGGCAGCGCCTGGCCCATCGCATTGAAGATATGGATCTGGCGCGGCGTGTTGTTGACATGGTCGTCGCCGCGGATGACGTGCGTAATCTGCATGTCGAGATCGTCGACCACCACGCCGAAATTGTAGGTCGGCACGCCGTCGGCGCGCAGGATCACCAAGTCGTCAAGTTCGGCGTTCGGAAACGAGATCGGTCCCTTGACCAGATCGTTCCAGCCGACATCGCCTGCATCCGGCGTACGAAAGCGGAGCACGGGTGCGCGGTTCGCCGGCGGCACCAACCCTGCCGCCTTCGCGCGTTCCGGGCGCCAGCGTCCGTCGTAGCGAGGCTTCTGTCCCGCCGCACGCTGCGCCTCCCGCATCGCGTCGAGTTCTTCTTTTGTCGCCCAGCAAGGGTAGGCGTGTCCGGAGGAGACAAGAGCATCGGCCGCCTGCCGGTAGCGATCGAGGCGCTGCATCTGGTAGAACGGACCCTCGTCCCAGTCGAGGCCCAGCCATTTCATGCTCTCGAGGATCGCGTCGACCGACGCCTGCGTGGAACGCTCCAGGTCGGTGTCCTCCACGCGCAGCACGAACACCCCCTTGCACTGGCGCGCGAACGCCCACGAATACATTGCGGTGCGCGCGCCGCCGACGTGCAGGAAACCGGTGGGACTCGGGGCAAAGCGGGTGCGTACGGTGGCGGTCACGGGCGTCGATCGGTGCTTGGGGGCGCGTATTGTACTGTGGGTGTACTGTGGGCGATGTGCGGTCCCGCCCGGCCTGCTACGATCCCGTGCAGGAGTGTCCGCACCTCCGTCAATTCCGACTGCGCACGCCATGACTGACAACGACAATTTTCAGCCCGACGCAATGCCGGGCTACAGCCTGCCCGTTTATCCGTATCGAACGCCGCCCGAACTGGCCGGCGGCGCCGCGCGGCACTATCCCGTGATCGTCGCGGGCGGCGGCCTCGGCGGCCTTACCTCGGCGCTCGAACTCGGCAGCCGGGGCATACACACCATCGTGCTGGACGAGGACAACACCGTAGGGGCCGCCGGCCTGTCGTCGCGCGGCATCTGCTACGCCAAGCGCACGCTCGAGATCTTGGACCGCTTCGGCGTCGCCGAACGCATCCGCGCGAAGGGCATCACCTGGAACGAAGGCGACGTCTACCGCGGCGAACGGCGGCTGTACCGCTTCAACCTGCAGCCCGAGGCCGGCCAGAAGTACCCGGCATTCGTGAACCTGCAGCAGTTCTACGTTGAGCAGTATCTGGTCGAGAAGATCGCTGAAGTGCCGGCGATCGACCTGCGCTGGAAAAACCGCGTGCTGGACGTGCGCCAGGGCGTGGACCACGTCGAAGTCGAAGTCGGTACGCCGGAAGGCAGCTACGTCGCGCGTTGCGAGTACCTGATCGGGGCCGACGGCGCGCACAGCATCGTGCGCGAAAAAACCGGCGCGAAGGATGCCGAATCCGCGCTCTTCGAGGACACGTGGTGCATCGCTGACGTTCGCATGGCACCGTCCATGGAGGCGGTGCGCAAGGCCTACCTCGACAATCCGCTCAACGAGGGGGGCGCCATCTGGTACCACCAGATGGCAGACGGCGTCTGGCGCACCGACTGGCAGATCGGTCACTACCCCGACCCCGAAGCCGAGACGCGTCCGGAGCGCGCCACCCAAAGACTGAAGAAGCTGCTGGGGCCCGAGGTGCCGTTCGAACTGGTCTGGGTGGGGCCCTGGCGGTTTCGCAAGCGCGTCCTCGAGAAAATGAAGTACGGCCGGGTGCTGTTCCTCGGCGATGCCGCGGCACAACACTCCCCGTTCGGCGCCCGCGGCGGCAACCGGGCCGTTCAGGACGCGAACAACCTGGCCTGGAAACTCGCGCTGGTGCTGGAGGGCGCGGCCCAGCCGGCCCTGCTCGACACGTACGATCGTGAGCGCCTCCAGGCCGCGCGCGAAGCGGTCGAAATTGCGTCGCGCAGTGCGGTCTTCATCGGCCCGGAAACCGCCGGTCAGCGGCTGGTGCGCGATGTCATCCTGGACCTCGCCGAGCGCGCGCCGGCGGCACGCGCCCTCGTCAACGTGGGTCGCCTTTCGGTCGCCTGCCTGTACGCCGACACGCCGCCCGGGCGAGAACGCGGACGGTTCGATTCCGACGAGGCGCGCCCTGGGGCCGCCGCGCCCGATGGCCTCGTGACCGAGGCCGGGAAGAAGCAATATTTCGTGGACCGGCTGCAAGGCCGGTTCACGGTCGCCTGGTTCGGCGCAACCGGCCCGGACCTTGCCGCTTGCGTGCCCGTTGCGACGCTGAACCTTGCGCGCGCGTCTGCGCCCGCCCTGTTTGCGCGCTATGGAGTGCAGGACACCGCGACCTACGTATTTCGTCCCGACGGGCACGTGCTTGCGCGCTGCGCGGGAATCGACGCCGGGTTTGCGACAGCCGCCATTGAATCTGCGCTGGGAGCAACTGCCGAACCGGGCGCCAGCAACAGCGCAGTGGCGGTTCCACCCGGCGCAGGGCAGGAAACTACGCGCCGTGCCATGGACCAACTGGAAGCCGACCGTCTGTACGACGCGCTTGCCGCACTGCTCGACGGGACGCCCGAGGCCGAACGCAGCCGCGTGCTGGCGCGTCTCGTCGTCCAGCTTGCCGACCAGCTCGGTGATTACGCGGGCGCATTGCGTGCCGTCTCACTTGCGAGCCCCGCCGGCGAGCCCCCGTCCCGCGTTGACCCGACTGCAGGGCGTAGTTAGAATGCGCGCGTCCCGCGGCCGAACGATGCAGTTCCTCCAGCCGGTCCGGCGGGCACCGCATTCGGGCGATTAACTCAGCGGTAGAGTGCCACC